>NZ_NIZW01000004.1 GCF_002727185.1 Rhodopirellula bahusiensis
AAGTGGACCTATCAGGGCACGCTTCTGGCTGCTTGAGGATCTGGTGAAAATGAGGTCATCAAGCGGCACAAAATCGTTCCGGAGGCACTAGGTGGAAAGGTTGTTGCGAACCATGTTCCCTCGCAAAGTGGAACAATCCAGTGACGGCGTTTGTTCACCCGCCATTTTGCCGGCGGAGACTCGATATCAACTACGATGAGTTCATGACGCAAAGACACGACCTACCGGCACAAGTCCTTCCTCGTCGCGGGCAATCGATCCCGCCGGAGTTCTTTCGTGCAATCGCCGAAAGCACGGTGGACTGGGAAAGTTGGCAATCCGCCAACGGTCAGGTTGTGTGGGTGAACCAAGCGGTCGAGCGATTCACCGGATACACACCCAAAGAATGCCTCGCGATGGATGACTACCCATTGCCGATGATTGCCGCAGAAGATCGCGAACGCATGGGGCGTCACTTGGAGGAAGCATCCAAGGGGAGCACTGGAAACAACGTCGAGTTCAAAGTCTTGCATCGTGATCAATCCACCTCATGGGTCGCCGTATCTTGGCAGCCCATGACTGACCGCGAAGGCAATTCACTAGGATTCCGGGCAAGTTTTCGCGATGTGACCGAGCGTCGTCAAATGCGTGAACAACTGCGGGAACAGAACGCCGAATTGGAACACTTGGTACAGATGCGGACAGCCAAGATTGCTCAGCTAGAAAAGCATCGACTCAAGATGGAGAAGCTCGCCGCGCTGGGAGAACTTGCCGCCGGCGTCGCTCACGAGATCAACAACCCGCTGGCCGGGATTCGCAACGCATTTGCACTTTTGAAACGGCATCTGCCGTCGAATGTGAAGCACTACGACAAACTCGATTTGATCGATGGTGAGATTGAACGAATCCGTGGCATCACGCACCAGATGTTCCAACTGTATCGTCCGAGCCAACAGCTAGCGGTCATTTTTGATATTCGTCGGTGTTTGGACGAATTGATTTCCTTGGCGATGCCCATGTCACGAAAATGCAAAGTGGAGGTGCAACTGCGCTGCGAACCTTTGCCGGCCACAAACGAATTGGAAATGAATCAGGTTCTGCTTCGCGAAGGGGAGTTGAAACAGATCCTTTTGAATCTGATTCACAACGCGATTCAGGCCTCAGCGGCAGAGCAAACGGTGAGATTGGACGTGCGTGCTGATGGAGATCGATTGGTCGTGCGAGTCAACGATCATGGATGCGGAATTGAAGCGGACGTGATTGGTGCCATCTTTGATCCCTTTTTCAGCACGAAGACCACAACCGTTGGGCAAGGAATGGGATTGGGGCTCTCCGTCACTCGCGGATTGGTCGAAGCAATGCAGGGAACGATCGAAGTCACCAGTCAGCCAAACGAGGGCACGACGTTTTGCGTTCAACTTCCAAGACTTTTGAAGACGGAGCCGGAAGCGAAGTGATTACAAACACCATGCAGCGCATCTTGATCGCCGACGATGAACCGCTCTTTCGTGAAACGACGGCCGAATTTCTACGGGAGGAAGGTTTCGAGTGCCTGTGCGTTGAGGATGCGAACGATGCCATTTCCGTGTTGAATGAGCATCCGTTCGATTTGATCCTTTCCGACCTGAACATGCCGGGAAACCTGAAGTTCGAACTCCTGAAAGAAGGACGAACGAAACATTCCGATGTCCCGATGATCGTCATTACTGGAGCACCATCATTGCCTTCCGCTATCGAGAGCGTTCGCTTGGGCGTCACGGACTACTTGCTGAAGCCGGTGAAGTTGGAGGATCTGCTGATCGCGGTCCAACGTTCGCTTTCCCAGGCCGGTCAGCATCTGAAGAATGAACGAAGTGCGTCGTCAGATCCGGTGAATAGCGACACCGAGTCTGACGGTCCAACCTCGTGGCCGAATGAACTTGGAATTTTGGGCAACAGTTCGAAGATGCAAGAGGTTTTAGAGATCGTCGAGCGAGTTGCGATGAGCGACACCAACGTTCTGGTCACCGGCGAGAGCGGGACGGGAAAAGAAGTCATCGCCAATGCAATTCACCACCGAAGCCATCGCCGAGCGAACGCGATGCAGGTCATCGATTGCACATCCATTCCTGAGTCTCTGTTTGAGTCCGCCTTGTTTGGTCACATCAAAGGATCTTTCACCGGTGCGGTGAAAGATCAGGCGGGATTGTTGCGAGCGTGCGACAGAGGAACCGCATTCATTGACGAACTGGGTGAATTGCCATTGTCTTCGCAGGCCAAACTATTGCGAGTCATTCAGGAACAAACCTTCACCCCAGTCGGTGACAGTCAACCCATTCGTGTGAACACTCGATTTGTCTGCGCCACCAACCGCGACCTTCAGGCGGAAGTCGACGCGGATCGGTTTCGTCACGATTTGTATTACCGATTGGCGGTTGTGCACATTGAACTGCCGCCGCTGCGTGAACGTGGTGACGATGTGATTCTGTTGGCAAATGCGTTTCTGAAGAAGTATCAGCGTTCCGGTGATAGTCCGAGTTCGTTTGCCGCGGAAACGCTGGATTGCTTTCGGAACTATCGATGGCCGGGAAATATTCGTGAGCTTCGCAACGTTGTTGAGCGTTCGGTCGCTCTCGCGACGGACCGAGTCATTCAGCCGACCGATCTGCCCAAACCACTTCGAGATTCGCTCCACAATCCACAACCCGAAACATTGGATTTGGCTGAGGTGTCGCGAGACATCGCTCTCGACACGGCTGATCGTGCCTACTTGTTGCAACTGTTGGAAAAGCATCAAGGCGTCATAGCCAGCGCGGCACGCCAAGCCGGATTGTCTCGCCAAGGAATGAACAAGCTATTGAAGCGTCACAACATCGACGCCAACGACTTCCGCAGGTGAAAGTGCTTAAGCACGTGAGCGGGAGTCTTTGGGCTTGATCACGTAGCGGCGTCTCTCCGAGACGCTGTCATTTGCGAGTCTCAGAGAGACTCAACTACGTGAGGTTCTACCCGATCAATTCTGCCTACCTGCTTACGAGGAGAACCGCCTGCCTATCGCAAGACTTCATCGTCACATTGGGTCAGCTCGAGAGCACGTTTTTCCGGTTCGCTCAAAGATACTTTGTGTTTCGAAGCGTCGCCGGGTTGGAACAGGGACTCGTCCAATTTGCCGAACCGTTGCACGAGACAGATCAGGTCTTCTTCGCTGACGTCGACGAACGAATCCAACGAACGGATAGCTGACAGCACTTCCTCATGAGTAGGGTAGGCAACGGCGTTTTCATTCTCTTCTATCGCAACCGGTGATCGAAACAACCCAGCAGGGTACCGGCGCCAGCGGAACGGTGCGTTGATGAGAACTGCAAGGACGAGCATCAATGCGACGTTCGCCAAAATTGGGTAAAGCACATACGCGTATCCCAATTCGTGAACCGCTTCGCCTCCCATGACGGCAGTGAAAGCGGTCGCGCCTCCGGGAGGATGGATGCAGCGAAGTTGGTACATCAGGCCGATCGAAATTCCGACCGCGAGGGCGGTTGCCACGGCTGGGTTGCTGATCCACTGATAGCACGTCACGCCGACGCAAGCGGAGATCGTGTGTCCGGCGATCAAAGGCCACGGCTGAGACAACGGTCCGTGTGGGACCGCGTACAACAAAACCGCGCTGGCTCCCATGGAAGCGATCACGCCAGCCGCCGCCATCGTTGGCAGGCAAAGACTGGTGACATAGAAGACGCAGTAGATTGCGCAGGCAGAACCTACTGCCGAAATGAGTTTTTCGTGCTGGCTGACTTCAACAAGTTCGACGCCTAGCCATCTGCTTCCTAGCATTTGGGAATCACGTTGTTGCGTGGAGTGACCGAATGCATCGCCACGCCATGTCCGCTCATGGTGGGTCGCTGCGCTGGTCGGCCAGTCAGACTAGGCGAAACTGGTTTTGCGTCAAGCCGCAGAGCGTGTGTAGTCCAAACTACTCTGCAATCGAACCACCGGATGTGGCGGGATTCACGCACTGTATCACGGGTGGTTCTGCTTCGCGGCATGGGTAGCAACGTCGGTATGATCGGACAGATCGGCCTCCGAAATGGTCCATTTGCTAGTCGCAACGCAATCCGCACCAACCGCGTCGTTTACCACGTGCAAAGTTCTTACTCAATAGAGTGGGCACGCAACGATCTTTAGCGACCAGCATGGTCGTCAGCCTGCCCGAGTCGAACAGTGCCTTGTCGTTAGGTCGATCGCATCCATGGGTTGGAAAATTGCTCTCTCAATGCTGCTCTTGCCAGGGTTGATAGGAATGACACAGCTGGTTTCGTACTCCAGTCAACCTGGCCACGTCGGCCAGTCCGTGCCGGAGTTGTTGCCGTGCAGCTTGTTAGGAGAGGAATCATTCCGAGGTGCTGATCAAACAACGGTTTTGATCTTTTATCATCCGCATTGCCCATGCACGCGAGCGACGATTCGATGCATGGAAAGGATGATCGCATCATTCGCGTCGCAACCAAACATCGTCGCATACGCATTCATTCCATCCGGCAAAACTGATAGTTGGATTGAATCGGAAACGACTGACAAATTGCGGTCGTTTGGCAATGTATCCATTGTTGCTGACCATGATGCGAAGGCATCTCGGCAGTTTGATGTAGCAACATCGGGACATGTGCTCGTCTACAACGACGCAAAGCTGAGATTCAGCGGTGGTATCACACCTTCACGTGGGCACGAGGGAACCTGCGACTCCGGCGCCGCGTTCCTGAACAGCATCAACGGCGAATCAAACCAGCGTGTTGAATGGCCGGTCTTTGGATGTGCAATCGTTAGCCCCAGCGAAGGTGCCTGATCATGCAAAGTCCAGCGGGCATCGCAGCAACAAACGAATTGTTTCAAAAACGCTACGAGCATGAATGCTTGTGGGTCCACCGATTCATGACCTGGATCATGATCGGACAGTGGGCGTTGGGATTGGCATTCGCCGCGTTCCTTTCACCACTGACATGGATTGGACAACGCAACGAGGTCCACGTTCACGTTTGGGCAGCGTTTCTGATCGGAATGTCCTTGTCCGGATTCGCGATTCTGTGGATGCGGATGTTTCCTCGTGAAGCATCGACACGCCATGTCGTCGCGGTCGTGCAAATGCTTTGGTCGGCGTTGCTGATTCACTTGTCCGGTGGCCGGATCGAAACTCACTTTCACGTTTTTGCTTCGCTCGCGATTCTTAGCATCTATCGGGATTGGCGGATTCTGATCAGTGCCACGGCGGTCGTCGCGATGGATCACTTCGTCCGGGGCGTGTTTTATCCTTTGTCAGTCTTTGGCATTATGACCGAGAGTCCGTACCGGTGGATGGAACATGCTGCCTGGGTACTGTTCGAAGTCGCATTCTTAGCACCGGGTTGCTACCGGTTGAGGAAAGAGGTGTGGGAACTCTGTGCTCGTCAAACTGAAATTGAATTCGCAAAGCGGTCCGTCGATCAACAAGTTGCCGAGCGAACCAAGGAACTGTCCGAAGCATACGATTTGCTCGCGGCGCAAACCGCCGAAACGGAGAAGCTCGCTCTCGTCGCACGCTACACCGACAATGCTGTCATCATCACTGACGCGGACGCAACGATTGAATGGGTGAACGAAGGGTTCACGCGAATCACTGGGTACGCCGCTGAGGAAGTCATCGGCAGACGTCCGTCCGACTTCCTTCACGGATCGATGACCGACCCGCAGGTTTGCTCGGTGATGCGAGAAGCGATTGCCAGCCAAACCGGTTTCAACGTCCAAACGATCAACTATCGAAAAGATGGCATCCCGTACTGGGTGGACATCGAAGTGCGACCGATCCACGAATCCGACGGCGTTGTTCGTCGGTTCATTGCGATTGAAGCCGATGCGACCGATCGAGTCCAGCAGGAACAAGAGAAGGTCAGGCTTCATCAAGAACTGCTCGATGTTTCGCGACAAGCAGGCATGGCGGAGATCGCCACCGGGGTTCTCCACAACGTTGGGAACATCCTGAACAGTGTCAACGTTTCGGTCTCCGTGATTCGCAACCAGTACTCGAAGAGTGCCCTGGCCAATCTCGAAAAGGTGTCTGCGCTGATCGCCGAGCATGAAAACACGTTCCCTGAATTTGTTTCGACGGATCAACGTGGAAAGAAGATCCCTGCTTACGTTCAGCGAGTCACGAGTGCTTTAAGTGGCGAACGGCAAACGATCGATGTTGAGTTGTTGGATCTCGTCAAAAATATTGAGCACATCAAAGAGATCGTTGCGGCCCAGCAATCCATGGCGCGTTCATCCGAACTGATTCAAGAGCTTGACCTTCGTGGTTTGATCGAAGATGCCCTGGCTGCAAACAAAGCGTCACTCATGAACCACAACATCCAGATCACGCTGGATTTGGACGAAGGTGAAAAGATGATTACGACGGATAAACACCGGTTTTTGCAGATCGTGATCAACCTGATCAAAAACGCGAAAGACTCTTTGGTCGAGCACAAAGTCTCGGATCCGCAAATCATCGTCCGTGCAACATGCGATGAGGTCTCCAACACGATTTCTGTGATTGACAACGGGGCCGGTATCCCGGTTGAGAATCTTCAGCAGATCTTCCAGCACGGGTACACCACCAAAACGAACGGACACGGGTTCGGATTGCATAGCAGTGCCAACACCGCCGGTGAAATGGGTGGAAAGTTGACCGCGTTGAGCGAAGGCCTCGGCTGCGGTGCGCGCTTTGAACTGAACTTGCCGATCATCGACCAAGACAAAAATGCCGCGAAGAATGTTGAGGTAGCTGTATGAATACTTTGAAGTTGAGCAAATCGCACCGAGTCCTGATCGTTGATGACAACCCGTCGATACACGCGGATTTTCGCAAGATCTTCGCGCCCGCACCGGCGGCCCTTCCAGACATTGATGACTTTGATTTAGAAGACGAAGTGGATGATAGCCCTGACGAAGGGTTGCGATTCGATTCGGCGCATCAAGGTTTGGACGCGGTCAAAATGGCGCAGTTGGCGGTCGAACAAAACGATCGTTACTCGCTCGCTTTTGTTGACATGCGCATGCCGCCGGGAATGGATGGCTTGCAAACCATTGGCGAGCTATGGAAACTGGATCCAGAGTTACAAATCGTCATTTGCACCGCCTACAGCGATCACTCTTGGGAGGACGCCGTTTCCGTGCTGGGACACACGGAGAACTTGCTGATTCTGAAGAAGCCGTTTGACGATGTGGAAGTGCTGCAAATCGCGGTCGCATTGACTTGCAAATGGGATTCGGCTCGCGCCGCTGGACTCAAGCATCGTGAATTGGAAGAACTGGTCCGAGTCCGCACCGCTGAACTGGAGCGTGTTGCGCTGCACGATGGATTGACGGGTCTGGCCAATCGCAGCAAGTTCAATGACCGCCTTCGCGAATCGTTGGCTCATGCCGACGCGGACTCACATCCTCCGGCGGTGTTGCTCATCGACTTGGATCAATTCAAGCTGATCAATGACACGCTCGGCCATCCCGCCGGCGATGAGCTGATTCGAATCGTCGGACACCGCTTGTCAGCCGTCGTTGGGACCTCGGGGTTGGTCGCAAGATTGGGCGGCGACGAGTTCGCTGTTGTGCTCGACAACAATCCAACTCAACGCACGATTGAATCGATTGCGGACGGAATTCAATCGTCGGTTGCAGAGCCCGTTTTGTTGGACGGGATTCCATTCAGCGTCACGGCTAGCATCGGTATTTGCGGTTCACCAGATGGAAGTCGCGACGCGGACGAACTGATTCGCAACGCCGACATTGCAATGTATCGGGCCAAGGCAGACGGGAGAGACTGCGCTCGCTACTTTGAGAAGGGAATGGACCAACAACTGCGGCACCGTCAGATGATGGAAGCCAGCCTTCGTGCGGCGATCGCGAACGATGAGTTTCTACTCCATTTCCAACCGTTGCTAACGCCCGACACGAGTCAGGTTTGTTCGTTTGAGGCATTGCTTCGATGGCAACACCCGGAGCGCGGACTTGTCCCGCCGTTGGATTTCATTCCTTTAGCCGAAGAAACGGGACTGATCCGGCAAATCGGCGATTGGGTCCTTCTCAAAGCATGCCAAGAAGCCTGCAACTGGCCCGAACATGTGCGTGTTGCCGTCAACGTCTCTGCCATCCAGTTCCGAGGTGGGACTTTGCCCGCGAGCGTTGCCTACGCCATCAAAGAATCTGGCATCTCCGGCAATCGACTCGAAATTGAAATCACCGAGTCAGTACTTCTCGGTGAGAGTTTGAATGCTCTGGATCAGCTTCACGCTCTTCGTGATCTCGGCGTTCAGATCGCATTGGATGACTTCGGGACGGGCTATTCCTCGCTCAGCTACCTGCAGCGATTCCGTTTTGACAAACTGAAGATGGACCGTTCCTTCGTTCAGAACCTGCACCAAGCCGATGCGATGGCAATCGTCAGCACGATCGCCAATTTGGGCAAGTGTTTGGGGATGTCAACGACCGCGGAAGGGATCGAGACCGAGCAACAAATGCGTTGCGTGGTCGAGCATGGATTCACAGAAGTCCAAGGCTACCTGTACGGCCGTCCGATTCCACCATCGGAGATTCTCGGGACTCACTTCGTCGAAAAGACGTTGGCAAGCAACGAACAATAGCTTCCGCGATGGAGTCCAATCTCCATCCAAATTTCACGGTTGCGAACGCGAAATCGGCGATTCTCGGTTCCCACTAGGCGAGGGAAAGTTGATACGATACGGCCCGAAGGGTCTATTGCAAAACCCTTCTGAGGGGCTGCGTTGAGTTCGCGGTCGGGTCTTGGGTGTCAACACAAGGGAATGCTGTACCGTGCGATCTTTGCGAGAATCTATCACAATCACCTGTGTGGTGTCCGGTCTGTTCTTATGCTCGTCTTTGTCGGTCGGCAATGACGCGTTGGATGTCGATCCAACTCGGCCAGAACGGCAAATTCTGCACCTGTGCGAGACCGACGGGACTCCCATTCGGCCTCTGGTCACCGATGAAGAACTGAGGGATCGATTTGACCACCAAGGAACGCCGGAAATCTCGGCGGATGGCAAACACATCGCGTTTGATGCTGTGACCTACGATTCGACGCGAACGTCGCAGCAATCGCGAATCGTCATTGTCGACTTTGATGGCGACGACGCGATCAATGTCATTGATGGTGAACTGCCGTCGTTCTCGCCAGACGGAAAGCGGTTGGTTTTCAGTCGCCAACGTCGGTACACCAATACCGATGGTGCCGAAGGAACATCTGTTTGGATGATGGACATCGATGGCGGCAACAAAAAGATGGTTGCCCACCGAGGTGCATGGGGAGGACGATGGTCACCGGACGGAAAGTCGATTGTGTTTTACGGCGGCGAGAAGTCGACGGGGGTTCCAGTTGCGAAAAACTGCCTTCGACTCTTTGACATCGAAAGCGAAACGACAACCAACGTCTTTTCACCCGACGAATCGCCTTTCGGCGAATTGAGTTTCCAGTTCGAATGGGCAAAGGATGACTCACGCCGAGTTGTGTTTGGAGGCCCATTGAAAGACACCGCTGAGTTGGCAACGGGAGTGATTCAGGTGGACCAAGGAATCTCATCGCTGACCGTTCGGACTGGTGATACGATGGGAGCAAGTCTGATTCATGGCAGTTCGTACGACTGGAAACCGGACGGAAATTCGTTCTTGATGTCGGGAACGATTGGAGACCGAATTCTTCCGATTTCTGTTTCCATTGATTTGCTTGAGTCCTTGCAAACGTTTGATGGCATTCCAGACGACGTTTCGGCCTCAGATCCGATCCACACTCCCGATGGAAAGCACCTCATTGTTTCCTTCCGAACCCAGAAGCAATCGGCATCTGATTCGAGCCAGTTGCGTTAGAGTGGAGTATGAGACGCGAAGAATAGTGAGAAGTTCTTCGTGCCAACAAACTCTGTCGCTTCAGTCTGGATCGACTTTCAAATGAGCGTGTCGCAGATCGATACAGATGCGAAAAAGGACACGCGGCGACTCGGCATCTACGAGCTGATGCTGATCACTGCGGGGATCGCAGTTGCGTTTGCCATCAACCGAGGGCTCTCGGTCATGCGGCATGTGCCGGATTGGGCTTGGAGAGGAGCGGAATCCGCTGCTCGGATCAACGGGATGGATGTTCTAGTCGCCTGCGTCTATGGGATGAGTCTGTCGGTCTATCTTCTGGCGATTCGTTCAAAGCCTTTTTGGAACAGCCCCGGCAAAACGCTGGCTTTACTCTTTGCGACGATGTGTCTTTTAGATTGGACACTTGATTTCTTCGCGTCCAGTACTGTTGCTCTCAGATTCTTGGTTGATCCGCAGGCGGGGAACTCAAATACAGCGGGCTACGTTCTTGGAATTTGGTACGAACAGTTCTCGGCACGCTTGGGCTACTTGTTTGGACTGCCGGTTCTAATTCTGGCAATCATTCAATCACGTCAGCAACATCTGACCTGGCGATTGGCATGGGTGGGATTCTTGGTTTTTGACCTTGCGATCGTTGCCGTGTTGAACGTGGATAGTATTGCATCGTTTCCACGGACCGTGCTGAATTGGTACTTCGAAATCGCGTTGGGGATACCGGTTGTATTGCTTGCAATCGCGTTCTTTCGTGGGATGGTAAAGCGGGATCTCGATTGGTGGACGGTTCTGACTTGCGTTCCCGTCTTTGTAGCCTGGATGGTTGCGGTCGTCATGAGGTCACTCGGGCCCTGAAGCGATACACCAAAGAACGTGACATCTGCGTTATGATAGGCGATTGAATGCGAGCCGAATCGATTTTGCGAAGATTGCTCGCAACAAGGGAATGACCCGCCGGATACTCGAATGCGTTTGATTCTATCGCCTTGTCTGTTGCTCGTTTGTCTACCGACCGTTGTGGCTCAGTCACCCGCGGAAGTTCTCGATCTATCCCGCTGGCGGTTGACGCTGCCGATCGGAGCTGAAGGCGAAGGAAAGCCAGACGAGATCCGGCAACCGGAACTCGATACTTTTTCCAATCCAGAATACTTTCACGTCACCGATTCACACGGTGTCGTCTTCCGTGCTCACTGCGGTGGAGTGACTACGAAGGGATCCAGCTTTCCACGCTCTGAACTCAGAGAGATGTCGCCGGATGGCGTGACACGGGCGGATTGGGGCACGGAGGAGAATACGATCCACACCCTGTCGATGAAGGTTGCCATCACAGCGACTCCAGCCAAGAAACGTCACGTCGTGTGCGCACAGATTCATGATGCCGAAGATGACTTGATGATGGTGCGTTTGGAGGGTGAAAAGCTATTTGTCGAGCGCAACAAAATCGGAGACGTGATGATCGACCGTCACTACCAACTCGGCACGCCATTCGAGCTTGAAATCCGAGCCGGTCAGGGGCACGTTCGGGTCTCTTACAACGGGGAGGAAGTGATGGATTGGAAGGTGGCTCGAAAAGGCTGCTACTTCAAAGCGGGTTGCTACACCCAATCGAATCCAAAGAAGGGAGACGAGGAAAATTCGTTCGGAGAAGTGGTCATTTCGAAGCTCCAACTTAGCGACACGGCTTCTGAGTTTGGACAGTAAACAATCGATCTTCCTTCGGAGTCATTTCATGAGAACGTTCGCGGTCTTCTTCTTCGTTGCCATGCTTTGTTCATCGCTAGACGCCAAAGAATTTCGTCCTGTCGACGCAAAGGTGGTCTTCTCGGTCACGGAAGAGACATTGGAGACAATGCCGGCTTGGACGCCCGGATCGGGGCAACTTCCAGTTTCGGCCGCGGATGCCATTCAGATTGCGGCAGCATTCCACAAGCGAATTGCACCCCATGGCAGGAACGACACATTCGTTTTCGATTTAGCAGGTGCAACACTGGTTCGTGCTGAGAAAGACCGCTGGTACTGGGTTGTTCAGTATCGAGTTCACTATGATCCAGTCGCGAAGCGAAACAGTATTGGGGGCGGATGGGTTGGTCCCATGCCTAAGCAGAGTCTCTATCCGGTGCTGATGAATGGCAAGCTTGCGCCGCATCAGCCGATCTCACGCAAAGTGCCCGCCGCGATCCAGCCGGCCAATGAGTCTGGCGGGAGCGAGGGCGCCGACCGCAAATAGGCTATCCAGGGCTACTTTGGTAGCACCAATCGTTCAGTCGTAGTCAGTTCCGGGCCGCCGCCTCGATTGCCACTACCCGAGGCGGTGAACAGCGAATCGCCAATCACGACCAAGCCCGTTCCGTGTCGCCCTCGATTCATCGACGGCCACGTTTTCCACTCGCTCGTTGCAGGGTTGAAGACTTCGACTTCATCGTGAGCTTCTTTCTGGTTCGCGCTCTCGCCGCAGCCAACGACCAGCTGGCCAGCAATCGCAATCACACTGTTCCCAGCACGCTCGGTCGGTAGATCGGGGCATTCCTCCGGCGGCAACCACCGCCCCGCGTCAAAGTCGTAAACATCAATCTTGCTGATCGTTTGCGAGAAGACCGCGTTATCGCGTTTCGACGTCACTCGCCCGCCCGCCGCATACAGCCGATTGCCGATCACCGCGGCTTGAAAGTGGTCGCGTTCATGAGGTGCGTCAGGCAGGATCTCCCACACACCCGTCTTCGGGTTATACCGATCGAACCAGCTTCGGCATCCGTCGACGTGTCCATTCGTGATGCCACCAACCAAATAGATCCAACCGTCGCGATAGATTGCACCGGCCCCGCCGCGACGTCGTGATTCGGGAATGGAATGAACGAAGTCGAATCGGTCTTCTTTGGGATGATAGACAACCACCTTCTCGAGCGGAGTCTCCTTTGGATAGGGGCCCGTCATCGCTCCCATCAAATAGATCGCGTCACCAACCACCACGCCTTGAAAGTGATGCAGTTCCAACGGCGTCTCAGACTTTGTCGTCCAAACATTGGTCTCGGGATCGTAGACATCGACCGGATTGATGCGGCGACCACCCAACAAGAAAAGTTTGCCCTGAAAGCCGACCAAAGCTGCCTCATGTCGAGCGGTTGGCTGGCCTTCAGTTTTGACGTTCAGCCATGCGTTCGGCTTCAATTCAGGTGGTTCAGCCTGCAGCAGCGACGACGTAGCAAGAAGCAGAGCACACAGTAGCAAACGCGTCATAGTCGATTCGATTAATGGGGATAAACGAGGTTGATATTCAAGACGGTTCAGATCGGTCGTCGTTCGATTCCTGTCGCGAAACGACGGAAAACACATCGCCGTCGGACAATCGAGTTCTCAAGGTATCACCAGGAAGAACATCCTGCGTGGAACGGACGACTTGCCCATTCTCGGTCTGCGTCACACTGTAACCACGAGCCAGCACGGCGAGCGGTGAAAGTGCGGACTGGGCAGCCGCAACGGTCGCTAGTTTAGCTTGGGCCTGTTCCAATCGCCGCCAAATCGCGGAGCGTCCACGTTCGTCCCAATCGTCCAAGTCCCGACTGCGATCATGAACCAGCTCAAACGGGTTTTGGAATACCGGGCGAGATTCCCAGTTTTCAAGTCGTTGCCGTTCGGATTGAATCCGCCGGAACAGGTTGGTCGTCATCATCTGACCGAGTGCATCGAGGGCCGCGACCATCGAATCGCGGTCCGGCAGGACTCGAGACGCGGCGTCGGTCGGTGTCAATGCGCGAACGTCCGCAACCAAGTCCGCCAGCGTCACATCAATCTCGTGCCCGACCGCGGAGACCGTCGGAATTCTAGATGCCGCGATTGCTCGGACCAATTGTTCGTCGTTGAACGACCACAGGTCTTCCAGTGAACCTCCGCCTCGGGAGACGATCAGCACATCAGGCTGGGGACGCATCCGGTGAGCGGCCCGCATTCCATCAATCAATGCCTCGACACTTCCCGGTCCCTGGACACTGGCCGGGATGAGCACGATCTCAATCCCAGCGTGTCGCTGCGCAGCAGCTTGCAAAAAGTCTTGAATCGCTGCGCCGGTGGGGCTAGTCACAATCGCGACTCGGCGAGGCACCCGTGGCAGCAACCGCTTGCGTTCTGGTTCAAACAAACCCTCGGCTTGCAGTTTCGCTTGCAGTTGTGCAAAGGCCAGTTGGAGTGCGCCCATTCCTTGAGGCTGGCACTTCCGAACGACAAGCTGGTAGGAACCACGCGCCGCATAGACCTCCACGTCTCCCATGCAAAGCACGCTTTGTCCGTCGTCCAAGTCGAACGGCAAACGCTCCGCAACACTTCGCCACATGACGCCACGAATCTGCGATCGTTCGTCTTTCAGGGTGAAGTACAGGTGCCCACTTCGAGGGCGGGCGATGTCGGTGATCTCTCCCGCCACCCAAACACTTGGAAAGCCCGACTCTACCGTCGACTTGATCTGACGCGTCAGCTCGCTAATCGAAATCGCATCGTCGCTGGTGGAAGACCGCCGGACTTTCTTTGCAACCTTGCGTTTGGGTGCCGCGGCTTTGGCTGGCTTTTCGTCGTCCGAATCGAACAGCGAAAATTGGGTGCTGTCACTCATGAGCTCGGTTGACTCGCCAGTGTGCGCCGGAATGGACCTGTCTCACCAAAACACTCTTTCATGTTTGGAAAGCCTTGCCGGAACACATCGACCTCTTCCACGGATTTGCTGTCGGCCGCGATAGCGATCAGATGCGGACCGTTCATCGGGATCGCAGAAGCAACCGCTTCGTCGTCGGTAAGAAAGTCGACTCGAATTCTTTCGACACTGAGGTTCGCCGGGGACGCACTCATTATCACTGTTCTTCCCCGAGCGATGGTCCGGTCGGTGCGGACGAATCACCGTCGTCGTCCATCGGAGAACTCAACGCTGCTTGCAGGATACTCCAGGAAAGAAGGCAGCAATCGTGGCAATCAGGAGCCAGGTTGGGACCGACCAATTCCAGCATCTCGTCGGCGGTGAAAGCTTTTGCCTCCTCCATCGTCTTGCCTTCCATCAGTTCGATCAACATCGACGCGGACGCTTGACTGATCACGCAACCTTCACCTTCAAACCAAGCCTCGGAAACTTTTGCGGAATCATCCAGCTTCAGCGTGATCACGATTCGGTCGCCGCACTGAGGGTTGTTCCCCTCGTGCATGTGACTGGCGGATTCCAAAATCCCGCGATGATACGGGTCTTCGTAGTGATCCAGCACGTGCGGTTCGTGAATGTCCTGCTCGTTCGGCATGTTGGATTGGAGGTCGATTATTCGCGGTCGGTGAATCGCATCGGCTTCTGACGACGGAGCAATTGCGTGGTACGTCTGAATCCTCGCGTTGCTCATTCAACTCTATGCGAGTTGTCGAAAAAGGGAAGCGGGGCTTTCGCTCGAACAGACTTCTCCATTCGTCGCGGTGACTGCACGCCCCGATTGAACCGCTTCCGCCAGCATTGCAAACGCCTTCTCGAGGTTTGGCCACTGTTCGTTCGCTTCGATTTCCCAGCTATGGCCCCACAGATGGAAAACACCGCCCGTTCGTGCAGCTTCCTCCAACATCACGGCAACCATCCCGACCCAGTCTGTGTTGCCGGTCAGGGTCCAGGCTCGTTGAAGCGGACCAAACGAAGCCCGCTTCAAAGCGTTGCGTAGGTAGGCCGACCTCGGGTGCGGATGTGCCTGCACCGAAGTCGTCATGGATGACAACGGCCATCCTTTGTCACCGCGAACGTAGTCACCACGCACACGGCGTTTGGGTGGATCGCACTGCAACAACTCGACGGTGCGATAACCGTTGAAACCATGACGTGCGATAGCGTTGACGTGTTCGCGTTGGAACTTTCCCAGCGGAGGGCAGAACATTTCGCAAGGTCGACCCGTCACATCGGCCACCCAAGCACCGCTGTCGTGGATCTGACGCTCGGCCTCGACATCCGGAAGCGTTGTCAAAGCCAGATGATCCATCGTGTGAGCACCAATCTCAAACCGCTGGCTCAGCTCCCGAATTTTCTCCTCGGACAAAGTCTCCAATTGAGACTTTCGCGGAATGTAGAACGTGGCCGCCAACTCATAGCGAACAAGCAGATCAACCAAGCGGTGATCGAGAGGATGCCCGTCGTCCCAGCTCGTCGTGACCACGCAACGGTTTGTCATGTGCCTGTTCGGATTGGGAGGAATTCGCTTGCGAAAATGTCGCCGGTTCTGCGAGTGGTGTCGGGGCTAAATGTGGTTCTACGGAGGAGCCAACCGGGTGCTGCAGATCGATCCGCAAATCCGAGTCTGCAACTCGAGTCGCATCGTTTCGCCCGCGAGCGACCAACGCTCGTTCGTAAATCTGAAGCAACTGTTCGTGATTGATCGCCGCGGTGTACTTGGATTCGTATTCTTCACGAGCCGCGTCACGCATCGCGATTGTTTCTTCCGCGTACTCGACAAAGCGATCCACCACGGAGGCAAGTTCGCTGGCGTCGCCGCTTTGGAACAGAGCGCCCACGGCCGGGTGCACCAACTCAGCTTGACCGCCTTGGTTTGCGCACACAACCGGTGTTCCACATGCGAAAGCTTCGACAACGACTCGGCCGAACGACTCCGCACAATGAGACGGCAGAATCAACATCGCCGCATCGGCCATCGTCTGGTAGACCGCGTCCTGTTCCAACCGTCCGAGATACTCGACGTTTTCACGCGGCTGGTCCAGCAAGTGTTTGAGCGGTCCGTCTCCGATGATCTTCAACGGAATGGGCTGAGTCAGTCGCTCCCAGGCATCCAACAAAACCTTCAGTCCCTTTTCCTCGCTCAAGCGGCCGACGAACAACGCGTAGCCGCCTTCACCCTCACCGAGCGGCAATTCCGATTCGACGAAGTGAGGTTTGACGACGATCGGTGGCATCGGGTGACCCGATTCTTCAAAACGAGTTTTGACGAACTGCGTCGGAGCGATCGCCAAGTTGAGCGAACGCTGATAAGTCTTGCGGGATCGATGCAGCCAATTCTTCACGGCGACGACTCCGGATGCCAAGCGGCTGTCGTGAAAGCACGCATGCCGAATCGCTGGGGTCGCAAAAGTAGCGGACACACAATCGGTGCAAGGTTGCCCGTCGCGAAAGCAGACTGCCTTGGCACAAAGAATTCGCGAATTGTGCAGCGTTAACACGGTCGCTGCTCCCGCATCATGAGCGGCCTTGATCGCGGCGGGAGAAATCGCCGGGAAAGTATTGTGGAAGTGCACCACCTCAATTTCTTGCTGCTTCACCAAGTCGTGGATTTCGTCGGCGATGCCCGAATTCCAAACGGTCATCCGAGCATTCGCGATCGCTCCCGCGCCAGACATCGAATCATTCATTCGCGTGAACCGCGTGACCCGGTGGCCAAACGATTCGAGCAATTGAGTTTCGGCATCGAACACGACATCCTCGCCACCACGAAGGCGGTAATAGCTGTGAACGGCTAGGATTCGCATGGCGATGATGGGCGCCGTGGGTCAACGAGGAAGATGGGGCAAATGAGGTCGAGTGTTGCGGAGCATCGGAAACATTCGTTTAGCGAGGAACCGCCGTCAACCCGCCGTTTTCTTCGGTTTCAACCACCGGTTCTGTTTCCGGTGGCTTGTTGAATCCGCGAACACCATCGGAACCACGGTAGCGACCATGTCCCGCATCGCTTCGTCGCCGGGTCGGTGGATTGCGATTGGAGTCAATGTCCGCCGATTGAGGCGTCGCCAGCAAACCGCGAATCAATGCCTGAACCAGCCCAAAGCCCAACGCCAACATCGCGGCCAGGACCAACAAAATCGACCGTTTGGGTTTGACCTTCTTCAGTCCGAGCGAAGGCTCCTGGACCACAGCGATTTCGCTGACTGCACCCGACGACAATCGATCAATCAAGCGAGCGTTGTCGCGATTCTCCGCCGTCCGCAAGTACTCGGCTTCCGCCAAATTGGTTTCCCAACTCAGCTCCGCCAATTGAACCTCATCGCGATTGAGTTGTGTCAGTTCTCCATTCAGCTTTTCAGCTTGTCCCTTCAAGTTCTTCCGTTTGGATTCCAACCCTGAAAGATTTGTGTCGGTTTGTTGCAGCGACATCACCAACGCTTGCCGAACCGGGTTGGTCGACTCGGTCGTCTGAGGTCGCTCGCCCTGTTCTGCCTGAGCGATCTCAGTCGCGGCGGCCAACTGCTCCCGCAACACTTTCAATTTCGGATGGTCGTCACTCAGCTTCAGCGATTGTTCCTTGTAACGGACTTCCAGGTCATACAAAGCCTGACGCATCGAATCCCCGGTTGCTTTGGGGATCCCACGGATGGTTTGTGTTTGCAACGTTTCGGGTTGCTGACCAATCTGCTCAATCAAACGATCTCGCTGCGAGACCGCCGACGCCAATTCGTGTTCCACATCGACCAAGTTGCTTTCGACTTGGCTGATCAATGAACGCAAGGCCGACTGTGCAGAACCGATGTCGATGATGCCTCGCTCTGTTTTGGCAACTCGTAATTCTTCCTTCGCCTGAACCGCACGTGTGTAGGCGAGTTCCGATTGCTCTTCGAAGAACTCCGACGAACCCGATGAACTGTGGGCCATCGCGTGATGTTCGCGGTAAACCTCAACCAAAGCCTTCAGCAAATCTCGCGAGAGGAATGGATCCTCGGTTCGAACCTCCAAGTCGATCGTGTAGGCGTCCTTGGCCATGAAGAGATTCATTGAGTCTTGAAACTTCTTGATCGCCATTTCTTCGGCAAGCTGTTCGTCCACTTCTTCGGCAGACAAGTCGCCCATTGGTTTGGCGTCGCCGCCGGGCAACATCGATGTGAGGTTCTGCATCGTCTTGGACAGCAAGCTGTGCGGTTCCAAGACTCGGTCGACGCCGACTTCGCTGACGACCTTCTGAGCGATCGCGCGAGATTGCAACATTTCGCGAACGCTGTTGACCTGCGATGCCCGGCTGTCTTGCAGCGAAACGGTCGGCGAGAGCGTCGCGGTTTGATCCATCGAAACGGCACCGCGCCCCAACCGGATCAGCAGTTGTGAATAAGAATCGAACTGGGCCGGAATCAGGAAGACGCAAAACACGAGGACGGGCAACAGCACAATCGTCCAAAGCACGACCGACAATCGATGTCGATAGACGGCTTGCCAGAGATCACTCAATCGCATGGGACGAAAGTGCTCGGCTTCGGCAAAGGAGCGTTCATTCATGTCGCGAGACGAAGCAAGATACGGGAACGGTTGCAAACATCGGTCCGACGATCGCACGAAGCAGCATCGTCACCGATGATCAAAATTGGATTCCACCCCGAGAATCCGACCCGCCCAGTCTAATCCGATATGGGGCAAACGAGAGAGACAAGCTCGCCCGACACCCAAATTTCGGGCCTCAATAGGCGACGAAGGATCATTCGCCGCCTCTCGCCATTGGTCAATTGCGAAGAAATACCATCGGAACGCCTTCAAATCGGTCCGGATGCGGCGAAAACTCTGTTTTGCCAGGTCGACGGAACAAGATGTATCCACGCCAAATTCGACCATCGCAATGCGGTGTGCGCATAAAAAAAACCGACAGGCTGGATCCATCGATCCGACCTGCCGGTCCAATTCGGTAACAGCCACTCGGCGGCAAGAGTGAAGCCGCTGGGAGAAACGCGTGAATCTCGACGTGCTACTGCACAAGTCTTTGAGTGATTCAGACGTGCCCGAAAAATGAACCCTCTGCCGGTGTTATGTGACTGCACCTAACAGACCTCAAAAGATCTGCTGTCTGCATTTTAGGCTCAGTTGCCCATGCAGCAAGGTTGATCGGCCAATTACTTACCGGATCTGATCCGAATCTTCCAATTTGTGCGCTTCACGCCAAACTGTCCTGGCCGTTTTCAACTCTTGCGGTCCCGTTTCTACGGGTCGATTTCGGCTCGGGTTCAAACCGCTCGTATTTGATTCAGGTTGGCAAGAGACTGGGTGAGAATTCTCCCCGCGATCCGCAGGTAGCTCAGCGAATCAGCCATTCGCGAAAACCTTCGACGAACTGTTCGCCCTGCCCCATGACCGAACGAACCAGCATGAAGAGCATCGCCAACGCCACGAACAGGGCCGCCCAACCACGTCGAGGCGACGGTGGCGAGACTCCGCGAACCTGAACTCGCAATTGCCCGAGCAGGTGACTCCAAAAAGAGAGTGGCAGCATCGGTTCAAACGCCAAGACGCTGACGCAGTCAAACCCTTGATGCCCCTCGATCCGCAGGTGGGCCCCGAATTGAGGCAAGTGAACTTGCGCGTTCTTTTCGTTGCCCGTCGCGGAAGAATCAATCGCCAGGGCACTTCGCAGCAACGCTGGATAAAGCTCCTCGGCCGTGCGTCCGTAGACGACCAAACGTGGTTCGCGAGTTAGGACTACCAGTCCGCAGACGAGCACGTATAGCAGCAACAGTGGCAACCAAACGTACGGCCCCAAGAAGACCGCCGACGCGCTCGGAAAGAACAGCTGCATCGGTCCGATCGCGACCATGCCCGCCATCGCAAAGAAGACGGCAGCCAAATCGCGACCGCCGGTCGTCACCAGCACCCGGCCGCTCACGCGAATCAGAGACAGCAACAGCAGGTAGCCAATGATTGGCAGAAAAACGACGGTCAAGACGAACGGGTCAATCACGCTGTCGCCTCCCCATCATTCGGCGACGGATCGCTCTTGTCATTGGAGTCTACGGCCTCGCTTGCCTCAGGGCGTTTCTTCGATGCCTTCACCGCATGTTTGTCGGGAACCGGCGTGCTACTCACCAACGCCAAAATGGTTTGGCCGGCCGCGGGTACCAACGGAGCGTCGACAGTGTTGATGTTGAGAGCTCCTTCCGACGTGATCGCACACAGCACCGTGGTCACTTCACCGTACTTCTCTTGAAAGTCGGCGAACGAAAAGGACTCGGTCAATTTCGTCGTTTTCAAAGTGGCACCCGCCGCATGCATCTCCGACAACCGAGTGAACGTCAAACCTTCGCCAAACAATTCGCGGCCCATCAGGTTTTTCGTCAGTCCTCGACGTCCGGCGGTGTTCTTGCTTTTGAAAGTCAGCTGATACAAACGCGAGGAATCGAACATCGCGCGGCATTCACGGAGAGCCAACGAGTTGACCTCGTCGTTGGGTGTCATCGCGAGCAACCGCCCGATCCCCGACATCTCCAAATCTTCGCGAGCGTGTTCGTTCAGGATGTTGGCACACTCCCCGCGAAGCCCCGCCATTCGGGCTTGGCTGATTTTGTTGTAGTTCGTGTCGACCAGCAAAACCGGAATGCCAGCGGACTTGAGTTCCGCCGCGAAGTCTCGTACCCAAGCATCCGCGCCCGCAATCAAGACTCCACGACTGGATTCCTCTGCGAGTTTCAGCAATCGAGCCAGCGGGGACGCTGCAATTCCGTAAACCGCAACCGTCCCGATGATCACCAAGAACGTCACCGTCGCCAATTGTTCGGACCCAGGAATGTTCAGGTCCGTTCGGCTTTCCATCGACAATGCAAACACGCTGCTCACCGCCGCCGCGACGATCCCACGCGGGGCCAATCCGGCGATGAAAGTTTGCTCTCGATAATTCAGCGGGCTTCGCAGCAACGACAAGTAAACCGACAGAGGACGCACAATGAATATCAAAGCGAAGATCAATCCAATGCCTGGCAAACCGATGGTCGCCAAGTCGGTCAGGTTGACTCGAGAGCCAAGCACGATGAACAAGCATCCGATCAGCAACGTGCGAAGGTTCTCCTTCAGTTCAATGATGTGCTCGACATCAAAGTGCTTTTGGTTGGTCAGCCAAATCCCCAACACGGTCACGACGATCAGGCCTGACTCGTGAGCGATCATGTTGCTCAGTGCGAACAGCAACAACGCGAGCGACAGCGCGGTCACGCCGTGCAAATGATCGGGCACCCAATAGCGACGAAGAGCCTGGGTCAACAGCGCACCGCCAGCGACGCCTAGGCCAACTCCGATTGTCCCGGTGATGGCGAGCGACATCAACGCGCTGGATAAGTGAGGTGCCGATTGGGCCACCACGACCTCCTCGAACACCAGCACAGCCAACACCGCACCGATTGGATCAATCACGATCCCTTCCCACTTCAGTGTCGATGCGACTCGGCGACTCGGTTTCACTTGCCGAAGCAACGGTCCAATCACCGTTGGACCGGTCACAACCAAGATGGCTCCCAACAAAAAGCTGAGGTGCCAACCAAACGCGAGGATCCAGTGGATCGCCAGTGTGTTGCCAAAGAATGCCAGCGCCGCCCCGACGGTACAAAGTCTCAGCGATGAAGACCCCGACTCGCGAAGCTCGCCGAGCTTCAGCGTCAGGCCACCCTCGAACATGATGATCGCAACGGACAACGAAACCAGCGGGAACAAAATGTTCGGTCCGGCCGTCTCATCGCCGCCCGTCAAATCGGCCAGCAAAGCATCGGGCTGGACAACAAAGTGCCCCAAGCAAACCCCAAACAGAAGCAGCAACAAAATGCTGGGCAACTTCGTTCGCCACGCCAACCACTGTGCCGTCACACCAAGGGCGGGCACAAGGGCGAGGTAAATCAAGAAATCCATGTGGCGGATGCGTCGACGTAAGAAAGCGGAGAATAGAAACCGCTCACAGGATATCTGCCCACGCGGGCGCCGGACAGCACCGACGCAAATCGATCATGGATTGGGGACGGAAAGTCCACCCTGAACGAACGTCACGCCGTCAAATGCTGCGGACTAGCGACGCCTCACCGTCCCTCAGTAGGTCGGAACCGTCACGATCGGTTGGTCCTGATACAGCTTGATCGATGGCAGAGTGATTCCGCGTTTGGCAGCCTCGTACTTCAGCGCCCGCTCGAAAAACGGGAACGGATAGTGCGAGTCCCGGCGGATCGCATAGCGCTCAATCGCGACGACCAAACGCAGATCCAACTTCCGCTCGTTGACTCGTTTGGTGATCTCCAACAAGTAATCTTGCTGGGGCTGAGTCGTCGCATGCAATCGGTTGACCAACCGCTCGTACAACTTGGCGGTGGAATCGCCCTGCGTACCGAGCCGAGTGCGAGTCGTGATTTGAGCCATCGCAGACGGAGCGTCCGCAAATCCCAAACCCAGACAAACGAACAAGGAAGCGATGAAATAGCGGTGGAGTCGAGCCAACATGATGCGACCAAATTTCGCGGAAACACGTGCGAGAATTCTCGGACTGCACCGCTAGCAAAAACTCCGGCATCAGATCAAGGCCGATCATTTGGCCGGCAAGGTTAGAGCGCACCTCGCGGTTTGCGATTGGCATGGCGTTAGATTTTGGAAGTGGTCAGAATCCCGACTGGCAGGTTCAAATCAGGCTAGCAGGGAGAGCTGGGATGGCACTTTCGGATAAAGATCGCAAGCGGGCGGAGGAATTGGCTCGTGAGTTAATGAAAATCACGGGTGGGCGAATCAAGCCCGATGGGGTCTCCAAGACCTTCGCGGAAATTGAAGAAGAAGCCATCGAAGTGACTGACATCGTCGCCTCGGCACTGATCAAGCAAACCGCCAAAGACGCTCCCGATGCCCCCACACAGTGCCGTTGTCCTGAATGCAAAGCGGTCCCCGGTGACCGCGGCGAGGACGATGAACCGATCGTCCTGCTGACGGATCGCGGCGAGGTCGACTTCCTCACCAAAGGTTACTTTTGCCGGCGATGTCGCCGGTCTTTTTTTCCCTCAACTCGCTGAACTGGGACTCCGTGTCGAAGCCACCGTCAGCCCACGCGTGGAACAAAAAATGGTCTACGCCGGAGCCGGTTCGACCAGCTTTGAGCAAGCACGTAAGGACCTTCTTCATCTGGCCAACCTCGAGATCAAAACCGAGCGTGTCCGTCGCGCCACTACGCGTAACGGCAAAGCTCGGCTCGCACTGACGCGTCTTCTTGAACAAGCGTTTCTGGAAAAAACGATCCCCGAACAGTTGCGTGGTGGACCGGCCGATCAAGAGGCTCCACCGATTGCTGCGGTCATGTGCGACGGCGGGCGCTACCAACGATTCGATCGCGGCGAGGCCAAGCCGGAGTCGGGGAGCTTCTGGCGTGAAAGCCGCGTCGCATGCTTGCTTTCAATGACCGCGGCGAGCTATGGCAATGATCCTGGGTCGGACCTGCCAGACTTTTTGAAAGACGTCAGCATCGCAAAGAAACTCGCGGAAATCGGGCAAGTTCAGGGAGAAAACCCGGTGGCTCAAAAGCAAACCGATCAAGATCAAGACTCACCTTGGGAGCGTGGTGAGATGCTCTCCAAAGAAGTTGTCGCCAGCAGTCGAAACTGGAAAGAGTTCGGTTCTCAAGTGGCAAGTCAGGCTTGGTACCGCGGCTTCGGCAAAGCAACGCACAAGGTGTTTGTCTCGGACGGCTCATCAGCGATTGAAGAACTCCAAGCGGCTTGGTTCTCAGACTACACCAGCGTGCTGGACATCATGCACGCACTGTCGTATTCACTCGCGGCGGCCCGCGCGATTCACAGCGATCGAGACACGGCCTGGCAGTGTTATCAACAGTTCGCCACTTGGATTTGGCGAGGCGAAGTCGACCAAGTGATCGCTTCGCTTGCCGAGCATCAACAGCAACTCGGCGAGCCACCGGCGGATGCAAGCGAGAGCGACCCAAGGGAGATCGTTCGACGCTCACGCGTCTACTACAGTAATCACCGCAGTCGGATGAACTATCCTCTGTACCGAGAGAAGGGATATCCGCTGACGAGTTCGATCATGGAGTCGACCGTCAAACAAGTCAGCCGACGAGTCAAAGGCACCGAGAAATTCTGGTCCAGTGAGGGCGGCGAAGCGGTGCTGCAATTACGCGGCGACTACCTCAGCACCAGCGATCCGATGGTCGCACACTGGAAACGAGCCATTGCCGCCGCAAACGGCTTCCGAACCTACCGACTGTCCGCATGATCACGCAAACCGCAAGGTGCGCTCAGCTCAGGCAGGCCGGCTAATCCCCTTGGAAACGCCGGAACACCCGGCACCCGGTTGAAGTGAATCAGGCGATGCGTTCGTGGCCCCAGCCGAACAATCGGTTTCCAATTCACCTAGAATGCCAGCTGCCTCCCCCACACCAGCACGACGCAAGTCGCCGTGTCCCCGCATCCTCCCACCTCGCCCACACACCATGCCAAGCAATTCCGCCGTCTCTCAAGCATCGCCGTCGTGGCCGCACCTGCGATTGCCCCAAGCCTTCCTGTTGCTCTTCGCTTCGATCGTCGCGTTTGCAAATTTCGCTGACTCCGCGAGTGCCCAAACATCCCGACCAAACGTCGTGATGCTGCTGGCGGATGACTTGGGCTACCGCGATGTGGGTTGCTATGGCGGTCCCGTTCAGACACCCACGATTGACCAATTGGCCGCGGGAGGCACTCGGTTCGAACAGTTCTATTCAGGTTGCGCTGTTTGCTCACCTTCGCGAGCCACGTTGATCACCGGTCGCCATCACATTCGCGCCGGTGTCTACAGTTGGATCCACGATGAATCGCAGAACTCACACCTACGCCTGAGAGAAACCACGCTCGCCGAAGTGATGCGAGACGCCGGCTACGCGACCGCTCACGTTGGCAAATGGCACCTGGGACTGCCAACTGAAGAACGCAATAAACCGACTCCGGACCAACATGGTTTCGATCATTGGTTCGCAACGTGGAACAACGCCGAACCCAGCCATCACAACCCCGTGAACTTCATTCGCAACGGGGAGCCAGTCGGCAGATTAGAAGGCTACTCCTGCCAACTGGTCGCCGACGAAGCGATCGGCTGGATGGATCGTCACCGCGAATCGGAACCCGAACAACCGTTTTTCCTGAACGTTTGGTTTCACGAACCCCACGCCCCCATCGCGTCGCCCGATGAGATCACGCAGAAATATGGGAAGGTCAATGACAAAGCCGCGGTCTACTCCGGAACCATCGACAACACAGACCAAGCCATCCAGCGTCTGCTCGCAAAACTGGACGCAATGGGCGTTCGCGAAAACACGCTGATCATTTACGCGTCCGACAACGGCAGCTACCGAACCGACCGAGTCGGCAATCTTCGCGGACGAAAGGGTGCCAACTGGGACGGTGGAATTCGCGTGCCAGGCATCTTCCACTGGCCCGGGCACATTCCCGCCGGTGTTGTCTTGGACCAGCCCGCTGGTTTGGTCGATGTGCTGCCGACGATTTACGGGCTGCTGAATTTGGAAACACCGAAAGTTCATCTCGACGGCAGCGACCTCACGCCTTTGCTGACCGGTCACGCCGATTCATTCGCACGTCATCAACCACTGTTCTGGCATCTACAACGTTCCAAGCCGATTGTTGCGATGCGAGACGGCGACTACTCGCTGGTCGGATTTCGTGACTATGAGATGTCGAACAACAACATGTTCGACGAGAAATGGATCCCAACGATCAAAACCGGGACGTATCACAACTTCGAGCTCTACAACTTGAAAGACGATCCAGGGCAAACCAAGAATCTGGCCGAAGAGCAACCCGAGCGAGTCGAAGCGATGAGGCAACAAATGCTTCAGATCAACGCCAGCATCATGAAGGACGCAATGGACTGGCACCTCGGCATGGAATAAAAATCCGTAGCTCGGTGTCCCCCACCGAGAATTCGTCGCCGAAATCATGATCGTCTCGGTGGAGACCACCGAGCTACAGGCTTCCGTCGTTTACAGCGACGTTGGTCGGTCTTCGATCCGTTTCAGAATGTCGCGGATCTCGATCAGCGTCGTTTGAACATTCGCGTCCACGGCCACATCGGGTTCCGTGGCCGAGGTCAATCGAGCGGGTTCGCCACCGGTCACCGCGTCACGTTGCTTCAATACCGCATCGCGAAAGGCTCGACCGTTTCTGATGCCAGTCAGCCGGACCAGCGACCCCGGTCCGGATTGGCCAGCCGTCTCGACACTGACGGCCTCCAAGTCCAACGCACGCATGATCGGACCTTGAACCAACCCCAAGTCCGTGATCCGATCCAGCGGCACCGTTTTCTCTTGTCGAACCAAGACCCCGCGACTGACTTTGAGCGTTCGCTCCGTCAGCGTGCAGCGGTGGCTTTTCAAATACAGCCCCGACACGTACCAAGCGATCGGAATGATCAACGGTGCCAAGGGGATCAGAACGATCGTCAAAAACGTGGTCAGAACCGCACTGATCAACCAATACGTTTTGACTTTCGGATTGAATTCCGCTTCCCAAAGGACAGTTTCATCGGAGTCGTTCATCGTTGGGGCGAGCCAGTTTCAAGGAGCGAGTGACAGAACAAACGCTCTTCGTTCCTGATCACCCGATCTTGGCAACGCATCGTCGATTCCGCGAAAGAAACCCGGTGGTTCTGCTGGCGGCCACCTCTCCCGCACCGAAGTCGTGCCGTTTTGAAGTGCTGTGCCAGTAACGCCTTGAGAACCCCGCCCGTTGCAAGAGGTCGTGCAGTTTTGAAGTGCCGTGCTCGCAAGGTTGAAATCACCCTCCTGAACGCAGTTGGGGAGGGTCGGAATGCGAGCGTTCAGCGAGAATTCCGGGGAGGGTAGTGCGCGCCTTTTCCTATGCTCGGCCCTCACCCTCGCGTACGCCTGAACGGCGTCACTCGACCTCTCCCCAAACTTCGTTTCGGGAGAGGTGCGCCGTGTAAAAATCTGCCGAAAAGCGGTATCAGAAAACTGCACGCCCTCGCAAACGGGAGGGGTCGGAAAGCGAGCGTTCAGCGAAATTTCCGGGGGAGGGCAATGCACGCCGCTTCCCATGCTCGGCCCCCTCCCTCGCGTACGCCTGAACGGCGTCGCTCGACCTCCCCAAAACTTCGTTTCGGGAGAGGTTCTCAAATGCTGATAACCGCTAAGCAGGTCGGCAGGAATGATTGGGTAGAACCTCACGTAGGCGAGTCTCTCTGAGACTCGCAAATAACAGCGTCTCGGAGAGACGCCGCTACGTGACCAAGGCCAGTGACTCCCGCTCACAGCCTGAAACGGCTCAATCTCTCAGGAGAGAGGACGATCCGGCATCTCTCGTTTCATGTGCTCGAATGCTTTCGGAGTCGCCAATCGTCCGCGGCGAGTCCGCACCAACAACTCGCTTCGCAACAAGAAAGGTTCGACTTCGTCTTCGAGCGTGTCCGAGCTGACGTTCATCGTATGAGCAATCGCGTCCAAACCAGCCGGACCGCCCAAGAAGACTCGCATCAGCGTGTCCAAGTAATTGCGATCCTGTTTGTCGAGCCCCAAGTTATCGATGCCGATCATGTCCAACGCCGCTTCGCAGATCCTTGCCTCGACGTTCCCGTTCGCTTTGCTTTGGGCGTAGTCTCGAACCCACAGCAATCGATTGTTGGCCAAACGAGGTGTGCTGCGGCTTCGGTCCGCGATCACGCCGGCTGATATTGGATCGACTTCAATGTTCAGCTTCTTCGAATTGCGCAGCACGATCTCCGCCAACTCGTTTCGCGTGTACCAACCCAGGTGCTCACGGATTTGAAAACGATCTCGCAGAGGTGCCGTCAACATCCCGGCTCGCGTCGTCGCACCGATCAACGTGAAAGGTTCCAAACTCAGGTTCAACGTTCGCGCGTTGACACCTTCCCCCAGCACAATGTCGATTCGAAAATCTTCCATCGCGGTGTACAGGTACTCTTCGATTGCTCGCGGAACACGGTGGATCTCATCGATAAAAAGCACCGATCCTCGCGAAACATTTGTCAGGTAAGGCAGGAGGTCCCGCGGTGCCTTCAGTCCGGCGCCGTTGGCCATTTGAACCGTGGTGTTCATTTCTGTCGGGATGACGGTCGCGAAAGTTGTCTTGCCCAATCCCGGCGGACCATCGAACAAAATGTGGCCCAGCGGTTCGCCTCGCACCTGAGCCGCATCGATCGCGATTCGCAGCCGTTCAATCACGTCCTGCTGTCCGACCATTTCCGTCATTCGCTGAGGACGCAGATTGGCATCGGGTTCGGGACCGTCGTTGGATTCCTCCCCGCCCCCGGCAGCACCGATTCCAGGTGGCAGGCCGTCCTCAGGTGGATCCCCGCCGGGGTCCGGATTCGATTGTTGGTAAATTGCTTCGCGAGCCATCAGGCGATCAATCAAATGGTTTCAGGCAATGAAATGTGTCCGGAACGACTCCAATCCGTCCGGAAAGTTCTGCTACTGTAACGGTCCGCTGGCAACCCGCGAAGCGACAAACCCAATCGAACCAACGATGACGTCCACCGATCCATCCGATCTCGACCCGTCCGAGCCCCACGATTCGCCCGTCCGAGCCGAAGAAATCGCTCGGTACGAGCCCTATTTGCGAATGTTGGCCCGGATGCAGATGCGAGCCAGCTACAAAGCTAAATTGGGTGCCTCCGACATCGTTCAGCAGACGATGATGCAAGCTGTCGCGGCCATCGATCAGTATCGCGGCACGACGGAAGCCGAATGGCGGGCTTGGTTGCGAAAGATTTTGGTGCGTCAAATGTGCCATCTGGATCGAGACCTGCACCGCGACAAACGAGACATCCGCCGCGAACAATCGATGGAACAGCGGGTCGCTCAATCGTCCATGCGTCTGGAAGGCTTGCTGGCCGGCGACGTCGGCACGCCCAGCCAACACGCCATGGTGGGCGAATCGTTGCTCTCGTTGGCCGACGCCATCGAATCGTTGCCGGATGCTCAGCGTGACGCGATCGCAATGCACTACCTCGAAGGATTGAAACTGTCCGACGTCGCCGAACGGATGGACAAGACCACCGGATCGGTCGCCGGATTGCTGCACCGAGGCATGAAACAATTGCGACAGAACTTCCATGAATGAGCCATCCAATTCGCCGGAAGAAGAGCAACCGGTAAACGATTTACCTGAGACCGATGCCCCAGAAAACGAAATCGAACTCGACAATGAGTTTGATGACGATGAAGAAGGCTTCTCGCTCGAACAACTTGGGGCCGCCTACGCCCGCGTCGCCGCGATGTCAGAAAGTGGTGACGATGCGCCGGCAGATTTGGATCCAGCCGAACTGTTGCGTTCCGAACCAGAAGCGAAGGGCGGCAACGATGAATCCGGTGAAGACTTCGTTGAGGAAGACCCGGATAGCGATGAAGCTCTCGCCGTCGCGGCTCAAAGTTCCGCCGAGTCCGACTCTGCCGCTGATCACGCGGCCTCTCCCGAAGCGATCGTGGAAGCGGCTTTGTTCGTCGGGCACCCCGAAAACTTGCCGCTGACACCGCCACGCCTGGCATCCATCATGCGAGGATTCTCGCCCGAAGAAGTCGTCGAAATCATCGACAACCTGAACACGTCTTACCGAGCCGAACGGCAAGGCATGCGAATCGTCGAACAAGACGGCGGATACCGCATGGTCTTGGCACCCGAAGTCGAAAACGTTCGCGCTGCGTTCTCAGGAAAAATTCGCGAAACGCGACTGAACCAAGCCGCCGTCGAAGTGCTTTCCTTGGTCGCTTATCAGCCCGGCATCACTTCCGCTCGGGTCACCGACTTGAGAGGACGTGACAGCGGTTCACTGCTGAACCAAATGGTGCGGCGGCGTCTCGTCGAAGTCAAACGGGAACCCGGCGAAGGCACCGACAAACTCGTCTCGCGGTTTTATCCCGCCGAGCGATTACTCGTTCTCTTAGGACTCGAAACCATCGACGACTTGCCGCACGTCGAGGAAGCCAACATGTGAGTCGCAGTCCGCCTCGGTTCGCCGAGCAGCGATCGCTCGCTGACGGTTTTCCTGGCGGATCAACTGACCACAAGCCGCTTCGATGTCATTGCCCAAACTGTATCGAATCGTTGTCTTCAAACCGGACGCCTTCAAGACATCCGCAAACGATTCAATCGTTGGTCGCGGCGAGGCTTTCAAGTGCGGCGAGGCTTCGATCGAGTTGTACGGGATCAAGTTTACGTGCACGCGAAGATTGGCGATCCAATCGATCAGCCGCTTGGCGTCTTCCGCTGAATCGTTCACGTCGCGAAGCATCAAGTACTCGATCATGAATTCGCGATCTTGGATCGCTTGAATTTCCTGGATCGTGTCGTGCAATTGCGTCAGTGAAGCCTTCTTGCCGAGCGGAATGATCTGCTGCCGAGTCGCTTGATCGGCGGAATGCAAACTGAGTGCAAGGTTCAAACGAGGAAAAGTTTTCGCCAGCCGCAGCATCGCAGCGGGCACGCCGACCGTGGACACCAACACCGTCGAAGGCGAGCGAGCGAAATGGTCCGCCGCAGTTAGCAACCGGATCGCTTCAGTCACGTTACCTTCGTTGTGTAGAGGCTCGCCCATGCCCATGAAGACAATGTTGCTGAGCCGTCGATCTTCGGCTCGAAGAATCTGTCCCGCCTGAACGACTTGGTCCAAGATTTCTTCGGTCGCCAAATTTTTTGCGATGCCCATCTTTCCGGTCGCGCAAAAATCACACGCCGCCGCACATCCAATTTGGCTGGAAACGCACAACGTCGTTCGCCCGGTCGCGATCCGTAGGATCACGGATTCGATCAGCAATCCCGATTCGGTTTCGAACAGCAATTTGGTCGCACCATCGATCTCGGAATCCATCCGCTGGTACAGCTTCAGCGAGTGAAGCTCGATCGCGTCCGCTGCTGGAAACCGATTCAAGACCAGCTCATCCGGCTCGAACTTCTTCAGCAAATCATTGCGAAGTTTCCGCAACACCTGAGGATCCAACCGAAGAGCCCGCCGCAGCGATTCCATCTCATCGGCTCGAAACAGTCCAGTGGAGGCGGGTGCGGTGGTCATTCCGGGCTTGCGTGTTTACTAGGTGGAGGAACGCCAAACGGAGGGGCGTGCCGTGGCGGTTTCGCGATGGAAACCTGTTAGATTGTGAGCGTTCGTAAGGAAACATAGAAAAGCCCATCCTGATTTTCTGTCAACAATTGAAATCCAAAGAATGAATCTCCGGCGACACCCTCTTTCATTTTGTTTCGCGATTTGCCTCGGCTGTTTGGCAACGGTGGCCCAAGCTCAACGGGATCTGACTGACATCCCCGAACCGGACCCGGTCGCCGAAGCCGCGGCGATGAAGCTGGATTCCGGCGCCGCAGTCAATCTATTTGCCGCGGATCCAGCGATTCGAAAACCGATCCAAATGAATTTCGACTGCACCGGCGCCCTGTGGGTCGCCAGCAGCAAGTCGTACCCCCAAGTCAAACCGGGTGAAATCCCCAACGACCAAATTGTCGTGCTGCGAGATTTAGACAATGACGGCGTCGCCGAATCCAGCACCGTTTTCGCCGACGGATTGCTGATTCCCACTGGCGTGATTCCGGATGGGCCGCATGCCGCCTATGTCGCCGCCAGCACCGAACTGCTGTACTTCGAAGACACCGACCACGATGGAGTCGCCGACGAACGCCGGATCGTGCTCAGCGGCTTTGGAACCGAGGACACTCACCACTTGGTTCACACGCTTCGCTGGGGCCCGGATGGATGTTTGTATTTCAATCAATCCATCTACATTCACTCGCACATCGATACGCCCGATGGAACCAAACGTTTGGACGGCGGCGGGATTTGGCGTTACCGCCCCAGCACCGGACAACTGGACGTCTTTTGCAAAGGCTTCATCAATCCTTGGGGACACATCGTCGACACGAACGGCGAGTCCTTCGTTTCCGATGGAGCGGCCTTTGATGGCATCACCTATGCCTTCCCCGACGCGGTCTTCAAGACATCGCCCGGTGCGACCCGATGGTTGCTGGGATTGAACCCAGGCAGCCCCAAGTACTGCGGGTTGGAAGTTCTCTCCGGATCACACATTCCGCCCGAATGGAAAGGCGATCTGATCACCAACGACTTCCGAAGCCACCGCGTGTGCCGGTTCAGCATCCGTCCCAACGGAGCGGACTACATCAGCCGCCAACAACCGGAACCGCTGACGACGGAACACGTTGCTTTTCGTCCGATCGATGCTCGCATGGCTCCCGATGGAACCCTTATGATCGCCGATTGGTACAACCCCATCATCCAACACGGCGAAGTCGACTTCCGCGACCCGCGTCGCGACACCGAACACGGACGCATTTGGCGACTGTCGTTTCCTGACCGACCGCTCGATCCGTGGCCCGATTTCCTGGCCGCGAAAACGCCGGAACTGCTGAGCTACCTCGAAGACGAATCTCTGACCGTGCGACAATTCGCTCGTCGAACACTGTGGGATCATCTGGACGAACCAAGCTTCTTTGACGAAGTCAACAACTGGGTTCACAGCGGCCAAGACGGCTTGGCCCACCGACAACTCGAAGCTCAGTGGCTTCGCGAAGCCGCGTTCCAACCGATCGAGACCGAAACCGCCATCGCACAACTCAATGCATGGAAAGCCGACCCCACTTCGGTCCCGGACAACGCTCGCGCTTGGCTGCGAAGCCAGTTCCGATCAGCCGAACAAACCAAAGTGACGGATCCGGCGAACGCATCGAAAGTAATGGCCGATGCAGCCAGCTTGGTCGAAGCGGCGATCGATATCGCCGACCCCGCTTTGACGCTGGAAGTTGTCGTGCAATGCGGCCAACTCGACAGCGAAGAATCCGCCGTTTGGTTGCATCGCATCCTTTCAAGATTGCTGGCTTCGGATCAGCCGTTGTCGTCGCAAGCGTCGCTTGATTTCGCCCTCTGGCAATCCATTCGCGAAACGGCGGAACATTGGCAGCGTGGGAACGAAACGTTGCAGGAAATCTGGGAAGAGTCCCCCAAAACGCTCGCTTGGTCTGTCGGAGCCGTCGGTAGCGCCGATGCGGCGAAGCTGTTGATCAGTCGAGTTGAATGGGACGCACCAACTTCTAAAGCCGCCGACGACCAATGGCTGAGTGCGATCGGCGAAGTCGCGACCGCAGAGCAACTCGGAAGCGTCCTGAGCCGTTTGCTCACCGGCGATTCAGAGCAGGTTGAACGCCGAATCAGCACGTTGCTGGCGTCCACCTCAAAACGCAATAACGCGGCCCCGGCTGACGCCGATTCGAGCGTGAAGCAGTGGCTGGGCAAGCAGAAGAACGAAGACCTGACCGCATCGACTCTGCGTTGGATTTCGCAATCGACCCAGCAATGGAAATTGAAGTCCACCGAAGGGGTTTTGTTGTCGGCCATCGAAACTCGATCAGACGCCTCCGCCGCTGACCGCCAAATTTGGATCAACGCTTTGGCATCGCTTCCATCGCCCAAAGCGAACCAGACATTGATGAGCATCGCGAAAGAAGGACCGGTCGCCGACCGTTTAGCAGCCATCGATGGCTTGGTCGCCTCACGTCCTGGTGCCGCGGTTCCTTTGGTGCTGCGTTCCCTTTCCAAACCAGACATGTCCGAAGCAGCCCACGGTTGGTTGGTCAGCGCGCTCTCACGACCTGATTTGGTGAAACGCTACACCGAGAAAATGAACGAGACCGAACTGCCGTCTGACACCGCTCGCACGTTGCTTCGTGCGATCCGCTCGGCCGGCGGAAACGCTGGCTTGGAACAAGCGATCCGGAAATCAGGGAAACTGGCCGATGCGACTTGGGAATTGTCACCGGAACTCAAAACTCGACTTCTCAAACGAGTCCAAGAATCCGGGTCCGCAACTCGCGGCGAGTTGGTTTATCGGCGAAAAGAATTGCAGTGCATCGCTTGCCATGCCATCGGAACAGCCGGCGGTTTGGTCGGCCCGAACTTGGTTTCGCTCGGTGGCAGTTCACAGCCGGATTACGTGTTGGAGTCGCTGCTCGATCCAAGTGCTCGCCTGAAAGAGGGCTATTCCACTCGCAAGATTTTGACCGAAGACGGAGAGGTCATCAGCGGGATCGCGATTGGCCAAACCGAAGACGCAACCCGCTTGCGATTGGCCGATGGAACCGAACGTGAGATCGAAACCGATGCGATCCTCGATGACGCTCCGGGCAAATCATTGATGCCCGAAGGTTTGCTCGACAACCTGACCGAAGCTGAACTGGTCGACTTGACGACGTTCCTGGTCGCTTTGGGGCGGGATCCAGAGTTCACCGTTTCGACGCAGAACATTGTCCGAAGCTTCGAAACGTTGACTTACACCGCGGAGGCGAACCGCCGACTGAACCGGACCAGTGTCGACACGGCCGCCCAGGACGATCCCGCGATGACTTGGCGAGATCTCACCTCGATGGTCGACGGCACGGTTCGTTTAGAAGAAGCCGACAAATTCAAACAGCATCGCCAATCCCCACACATCAGTTTCCTACGTTTTGACATCGAAGTCACGCCTTCGGACTCCAACTCCGAGATTGCGACCATCGCGTTGAAGTTGCTTGGAGCTACCCCGTCCGCGGGCGATGCAAACTCATGGGACGGATTCGAGGCTTGGGTGGACGGCAAACCGACCCCGACATGGCAATTGAAGAATCTCCCCTTGTCGCGAGGTCGCCACCGGATCACGTTGTCGATCAATCGCGACGAAGTGATGACTGCCTTCGGAATCACTCTCGAGGGCGACGCGAACGCAGCGTCGAAAAATTGAAAGGGAGTTTGTGGGACGACGTAGAAAGAACCAGGCCAATCGCCAAAGCACCAAGGGCTCCAATGAGCCGGTGGACTCGAAGCCCGCTGAACCGAGCGAAGCGGAGTCATCGACCTCCGGTGGCACGAAGTCCGACTCCGCTTCGAACGAGAAATCTTCGCCGGATAAATCATCGCCAGAGAAACCCTCACCAGAGAAGCTCAGTGCGGTGATTGGGGAAACCGGCGCCGAGGCTTCGGATTCATCGGTGCCACCCGGCAACCGCAAACAGGTGCTCTTTCCCCAACTCCCATCCCTCTCGCGGATCATGTCCGTGGTGATGTTGGTGATTGGTATTTTGGCGGTCGGGGTTCTGTTCTACCGATTGATGATCGGGTTCTTTGTCCCGCTCTTCTTGGCCGCCTTGTTGGTTGTCATCTTTCGTCCCGTCCATTTGTGGATCTTTGAGAAGGTCGGACGACGCAGACGGCTGGCCGCTGGAACCACCACCGCGTTGATTCTGTTCATCGTGTTGTTGCCACTGGGAGTCTTGGTGTCTGTCGCGACGACCCAGTTCACCATCCTGCTCAGCAAAATGAATCTGAGCAACATGTCCGTCGCGATGGAGCGGGTTCGATCGCAAGTCGGATTGTCGCTGCCCCACCCCGAACATTTTCGCGAACTCGACCGGATCATCGGCGACATCAACGTGCCACAGGCCGATGATCCGCAGGCGGTCCGGGCCAAGATCAACGAACTGCAACAAGCGGCAGCGATCATCAAGTACCTGCAATCCGAGGCTCCGGAAACGAACATCGCCGAAGGCGCCTCTGAAATCGCGGTCAATAATCTGAATGAGTACGCTCAGCTACTGGGGCTTTCGATCAATTCCGAAACCGGCGATCTCGGCGCCAAGGTTTCAGCTGGTGACACACTCATTCCCAAACCCTCCGCACCCGCGACATCGTCGCTTGGACAAATCGATTCCGAGACGGCGGATACTGACATCGACCTAGCTGGAGGCGAAGAGGAACCTTCTTCCGACGATTCATTGGATCCACTTGCTCCCGCATTCAACGTCGAATCAAGCGACGACGGCGAACTCCCCGACAACGATCAACCATCGGACGCGGACACGCCGAGTGAAGCGGCAGAAAACCCGCAGCCTCAGTTACTCGTTCAACTGAACAAGAACGAACGCTTTGAACAGCCCGCGGTCATCACCGCCGCTTCGGTTCGCAGTTGGATGAATCTGTTGTTGGGCGGCTCGCTGCGGAGTCAACTCAGCCTGATCGCCAATCCCGATGAAAAGGACTTCTCATCGCTCATTCGCATGGCACGTGAATCTTTGCAACCACGATTCGTTCGACTGACCAGCGCGACGGGAAGCATCGTCGTGCAGGTCATCTTTGGTTTGGTGATCTTGGTCGTCTCGGTCTATTTCTTCTTGATCGATGGCCCGGTGATGATTCGCACGCTCATGCGTCTTTCGCCGATGGATGACGCCTACGAGCACCAATTACTGATGGAGTTTGATCGCACCAGTCGAGCGGTGGTGCTGGCCAGCGTCGCGAGTGCTTTGGTCCAAGGCATTTTGGCGACGATCGGATTTTGGTTGTGTGATTTCGATCAAATTGTGTTGCTGCTGTTCCTAACCAGCGTGATGGCTTTGGTTCCCTTCCTGGGTGCCGCATCGGTTTGGGTGCCCTGCGCCTTGTGGCTGGGGTTGGTCGATCAACGTTGGATTGCCGCCTCGTTATTGGCACTCTACGGAGCGACGATCGTTTCTTCGATCGACAACGTGATCAAGGTTTATGTGTTGCACGGTCGCAGCCAACTGCATCCGTTGTTCGCCTTGCTGAGCGTGATCGGTGGCGTGTCCGTATTTGGTCCGATCGGGATCCTGGTGGGCCCCATGGTGGTGGTCTTCCTGCAAACCTTGCTCGAAATTCTCAATCATGAATTGAAAACCAGTCACGCTGACGAGGAAATCGAGCCGCAGTCGGTGGGCTGAAATGACTGCGAAGCGTAGTTACAATACGGCAAAACTTGTCTCAAACAATTCCCGCCGGATTGGTCTCGCTCATGTTGGTCACCTCCTGTCCCCGTTGCCACGAATCAGTCCGGATTCCTGATCGTTTGCTTTCCGGGCAGGTTGCGACGACCGCTCAAGTGCAGTGCCCTTGGTGTTTGGCGACGCTGGATCAACAGGAAATCGAATCGGCCATGCCGCCTGCCTTGATCGTGATCGGCGACGACCTGAACGCCGGTGCAGATCCTCTGGTGGAATTGGAAACGCTTGACTCCGACGACGAAGAACCTGCGGCGTTAGGTGGATTCGCACTGGATAGCTCCGCCCCGGAACTCGAATCGCAATCATCGGAACTTGGCAGCGTGGGCGTGATGGAAGAATCCGCCGACGTCTCCGAAGCGGAAACGATGGACTCAGAATCCTTCGAGGCACCTGCGGAAACCTCCACCGAAGAAGACGACCTGGACGAGTTCATCATTCCGGAGAACAAGACGACTGCGGAAGTCGGCGGCGAACCAGAAGTGGCCCCGATGGCGATTTACACCAGCGACAAGAAACGTCGCAAGAAGAAGTCGCTGATCAAAACGGTCGGATCACCGATCCTCGGAGCGTTGCTGGCACTTCCCGTTGGTGGTGGATTGTTGTGGTACCTCGATGCCCTTCCAAACCTGGGCTTCTATCCGCTGGATGGGACTTACAGTTCCTCATCCAATCCAGTGCGACGCTCGGCCGCCGCACCCGGAACGGCGGGTGGCTACGTTCCGCCAATCCTGGAAGACTCACCCGAAGGACGTTCGTTGGGTGAAGACCTCGACAACGGGTCGGGCGATGACACCGCGACCCCAGAGCCCGTCGAACTGGATACGTCGGAAACCGATATGGTGCCTGCCAACGATCCCGCCTCAGAAGCCTTGGCCGAACTAAGTGGCACGCCACCCACCGGAAACGAAGCGCCAGCCGGTGGCGATGCTGAGATGCCAACTGAACCACCTCAGCAATCGCCGTCGGAAGAACCTGCCATCACAGAAGTTGCCAAGCCACCGGTCGAACCCACCGTGGCCGCCGACGACGCACCCGTGATTCCGCCTGTCACCGATGCAGTTCCAACCGAGGAAGAACCGTTGATGGGCCTACCCGGGTTGCCGCCTGCCGTCGATACCGCACCTTCGGACAGCATGAGCTTGCCGACCGATCCATTGGCGATCGACGAACCCACCTCGGAAACCGCTGATGCGAACTTGAACGCTTCGGTTGACGAGATCGATACGGTTCTCAATCGACTCGAAGATCTCGACGTCGCCGATCCAAAGTACGGTCAAGCTGTCGCATTCGCGTATGGAATGCTTTCGCGTTTGTCAGCTGAAACGTCGCCGGACAATTACGACCAACTTCAACCGTTGGTCGACCGCATCAAGTCCAACAAGAATCTGTTTGTCTCGTTTGCAAAGCAAGTCCCCGCTTGGGTCAGCACTCCGCAAGAGGAACGGCAAACTGACGGTGCATTTGTGCTCGGCAAGTTCATCGCTGCGGAAGCAACGGATGGCTACGCGGTTCGTCTACTGGACGGTAACGAATACCCAGTCACTTTCGCGGACGGAGTCGAAGCAAAGACAGTCACCGCGGTTGCTCTTGGCAGTCTTGACGCTTCCGAAGAATCTGCCGCGTTTGAAATCAACTGGATCCAACCGGCACAGTGATCCCGCAGGGCAACTGATAGCGAAACAAGGCTCGACGAGCGAACAAGATTAGCTCAGACCAAACCGAGAACCGACTCGATGACTTCGCCTTCGCTTCGTTTCATCGGACGTCCGATCGGAGTGTCCAGTTCTTCGGTCGGGTCCAACCCCAATGTTGACAAGATCGTGGCGTGAAGGTCCGGGATCGTGACAGGATCTACTACGTGGGCGTCCGGTTTCTCTGAATTGGGTTCCGAGCCCGTCGCACCGTGAACATGGCCGCGTCGAATTCCACCGCCCGCCAACAGGGTGCTGAAGCCGTGGATCCAGTGGTCACGTCCGCCGGCCGGATTGATCTGCGGCGTCCGTCCAAATTCACCGCCGCAAACGACCAGCGTTGACTCCAACAGACCTCGTTCTTCCAGTCGCTTTAAAAGGGCAGCAATCCCATCATCCAAAGTCCCCGCGGCACTCGATTGCAGACTGTGATTGTTGATGTGGCTGTCCCATCCGCTGAGTGTCACCTCCACGCACCGCACGCCCACCTCCACCAAACGCGACGCTGCCAAGCAACTTCGCCCAAAAGCGTGATCGCCAAAAGCATCCAACTCAGCCTGTGACTCTTCCTTGACATCGAACGCGCTCAGTTGATCGCTCGACATCATCTTGCGTGCCGCCTGAGTGCCCGCCAAATGCAACGTTCGGTTCTCTTGCAGGTTCCGGATACGACCTCGAGTGAATTGCGGCTCCAACACATTGTTCAAGGCATCCAAACGACGCTGGTAGCGTGACTCGTCAACACGCGGGCGGACGTCCGGAACCGGCTCGGATGGGTCACCTGTTTTGAACGCATCGAACTGAGGCCCGAGATAGCCACCCGTCGCGGCGTTGCGACCCGCCAAGATTGAGATGTGGCGGGGAATATCAGCTCCAGCGTCGTCGGCGTGGCAAAGAATGCTGCCGATGGATGGATGCTCCAGCGTTGGATCCGGTCGATAGCCCGACTTCATCGCATAGATCGCTCGCTCGTGATCGCCTTCTTTCCCGATCACACTTCGAACCAACGAACACAAATGCATTTGCTCCGCCAGTCGCGGCATCGTGTCAGCGATGCGGAGGTTCTTCAGCGTCGTGGCAACATCACCGACATCGCCTCCGAACTTGGTTCCCGGATGCGGATCGAATGTTTCCAATTGACTCGGGCCACCCTCCATCCACAACAAGATCACACTCTTTGGCGGTATCCCCGAATCGGCCTGTTGCTCCGCCGCCAAAGTCAGTCGGCGAGCCAGCGACGACATCATCAATGCTGACCCAGCGCCCAACAAACGTCGTCGGGAAAGGTGAACCTGAGCACTGCACAGATTGCTTTGCCAGCCAGCGTTGCTGGGCCGGCCAGCATCATTCAACCCAGCGCGATCGTGAAATGAGATGCTCATGAAAGACTCCAGTTGATTTCAAACAAGGCTCAGGCCTCAATGGTTCCAGGCAAACTCACTGCTGTTAAGCAAAGCCCACGTCAGGTCCGTGATCTCTTGTTTGCGTGATGTCGGCGGGTCATTTTTTTCGCGACTCTCACGCGTGAGACGTTCCGCGAAGTGCGCCAACTCACGCTCGCTCGGTTCCCGGTTCAAGACCGTCAAATACGAAGTCCGAACCACATCTTCATCGTCTCTCGCGAACATTTCGATGTGCGACGAAGCATTCAAAATGGGATTGGGACCTGCCGTTTCGCTGATCAGTTTCCCGTTCAGCATCACCAATCGTTGAGTGATCGTGACTGGTTGCTGAGTGAACTCGTCTTCGCCTAAATCTCCGTATCGTTTCAGGAAATCAGTCAGGCTTCCAAATTGTTGCAATTGAACCAAGAACGATGAATCACGATTGATCGTTTTGATCCTGCCCGACTGAATCGCCGCACCGGCAACCTGCTCGCTTCGCAAGTGAGTCACCGGGAACACCGCCATCGCCAATTCGTGCTGTTCCGTCACGTCGAAGTCTGCACGGCTGCTCACGCGAAAAGCGGGTGAATCAGTGATGCATCGAATCAGTTTCCGAACGTTGAAATCACTTTCGATGAACGCCTCGGTCAGTGTCTCGATCATTGGCGAAGGAGGCGAATCCAACGGCAGGTTGTCGACTTCACCGACCTGGAATCCGTGGTCCGTTTCGATTGCGGGTGGCTGTCCAAACAGCAACGTCCACACACGAGTCACCGCCGCCCGAGCGGCCGGCTTGTTTTCGCGATGCGTCAACCAATACGCCAATCGTTCCCGATCGCTCAAATACTTGGGCAACTCACTGGACTCCGGCGCATCCTTTGGTTGCTCGACCACATGTTCTGCAGACGCTTCGGACGCATCTCCCTGCTCCGCCGCATCGTCCTTCTCATCGGTTTGCTCGCGTTGCTTCTCCGGTCGCGGCGGCAACAAATCGCGAAGGAACGGAACGTTGGGCTCAACCGGCACCGTTTCGTCCTCATACAAGTATTGATACTCGTAGTCGGCACGTTTGTCTTTCAATCCCTGAACACCTTCGCTGGTCGCTGCGGTGAAGAAAGCCGCGAGCGAATGAAAGTCCTCTTGGCTACCTTCGCGAAGAAGCCAACTCCCATCTGCCGTGTCCGCCGCGGAGTTCACTGTTTCGTCATCAGTTCCGCACGCCATGATCCAAGATGCGTCACCCAGCGAAACATTTCCGAGGAAGTCATCATGGCACTGCAGGCAATCAATTCGCACGCCCAAGAAAGCACGCGTGGTCCGGGCCGCCAGTCGAATTGGATCGGGAGCGTTCTCCCCACTATCAAACGTGACGGTGTGGAAGTTGACTTCGGGTCGGTCGGTCCAAACACCTTCGGCCGTGATCAGCATTCGGACCAACTCGTCGTAGCGAGTGTTCTTGGCGTATTGCTCCGCTAACCAAGTGCGGAAACGTCGTCCACGATAGAAGATGAACGGCCCCTCATCGGCACCGACCAAGTAGCGGGCCGTGCGTTCGGCCCAGTAGTGATGAAACCGATCGCTATTGAGCAGTCGTTCACGATGCGTCTCGACTCGATCGGCTTCGGGCAATCGCTGCAGCGAGCGCATCTCTTCGAGCGACAATCCGGTACCCACCAATGCCAGCGACAAACGACGACAAACGGTCATCCAGTCAGCCATCGGAGCCGAGTCCAAGTCGCGAGAATCCAACTCGGCACGCCACTGCTCCTCCAACTTCTTCGCGACCAACGCGAGTCCGGCATCGCCCTTTCGCGAATTTGGTTGGCTTGATGATTCTTGCTGCGACGACCGCAGGCTGACTGGTTCGATCGATGCCCCCGCGACGTTGTCCAAAACGATCCCGTCCGGACCGGCCCCGTTGCCGATTGAATCATCTCGTTTAGCCACTTCGTTCGGACCGACGCGGCTCTCGTCAAAGATTGCTGAAGGATCAGGACTCAAACCTGAGCACAGAAACCCAAACGTCATCAGCGCCAAGACCAGCAACAATCCCCAGCGGCCCACGGACGCGAGTGCGCGTTTCCAGCCCGGAACGAGTTCAGCGTCGACAACCGGTGGGGAAACCAACTCGGCCGTTACGAGCGAACTTTCCGCGAACGAGTCAGGGGACTCGTCGCTAGGGTCGATCGTGGGTTCAATGGGTGGCATGTGTGTGTTTCGCTTTCCGGCGGGCTATCTTGCCAAGGACAACTCAATTTTATCCGATTTCTTCAGACAGTCTGTATCAGCGTGAATCGAGTCACCGACGACCCATCCAACGACTTCTTCTTCGAAGCATACGACCGCGAAAACATCGCATACGGCATGCAACCCTCGCCGGAGTTGGCTGCGTATCTGAAACAGACTGGGGCCGGCGATTCGCTTTCCACCATTCGCCCAAAAGCCATCGATCTGGGTGCTGGGGCAGGGCGAGACACGCTGGCTCTCGCCGCAGCGGGTTACGACGTCACGTCGGTGGACGTCAGCGAACGAGGCCTCGATCGCATTCGAGAGCGAGCTGAACGCGCGAATTTATCCGATCGAGTGAAAACCCTCGTGTGCGATGTTCGCGAATTGTCGATGGAAGCGGATCAGTACTCCGCCGTCATCGCGACCACGGTTTTGGACCACATTCCCGGTGAAGATGCCCCCGCCGTTTGGAAGAAAATGTGTGTTGCCCTGACAGACAGCGGCATGCTCTACGCTCAAGTCCACACGACCGAAGATCCCGGCAGTGATCAATCGCCGGGCAAGGAAAGCGACCAACCCGTCAGCGAAACGGCGGGCGCCGTGATCAATTATTTCCGTCCGAACCAATTGGTCGGCTGGGCCTGCGACGTGGAATCCCGTCTGCGAGTGTTGCGGTATGAGGAGCGATTGGAGTGGGACATGACCCACGGCGCACCGCACCAGCACGGCAAGGCGGTCCTGCTCGCCGTTCGCCATTCCTTCCACCCCGATTGGTTCGGCCAACCCGCAGCATTCCCACGTCCGGAAAACAGTTGACGAAGTTTTCGCGAATCTCTCCAGCGGGTGGCTGGCATCGCTGCGGAACAGAATATGCTGTTCTCAGCTGCCGTCTTTGCTTGCAATTTCACGCATTCGCGTTTCCTCCAACGAATCCACCAGTTGCCAATGTCTGCCGCCCAGCCGTCCGCTCAAAACCAATCCGTCCTCTCGTTCGATGAACTGAAGTCTCGGTTGGAACCGTTTCAGCAAACACAGTTGCTGCGGTTTTGGGACTCGCTCGATTCGAACCAGCAAACGCACCTGAGCCAACAAATCGCACAAGTCGACTTTGCTCAGCTGAAAACTCTGGTCGAAGGCAACGACAAATCAGTCGACTTCGGCGAACTGGCCGCCCGCGCCGCGATGCCACAAGCCGTCGCCAGTGACGGCAGTGGATGCGATTGGACGCTCGAGCAAGCCCAGCAGCGCGGTGAAGAAGCCTTGCGTTCCGGCGAGATCGCGACGGTGTTGGTCGCCGGCGGCCAAGGAACTCGCTTGGGATTCGATCAACCCAAAGGCATGTTCCCGGTTGGCCCCGTTAGCGAGCGAACGCTCTTTCAATTCTTTGCCGATCGCCTGATCGCGGCCGGTGAGAAGTATGGCGTCGACGTCCCGTTGTATTTGATGACCAGCGAAGCGACGCACGAGGACACACGTCGCTATTTCGAAAAAAACGACTACCTGGGCCTGAAGCCCGAACAAGTCACGATTTTCCAACAAGGCACCATGCCAGCCGTCGATGCCGCCACCGGCGATGTGTTGATGGCAGACAAAGGATCGCTCGCGCTCAGCCCCGACGGACACGGCGGGACCCTGCGAGCACTTTCGCGAAACGGCTGCATGGATGAGATGCGGAAGAACGGACGGAAGCACCTGTTCTACTTCCAAGTCGACAATCCTTTGGTCGGCTTGTGCGATCCGGTCTTCATCGGGCATCACTTGTTGGCATGCAGCGAGATGACCACGCAAGTCATCCGCAAACGTTACCCAACCGAAAAAGTTGGCAACGTCGTCGAGATCGACGGCCAGACTCAAATCATCGAGTACAGCGATCTGCCTGACTCAGCTGCGGAAATGACCAACTCGGACGGCAGCTTGAAGCTGTGGGCTGGCAACATCGCCGTGCACCTGTTCGACCTCGACTTCCTCGAGCGAATGCTGCAACTGGATGCGTCGCTGCCAATCCACCGAGCCAGCAAAAAGGTGCCGCATGTCGACGCCGAAGGCCAGCAGGTGAAACCCGACAGCCCCAACGCAACCAAATTCGAGCAGTTCATTTTTGACCTGCTGCCACATGCGAAAAACACGATCGTTTGCGAAGCGAATCCGGCTGACGCCTTTGCACCCGTCAAGAATGCCAACGGCGCGGCGACGGACACCCCTGAATTGGCCCGTCAGGCCATTTGTGACTTGCACCGGCGTTGGTTGCGGTCCTGTGGCGTGACCGTCGACGATTCAGTGAAGGTCGAAATCAACCCGCGATTCGCCATGGATCCCGCCGAACTCAGCGAAAAACTGGGTGAATCGGGCCAAACCGCAGCAGAGCAAACGATCTCGACGGATCAATATTTTTGCTAAAAACGGTTGGGTGATCGCTAGGGTGGAGTAACATATTGGCCCGACTGGTGAACTCGCCGTGTTCGCCCTCCCCGTAAAACATCGCGAAACCTTCGCGAGTTTTTGGGGTTTCAAAAGTTAGCCCTCCGTTCTCTCCCCACGGCCCCCGCCTGAAAATCATGCGATCAATCCAATTCAGCCCGCTTCGGCAACACGCCGGCGCGGAGCGACGTCGCGTTCGTTCGGCTCGCCCAGTCTTTCCCGATTCCCGAAATCCGGCATCCGCTTGGCGGTATCCGGCCACCTCGGCCGATCAACCGCGAACGGGCGGGATCATGGTCGGCCTGCTGATTTGCTTGGTTCTGCTCGGTGTCGGCGGCTACTTCGGTTACCAGCGGTATGTCGCTCAACAGTCAACAATCAATGTCGATGATTTGATTGTGACCGAAGTCACCAAATCAGCCTTCGATCACACGGTCGTCGAGCAGGGCGAAATTGAAAGCAGCAGCAACACCGAGATTCTCTGTGAAATTGAATCCCGTGGCGGTTCGGGAACCTCGATCCTGTGGGTCATCGACGAAGGTTCGCGAGTTCGCAAAGGCGACAAACTGGTCGAGCTCGATTCCTCTAACTTGGAAATCGAACTCAAAGAAGACCGGATCCAAGTGATCACCGCCGAGGCCAACGTTGCCACCGCATCGGCTTTGGTCGAGCAAGCCAAGATTGCTCGCGAAGAATACCTCGAGGGCGTCTTCAAGACGGACGAGAAAACGATCCAAAGTGAAATCGCGGTGGCCGAACAAGAACTGCGAAAAGCACAATTGGCAATTGGCAGTACCGAACGCTTGGTCGCAAAGGGCTTGGTTAAATCGTTGCAACTGGAAGCCGACAAGTTCGCACTCGCCAACGCTCGCAACCAATTGGAATCTGCTCAAGCCCGCTTGAAGGTGCTGCAGAACCTGACCCGCCGAAAGATGTTGGTTCAGTTCGACAGCGACATCGACGCGGCGGAAGCCACTCTGTCTGCGGCCCGTTCAGAATTGCTGGAAGAGCAACAAGACTTCGCCGACGTTGAACGTCAAATTGAGTTGTGTGTGATGTACGCACCGACCGACGGCGTCGTGGTTCACGCGAACAAATACAGCTCACGCGGCGGCAACGCAGAATTCGTCGTGGAAGCCGGTGCCCAAGTTCGTGAACGCCAAGCCATCATCGAACTTCCCGACCCCACACGCATGCAGGTTCGTTGCAAGGTCAATGAATCCCGCGTGACGCTGCTGCGAAGAGGCATGCCAGCCAAAATTCGCTTGGACGCGTTGCCCGAAGTCGTTTTGAAAGGTCGCATCACCAAGGTCAATCGCTATGCGGAACCTGGCAGCTGGTTCAGTTCTTCCGTCAAAGAATACGCCACCACGATCGAAATCATCGATCCACCTGAGATCATTCGAACGGGTATGACCGCGGCCGTCGAAGTGTTCATCCAACAACTTCCCGACGCGACTCAAGTGCCGATCCAAGGTTTGTACGAGCATGGCGGCATGATGTATTCGCTCGTTCAAAACGGCCCACTCGAATTTGAAACCCGCGAAGTCGAAGTCGGCGCGATCAATGACACGATGGCCAACATCGTCACCGGTTTGGAACCCGGCGAACGAGTGATTCTCAACCTGCGTGAACACTTGAATCTGCTGGACCTGCCTGAGATCGTCGCTGTCGACAACAGTGAAATGCGTGACCTTCGAGAAACCTCGCCGGCTGGGGGGGAAGATGAAGCCGACGCCGAATCGGATCGCAAACCTGGTGCGGGTCCTCCCGGTGCCGGACCTCCTGGAGGCCGAAAACCCGGCATGGGCAAACCAGGAGGCGGTCGCCCACCACAAGGTGGCGGCGGTGGAAAACCCAACTCCCCACGCCCGAATCAGCAATCGGGAACCGAGACTTCCAGCGATGCGGTTGGCCAGTCCGAATCGGACGTCGAATCTTCGAACGGCGATTCGACCGAGGCCGTTACCGCGGTTGCTGAAACCACCTCGGTCGCGTCATGAGCGTCCCCAACGCCTATGACACTCAGAATTCGGATGCATCTTCGAGCGGAACAGCTTTGGCAAATCAAGAATCGAAATCAGACGCCAGCGGAGGGCGTCTCGCGACGAGCATCAAGAACTTAACGAAGGAATACGTTCTCAAAAGCGAAACTGTCCGTGCGCTTCGTGGCGTCTCCTTTGACGTGCCCGAAGGTGACTTTGTCGCCATCATGGGACCATCGGGTAGCGGCAAGAGCACGCTTCTCAACTTGCTGGGATGTTTGGATCAACCCACGGCAGGTCATTTGATGCTGGGTGACGACGACATCGGCACAATGTCCGATGACGAGTTGGCTGATATTCGTAGCCGCCGGATCGGGTTCGTGTTCCAGTCGTACAACTTGATTCAACAACTCAGCGTCGTTGAAAACATTCAGGTGCCGCTTTACTACCAAGGCAAACTGGGTCCTGAGCAACACCAACGAGTTGTCGAATTGGCCGATCGTGTTGGCCTGGGCGACCGACTCGATCACCGTCCCAACCAATTGTCCGGTGGTCAGCAACAACGCGTTGCAATCGCCCGATCACTGGTCAACGACCCGTTCTTTATCCTCGCGGATGAACCGACGGGTAACCTGGACTCGGTCACAACGGAAGAGATTCTGACTCTGTTTGATGTGCTCAACAGCGAAGGCCGAACAATCATTTTGGTGACGCACGAAGACGATGTTGCCGACCGCGCCAAACGGGTTGTGCGTCTGAAGGACGGCATGCTGCATAGCGACGAGTTGGTGCCCGATTCACAACGTGAAAGTGCTCGCAACGCTCAGCGTGACGCCGCCAAAGCTATCCTTGCAAAACAAGGGCTCGAATCATGATGTGGCTTCGCACTTTCTCGCTCGGCGTCAAAAGCCTGACCCTGCACCCGCTTCGAACCGGCCTGACGATGCTGGGGATCCTGATCGGTGTGTGGGCCGTGATCGTGTTGACCGCGATCAGCCAAGGTGCCAGCGACCAGGTTCAAAAACAAATCGAATCGCTCGGTGCAACGACCATCATCGTCCGAACGATCAAACCGCCGGAAGAGAAACTCGCGGAACGTTCCGCCTCCAAGTACGGGTTGTTGCGTGCCGAACTCGATCAGATTCTTGCGACACTGCCAACGATTCAAAAGGCAGTCCCAATTCGCGAGATTCGTCGACAGTTCACCTACCGAGACAAATTGTGTGATGGACGTTTGGTTGGCAGCACTCCCGGGTATGCCACCGTCAATCAGTTGAAGATCCGAGAACGCGGCGGACGGTTTTTGACGGACGCGGACGGACTGAACAACGAAAATGTTTGCGTGGTCGCGACGGGCGTGGTCGAAAAACTGTTCCCCTACGAGGAACCGCTCGGCAAACGTATCTACATTCCCGAGCACACCGACTTCTACCGAATCGTGGGCGTCTTGGAAGCTCGAAATCCGTCGGCCGCCATCGGTGGTTCTTTGGATTCGCAGGACTTTTCCAAAGATGTTTACATCCCGATGCAAACGATGCAAAAACGAATCGGTGACACGATCGTGACGCGTCGGAGTGGGCAATTCCAAATTGAAATGATGGAATTGAATCAAATCACATTGCAGGTGGAGAGGGTTTCGCAGGTTCGAACAACCGCCGCTGTGATCGAGAACATCCTGGCCCCCAAACACGCCGAAGTCGGTGACATCGCCGTCGTGGTCCCGCTCGAACTGTTGGAACAAGCTCGCAACTTGCGATTGATGTTCCTGGGCATCGGGATTTTGATCGCTTGCATCTCGCTATTGGTGGGCGGCATCGGGATCATGAACATCATGTTGGCCAGCGTGACCGAACGGACGCGTGAGATCGGCATTCGTCGCGCCCTCGGTGCAAAACGAGCCGACATTGTCAGGCAGTTCTTGGTCGAAACGATCGTGCTCAGCTTCGCCGGTGCGTTCCTCGGCATTTTGCTGGGCTTCGCCGGACCTCCGATGTATCGATTGTTCATAGGATTGGTTGCCAGAGGGTTCCCGGACCAATTCGAAGCTCTGCCCAGCGCCATTCGTGATTCGCAACCCGCCATCGTCTACGAAACCATTCCATTGGCTGTGATCATCGCGGTCATGGTTGGACTGGTCAGCGGTTTGTATCCCGCGATTCGTGCGGCTCGAATGAATCCGATCGAAGCCCTGCGTCACGAATAAGATCCTTTGGCGTGTGCGGGACGAATCCCCGCTAACAAAGCTCACGGGTGCTTTGCTTTTCGTAAACCGCCCCCGTATCCTGGACCGACAGAAACTCAACGGTTCCTCCGTTCTCTTAACTTCATAGGATCAACAACATGCGTGAAGTCTCGACTTCAAATTTCGGAAGGCGTCAATTTCTGGCCGGTGTCGCGGCTGGCGTTGGCACCGTCGCCCTGAGCAGCCCGCTTCGTGCCGCTGCCAATGAAGAAGTCCGCATTGCGGTTTTGGGCGCTGGCGGACGTGGTGGCGAATTGGCTCGCACCGTCAACGGTGTGACCGGAGCCAAACTGGTCGCTGTTGCCGATCCCGATGAAAAACGAGCCGCGTCGTTGGCTGGCAAGTTCGGTGCAAAACCGTACACCGATCTTCGAGAAGCTCTCGATTCAGATGATGTGGACGCGGTCGTCATCACGACTTGCAATCACTGGCACTGCTTGGCTGCTCTGTGGGCAATCGACGCCGGCAAAGACGTCTACGTTGAGAAACCATTGTCGCACTCGCAGTGGGAAGGTCGCCAAGTTGTCGAAGCGGCCAAGAAGTCTGGTGCGATCGTTCAATTGGGAACCCAGCAGCGCAGCGACCCCATTCAAATGGAAGCTCGCGGGTTCTTGCACGACGACCAAGGTCTCGGCGAAATCAAATACGTGCAAGCCAACCGGCTCGGCGTTCGTGGTCCAATCGGCAAACGTGACACGCCGCTCGAAATCCCCAAAGAAGTCAACTACGACTTGTGGCTCGGCCCAGCCCAGGACCAGCCCATCATGCGGAACAATCTGCATTACGATTGGCACTGGGATTGGAACACCGGCAGTGGTGAAATGGGCAACTGGGGTGTCCACATCCTGGACGACATTCGCAACGTCGCCTACCAAGACCAGGTTTCTACACCGTCCAAGATGATCGCCGCTGGTGGTCGCATGGGCTGGAACGATGCGGGGCAAACTCCCAATGCTCACTTCGCATTGTTCGAAACCGAACTCTTCCCGACCGTGATTGCGTTGAGCAACATGTCGATCGAACCGGGCAAGAAAGGCAGCTGGAAAATTCCCGGCGGCAAACCAATGACCGGCCCCGGCAGCGGCTATGTCATCGTTTGCGAAGGCGGCTACTACCTCGGCCAACGCGGCAGCGGAAAAGCAGTCGACTTGGATGGCAAAACCATTCGCAGCTTCAAAGCCGACGTGAGCACCGTGCCCGCCCACGTCAGCAACTTCGTCGAAGCAGTGAAGAGCCGCAAAGCCGATACGCTGGCCGCACCGATCGAGAATGGCCACCACAGCACCGGTTGGTGCAACTTGGCCAACGTCGCCATGCGTTGTGCGGGCTCGTACAACGACGAACAAGTCCGATCCGCTTCGGAATTGCCTGCTTGGTCGGCTGTGCTCGACGACATGCAAGATTCGTTGAAGCGATACGGTGCCGACATGTCGGAATTGAAGTCAGGTCCGATGCTGACACACGATCCAAAGACGGAACAATTCGTTGGCGAAAACGCCGACATGGCCAACCCGTTCCTGCGTCGCGAATACCGACCTGGCTACGAAGTCAAACCCGTCGCCTGATCGGACCGGGCAAAAATTCCCATCCCACACGCGATAAAACGTCATCGACGACGAAATCCAAAGAACGAACGCCTTGGTGAGCCCGCTCACCAAGGCGTTTTTATTTGCGAAGAAGCGTTGCGTTTCAGCTGTCACGCCGCAGATCGGACCGTGGTGGCGATCGAAGTTGAGCGAAGTAATTCTTCCATGCCGATTTGTCATATCCAAAATCGACGTCCGGCGCGATCGACCGGAGCAACTGCAACACCTCGGGGTGTCGGTGCGGCTTCTTCACGACCACTTGTTTGCTTCCTTGTGAAAACCCGCCACCACCGGTGTTATCAAAACCGGCTCGCGAACCGCCACCAACTTGTTGCGTCCGTTCTTCGATCGTGATCAACGCATCGATGTACGCAAACGCGGATTCAGAGTTAGGAAAGAACGACAACGCACGGGCCGCCGCTTTGACTTGCTGCGGGTTGTTGCTCTTCAACCACGGCATGTAGGTCGCGATAGCCGAACTGGTCTCATTGGATTGCAACCAACGCAGAGCTTCTTCGCGAATCACATCGTCAGACTCCAACAACCCCGTTTTGACAATTGCCTCCACAGCAGCCCCGGTTCGAAACTCCATCAATTTCTGAAGCCACACCATTCGAACGGGACGCCAACTCGACCCGCGTTTCTGCGAGTCGATCAACTCCTTCGCAATCGCTCGTGATGCCAATGGATCATTGATGGCTTTCAACTCCACCATCGCTTCCGCATCACCGCGAAGGATTTTAGATAGCAACTGTTTGACCGTCTTGATCCATCGCTTGGCAATCTTGTCGTTGACGTCCGCGTTCTCGCGCCAAGCAACGACCTCCGGCAGGACCCATTGTCCTTTGCGGTCTTTCACCAAACCTTGGTTGCGCCTCCAAACCTCGGTGAGAATCCACTTGCCATCTCGTTTCGTGTACCCCAAAGCGGCTCTCGCGTTAGGATGATCGGGCAGCAAATCAATCGTTCGGATCAGGTGATACTTTCGTTGCTGCAGCAGATTGTTCTTTCGGCACCAGGTCGCCAGCTCGTAGTGAGCCTGACCGTCCTGGCCGGCCTCCACCACTTGGCGTCGGTACTCGTTCAGCTTCTCATCGCCGACGATCATCCGCGAATTCGCTTTCGCGATGGCGACAGAGAGTTCTTGATCGACCTGGACCAAGACATAAGGCGTCTTCTTCGAATCCACTTCGCGAACTTTGCCGGTGAGTTGGCCACCGGTGCTGAGCAGCAATGTGTCCGCCGTCGCCGCCTGGAACGGCAGGCAAATCAGCCCCGTCGCAAAGGCCGCTTTCGCGATCATTCTCGTCTTGGAACGAGCCCACGACCGATGTGTCGACTTCGAAGGAGGAAAAGCGTTCATGGTCCGGTTCCTTGGCTCATCAGGCGAAATTGAGCGTCTTTTTCCCATTATACGTCAAAGTCGTGGGGATCCACTTTGATCGGCTCAAGCAGACCGCTTCGGCGGCCGATCTGGATACTTGACCATTCTGATCATGTATGTAAGGTTTCACACTTCCAAAAGTCATTCAGACAGCGTTTTCGCGGTCTGGAGATGAGTCGCAATGCCCATTCGCCTGAACGAGACAGCCGTGGTGAACCCCACCTATGTCCCCGCTGAATCCGAATCCAACCCTGTCTCGTCCGAGTCAGCGTCCAAACCGTCGCTGCGCGTGCTGACGCCTGCCGAAATCGCTCACAACGCTGCTGCGGCCGGCCCAGACGTCGACGCCCAGGGGATTCCTACCAAACGGGGCGCACTGGCGGCTGATCCGCCTTTGGCTCCCACAGAAGAATTCCTGGCGGAACTGAAGCGAGACAGCGATTCTTTGGAATCGGCAACGCCACAGGAAGTCTTGAAGTGGGCGGTGGATCGCTTCGCCCCCAAGTTCACCATGGCGACCGCTTTCGGCCCAGAAGGCATGACGATCATTCACATGCTCGCCACCATCGCTCCTGAAACACCGATCTTCAATCTGGAAACCGGCTATCAGTTTCAGGAAACGCTCGATCTTCGCGAGAAGGTCAAAGAGCGGTACGGGATGGAAGTCCAATACAAATACCCTGACACAACGGTCGAAGAATTCGAAACGCTTCACGGCGGGCCGCTCTACAAAACCGATCCCAATCGCTGCTGCTTCGAACGCAAACTACGAGTTCTGCACCGCGCGGCCAGCGGTTGGCACGCTTGGGCCAGTGCGATCCGTCGCGATCAAAGCGAAGATCGCGCCAAGGCTCCGATCGTTGGCTGGGACAAGAAGTTTCAACTGGTGAAGATCAGCCCGCTGGCGAACTGGACCAAGAAAGATGTTTGGTCGCTGATCTCGAAAGAGAGTATCCCGTACAACCCGCTGCACGACCAAGGCTACCCGAGCATCGGATGCCAAGCCTGCACACGTCCCGTCCAAATTGGCGAAGACGAGCGAGCGGGTCGGTGGAGCGGATTCCAAAAGACCGAATGCGGATTGCACACCTCGGATTGACCTTGGTCGGTTGAACCCAGTTCGGAGAATTTTGCGATGGTGATCAACGCTGCCGTCCATTACGCCTGTTTGGCGATGATGGACTTGGCCATGCACAGCAACGACGGGCAACCAGTCCGTACGTCGGAGATCACTTCACGCCATGACATTCCCGGTCCCTATCTGACGCAGATCCTTCGCACATTGAAATCGACGGGTTGGGTTCGTGCGGTTCGAGGTGCTCAAGGCGGATACGTCTTGGCCGTCGATCCGGATTCCATTTCGTTGCTGGACATCGCCGAAGCGATCGGCTGCACCGAATCGACTGATCGAGGCGACCAACCGATGTCAGACGCCCAGCGTGCTCTGCAACAAAGATGGAACGAAGCTTCGGAAGAATCTCGAGCACGCCTGGCTCGCGTCCGCTTGGGCGACGTCGTCCGAGAATGCCAGGACATCGCCGCCCCGATGTTCTACATCTAAGCGAGCAGCCCAAAAGCCTCGCTCTGTGTTGAGCGCGCAATCTTACGCTGCCCGGCTTGGAAATGCTTTGCGAAGCAAATCCAACGATGCTTTCAGTCCCCGCCCGCTGAAAGAGGCCACGCAGTCTCGCTTCACCCTCCCTTCGGGAGGGTCGGCCCGCTTCGGGCCGGGGAGGGTTACGCGCTGACTCTAATGCTGAACCCTCCCCTCGCTTCGCTCGAACCTCCTGCCAGGAGGTTGAACTTGGATGCGGCGAAATCGGTGTGAGCGGAATCATGATTGATTCCATGCATCGTGATCTGACCATCGTCTCCTTTCTGTTCATCGGGATTGGCCGCTTGGGCATCGGCGCCGGTTGTGCGTGGGAGCATCAAGGCTTACCAAAACCATTTCATGCCAAAAGACTCTTGCAGACTGTCTTGCCAGGGTGCACGGAAATTCAGCAAGGATGGATCGATGGTTTCATTGATCACGGGATCATAGGTTGTCGAATCTTGCGTCGTGAAGTCCTCAAATTCTGATCGGCTGTCGATACGACGGACAAGGTAGTTTTTTTGATCAATCCAGATCGTGATCGGATCACCGGAAAACAGGGCTTCGATTGTGAAGCAGGCGTGATCGCCATGTTGTTGATCATCGCCACGTTTCGCTTTGGTTACGTCGGTCAACGCTCGCCCTCCGACTTCTCGTGGCATTAGCAAAGCCGGAATCGTGTGGGCAGAACCTCCCGACACCCCGGTCGCGCCAGCCAACCCAAGTCCCAATGAGCCAGGCTGCTTGGATTGTCGACCAACGTCCCACCAAGTACGTACTTGCCCCTGGTCTCGCCAAACGATGTACCGGGACTGCGAATCACCCTCGACGCTGAATTCGAAGCGGAATTGATGCGGACGAATCATGGCGGTCGCAAACGGTTTTACCTCTCGGGTCTCGCCTTCATCGGACAGGTAGGTTGTCGTGAGTGTTCCCGAATCGGTGTAGGTTTGGCATTCAGAATACGTGGTCGCCATTCGGTCAAGTATCTGCGAAGCGGTGGGCAAACGATCGCCTGTGTCTCGATGGCAACCAAGCATTGGGATCGCGATGAGCAACACAACGAGTGGAGCCGATGACACCGTGTATGGGCGGGGTGAAAACGTCATGTGCAGAGACTCTGTCTTGAACCAGGGCGACGGGTACCGTTCCCGACTAGGCTCGATATCAACGGATCCGGGGCGCAGTTTTGTTTTCGGTTCTTGCCCGGAATGGTCGGGATGCCGCGGTCGATACCTGTGGATTCCCTTTTCTGGGGAACACTCATCGACGCTTATCAAACACGAATCTTGAGGTAGTTGATCTGATTAGTGTGCGATCAGTGAAGATCAGTGTTCCCCCTGTCTCACACAAACACGATCGCTAGCTGTGGACTCCTGTTTTTGGGAACACTGATCGACGCTTATCAAACACTAATCTTGAGGTAGTCGATTTGATTCGTGTGCGATCAGTGAAGATCAGTGTTCTCCCGCATCCCACACAAAAATCCGATTGGCACGGGCTTGGGCCTAATCTGCCAGACCGTCGCTACCGGCGTTCTGATAGCGGATGCAGTTTTTCTTTCCCGATGGCACCTGCAAAACAACGAGTCTCCGCTCTCACCCGAGCTTCGAGGTCGTGCAGTTTTGAAGTGCCGTGTTCGGAGTGTCTTCAGAACCCTGCCCGTTGCAAACCGGCTTGTTGATCTTGTTGTAGGTTGGCCACTCTTGGCCGACATCGACCACTCTGACGGGCAAGAGTGCCCATTCTACATGCGTTGAAACGCGGCCTCGTGGAACTGCACGACCTGCTTCACGACAGAGAGGAGACCGTTCGGTGAAGGGCCAACGTTGTGGAAGAAAAGCGGCATGCGACCGCTCAAACGAACAACGCCACCGATCCCATCATTTGGAATCGGTGGCGTTGGTTCTTAAAAGTTTGCCTGGGCCGAAAGGGGAGCTTACCCGAGCAACGACAACACGTTCTGTGGGTTTTGGTTGGCCAACGACAACACGTTCGTTCCCGATTGAACCAAGATCTGAGCCCGGGTCAGGTTCGCGGATTCCTGTGCGAAGTCGGCGTCACGAATCGAGCTTTCTGCTTCTTCCAAGTTGGCGAGCGTTTCGTTCAAGCTGACCAAGTTGCTTTCCAAACTCGTGGCTTGGAATGCACCGAGTCGACCGCGAAGGCTGGTGACTTTGTCGATCACTTCATCGATGACCGAGGCGGCACCGTTGACGTCGTTGGTCAAACTCTTGGCTTGACCGCTGCCCAATTCATAGAGACGACCATTCGCTCCACCGAGCTGACCGGTGCTCAAGCTACCGATGCCCAAACGAGCTTGCTGGTTGCTGGTGACGTCTGGCCCCAACTGGAACAACGCCCCGCCACCAGTGATCGAGAACGAGAAGTTCGCGGAACTCCCATCGTCAACGGTGACTTCCAAATCCAGCGACGATGTGTTGATCGACAACGTGTTGGCACGTCCGTTCGCTTCCACACCGTTGACCGTCGCGACGATGTCGACTCCGGTTGCGCGGGTTTCGGCGAGAGAAGATTCAAAGGTCCCGGATGTGCCTTCGTTGATCACATCGATGTTGATCAAGGCTTCCGAACCGTATGCGGTGGAAGTGAATTGCAACTGGCCGGTTGTCGTGCTGGCCGAGATTCCCGTGCTGTCACTGACCAGGTTGATCGCAGCGGCAATTTGATCTTGCCCCGTGCCTCCAGCGAAGTTGAATGTCTCAGCACCCGAGGCACCATTCAACTGGAAGACCAAATCATCCAAGAGCACCTCGCCGCCGCTGTTTCCAGTCGTGAGCGGTGGCTCAGGAGCGACGAATGCGTTCGCTCCTGAGTTATTCGTGCTGGTGAACAGGTTGTTGCCCTCATCGTCCTGGACCGCATCGATGGCCGTCGCGATGGCGGCGTAGTCTCGATTGGTTGGGGTCGCGGCCTGCGAGTTGAAAGTCACGGTCAGAATTTTCTGCTCGTCGTCGAACGAAGCTGTCGCGGCATCATCGGCCGCCGCATCGTTCAAGTCGACAAACTCGATCTGAACGTTGTTGAATTCCGAGCCTTCTGCGATCGCATCGATTTGGAACGCGACATCAGCAGTGACGTCGGCGGGCAATGCCTGAGTACCAGCGACCGTTGTTCCGGAAGCCGAAAATCCATCTTCCGCGTTGATTAGGTTTTGGATTTCAACCGCACTTGCATCAGCGTCCACTTGGGGAGGGGTCGCGGAATCACCGGTGAAGTTGCCAGTGATGGTCAACACTCCGGTGGTGTCATCGTAAGACACGTCGCCTAGGTTGGAGTTGTTGATATCGTCGACGAAAGTAACGCTAGTGAACCCTTCCGGCCCAACGATATCGATTGATTCACCATTGATGTCCGCCGTCGTCGAGCTACCAAAGCTGACGGATGCCGCTGCAGCTGGGCTGAATCCGCCCGTGGTCACGGTCGCTTGAGTCGCCTCGGACTGAACCACGACCTCCACATCAATCTGACCGGTGATGCCCAAGTTGGCTTGGTCGATATTGACGTCGCGAATCGAATCCACGCCGCCGGCGGTTGAAACAAAGTCCAACGACCCATCGAGCAACTTACGACCTTGGAAAGTCGTCGTTTGTGCAATCCGGTTGATGGCTTCCAATGATGAATCGATCTGCAATTGGTTTGCAGCGATCTCTTCAGTGGACAACGCCCCATTATTGGCCGCTTCGACGACCAGACCGCGGACGTCGTTGAGCAGGTTGCTGACCTGGCCCAGAGCACTGTCGGCGGTGCTGATGATTTGGCTGGCACGCCGCGTGTTGCTGATCGCTCGACCAAGGCTGGTCACTTCGCTTCGCAACGCTTCACTTGCGATCAAACCAGCTGGGTCATCCGCCCCGCTGTTGATTCGCAAACCCGTGCTCAATCGAGTCAATGCCGTTTGCAAATCTTCGTTGCTAGCCTGCAGTCGGTTTTGTGCAACGAGCGACGAAACGTTGGTATTGATTCTTGTCATGGGTGGCGAACTCCGTTTCCGATTGACTTCTATCCAAGCCAGGAAAGGCCGCAGATCCGCGGTCGTGACTCAGAAGCAAAAAGTGGGGCAGCGGCCTCATGCCGCAAACCGGTGTTTGATTTCTTCGTTCCTATCGTCCGGCTCGCCCCGATGATGGCAATCAAACCGCCTGAATCACGGTGTGTTGCGGTCAAAGCCTGTTGCACGAGGAATCATTGGTAGAATCATCCCAACGCGAACACTTTGCCCGACTGGAATCCTTTGACATGCCGGCCTTCACTCAAGACTCACCCGACAGCCGTTCGGTCAACAGCATGACCGTCCCGTGCACAACAAATACGTGCGCAATCACAGTTTGCCTGGTCATATCGAGCTTGATACTCAGCCCGTTTGCGTTCGCCCAAGAGTCGGTTGAGAGCACCGCGTCATCTTCGCATGTCGTCAATTCGACCGGCTTCACCGCAGACGAAATTCGCGACGCCTATCGAAAATCACACCAGGGCTACAGCAGCGATGAATTGATCCTGCAGGACAAGTTGCGTGAAACATTCCTTCGTGAACTGGGCATCGACCCCAACGAAGAATCGCAATTCGATCGTCAACGGACTGCACTGAGAGCGCTACTGCAACTTCGCAAACGAGGCGATCTGGACGTCCCCACGACGAAGCGTTCGGGCGAAGCTTCGCAAACCATCAACGCAGCCATCCCCACCGCCGAGATCGCAATTCGCACGGTGCTGGACCGGCACGAAGCCATGATCGACGACGTTTTGTGCGATCCCAGCATGAGGTCCGAACTGCAACAAGAAGCCGAGCGTTTGTCGAAAGGGGTCTCGGCCGAAACCGTTCGGCGAGCCGTCCTGCGTCTTCGAAAGTCCAGGCGACTCCGTCCCGAGCTCGTCCTTCGCGTCGCGGATTGGGACCGAACCGTGACCACGCACCCGATGAAAAACCTGGCCCTGGACACGCTCCCCAACACGCCGGGCGTGTACCTGTTTCGTGATTCGACGGGCTACCTCTACATCGGGGAAGCAATCCGATTGCGCGACCGAATCGGCGACCATCTGCGTGGCAGTCACAATGCTGGCCTGGCGAGTATCCTAGGTGACGACGCGTCCAACCCAGTGACATTGGAGTTGCATGCTTTTCCGGCTAACTCACCGGCGAAGAAGCTGACCGTTCGACGAGCCTATGAAAGCGAGCTAATCCGAAGCAGGCATCCCCGATTCAATCTCCAACCCTAGTCGACAACGAGCGATCACTTCCGGTTGTATCGATTGAAACGATCAGGCGAGCCTGGCAAGACAATCGGCTATCGAATTTGGTTTGATTTGCCCGCTCCAATTGCAAACGCGAACTACGTTGGCGTTTATGAAATTGCTCGTTCCAGCCGTTCTGTGTTTCGCCACGGTCACCCTCGCCGTCGATTCAACCACTGCATCCGCAGATTGGTTGACGATGCCGAGCACCTACACCCACGACGTTGCATCCGGCCAACGCGTCACCCAGTTCGCCCCGATCGACGCCCCCACCACGGCGATCACCCAACCGCTCCGAACCAGCGGCTACACACACTTCCGCAGTACGATCGCGTATGGACAATCAGCCGACAACTATCACCGAGTTGAAGAGTGGGGCGATCCAGTTCGACCCTACGGCGAATGGCGTTTTCCCTATCGTCCTTACAGCACTCCCTACCCGAATTGGGGTCAGCCCTATGGCGGCCTGAACATCGGATTGGGCGGCGGTTATGGATGGGCAGCCCCCACGCAGTACGGCCCTCCACAAGGACCCGTTGGACCTGGGTATCCGGGCGGACAGCATCTCGGTGGCGGCCCCGGCAACATCAATGGTCCCGGTGATGTGAACGGCCCTGGGGATGTAAATGGCCCGGGCAACAATCCAGGGCATGGACATCATCGTGGCCGCGGCCATGATCGCTATCCAAACCCCGCCGCCGGCACCAACCAGTTCGCACCTTATCCATCTGGTCGCGGAACGCCCTATCCGGTCGCTCCGTACTACGACGGCTACTCGCCCAACTATCGCGACTGATCTCCAGCGGTCTCGCAAAAGGCATGCCTGGCTCAGCGACCTCGTTTGGCCAGGATGCCGTTCATCACGGGTGGTGAAACGCGATCGGCGTACACCAAAGCTTTGCCGCCTAGGCTCAAGATCACCTCGCTGCGACCACGCTTGATTGCAGTCAACGTTGCCTGAGCGACACGAGCGGGAGGCCAGCTGCCGATGCTGTTGGACTTTTGATCGGGTTCCGTCTCAACCAGCGAGTCGAAGAACTCACTGCGAGTCGTGCTGGGACTGACCATCGTCACGCCGATCCCTTCGCGAACCAGTTCCGCTCGCAAAGAATCGTTCCAGCCATGCAGTGCAAATTTGCTGGCGCAGTACTCGCTCTTGTCCGGAACCGCTCGGTGCCCCAAGACACTACCGATGTTGCAGACCACCGGACGCACGTCTTTTTGAGCCGCCAAACGCAGCCGCGGAATTGCATCGCGAGTCCAATCAACGGGGGCAAAGAAGTTCACCTCCATCACCCGGCGCATGCGTTCTGGCGACGCGTCCGCAAAAGGCCCGATCGCTCCCACGCCCGCGTTGTTGACCAGCAAATCCAATTCGCCATCACGAAGCGAATCCGCTGCTCGCATCGCTTCCTCTCGGGTCGCGGCATCCGTCACATCGCCGGCGATGCAGTGAACACGTTCGGGATGTGACGTTGCATTGGCAAGCTCGATCAGTCGCTCTCGTCGTCGCGCAACCGCAACGACGTGAGCACCTTCGTTGACCAACATTCGAGTCAACTCGAACCCGATTCCGCTGCTGGCGCCAGTGACAATCGCCACGGCATCCTGAGATTTCCAAACCTGCTGAAACGGCAGCGGCATGTTCAAGCCACGTCGCTCGAACGTTCGACCGATTCTTCCGCCGAATTCTCGTCGGATTGTTTGGACTCATCATCCGATGCAGTTTGCTTCCACATTTCAAGCGTCGTTGGTGTCACGCTCAACGCGCTGCGTTTGACCGTTCCCATCGCGGACGCTGGCATGCGAACTCGCACAATAACATGATCGTTTCCAAACTCGCGTGATTCGATCTTGCCGGTCGCAGATAGGAACGAAAGCAGTTTGCCATCGTGATGAGCCACGCCGATCTCAACGTCCAAGAATTCACGTGACAGTGCTTCGCCGACCGCCTGAGCCAACGGCTTCAAACCGGACCGCGAGCGTGCACTGACAGGAATCGCATTGGGATATCGATCCAACACGCGGTTCAGCACACGTGGGCTGGTGATCGCATCAATTTTGTTGAGCACCAACAATGTGTCCTTGGCTTCGATGCCCAACTCTTCAAGCACCTGATAGACCGCGCTGATCTGCTCAAAGACTTGCGGGCTGCTCGCATCTGCGACATGCAACAACAACTCCGCCTGACGAGTCTCTTCCAACGTCGACTTAAAACTGGCAACCAAAGAGTGAGGCAGGTCACGAATGAAACCGACCGTGTCACTCAGCAACACGTGGCCCCATTCAGGCAGATGCCATCGTCGCGTTCGAGTGTCCAGCGTTGCGAAAAGTTTGTCTTGCGCCATCACGCCGGCGTCGGTCAGAGCGTTCATCAAAGTGCTCTTACCCGCGTTGGTGTAACCCACCAGCGAAACAGTCGGTGAATCCGAGCGAGCCGCGACCTGGCGTTCGCGTCGCAATTCAACGCTCTTCAACTCGGTCTTCAAATCGTGGATGCGTTTTTGGGCCAACCGGCGGTCAACCTCCAACTGCTTTTCACCGGGACCACGCATCCCGACGCCCATGGACTGACGCGAAAGGTGAGTCCACATGCGTTTGAGTCGTGGCAACGAGTATTCCAGCTGTGCCAACTCAACGGCCAAACGCGATTCGTGCGTTCGTGCTCCGGCGGCAAAGATATCCAGAATCAACTCGGTTCGGTCGATCACCTTCGCATTGGTTTTCTTTTCCAAGTTGCGGATTTGAGCGGGGCTCAGATCGTTGTCGAAGATGACCACGTCGGCTTCATGGCGTTCCACCATCAGCCGCAGTTCTTCAACTTTGCCTTTGCCCAAGTAGGTCGAATGGTCGGGTGTGGAGCGACGCTGAATCAACTCATCCACCACTTCGGTCCCCGAGGTGGTCGCCAGCCCATGCAGTTCTTCCAACGGATCTTCTTCGACCACGGTGTCGGGCAGGATCAAACGAGCCAAGATGCTACGTTCGGGAGAGTCGTCGTGCAGGGTGATGTGTTTATCTGACACGAGTGATAGGGCGCCTTGGTCGAAAAGGTTGGAAGTGAAGTCGTGACTTCATTTTAGTCTTAATACGGACCCTTCGCACTCGGAAAGGTTCACCGCTCGAGACTGGATTTACTACGCAAAATGTGGTGGTAATGTTGGGCAAATCGGTGAGATTCATCGCGAACGTACTGTAGCAAACGCAGTGCAAACGCGTTTTTGCTCAGCCTGAGCGGTTCGGAAATTCCCGGACGAAAAATTTCTTCGTCGCGTTTCGCGAGGCTAATCACCGTCGGCGGCTGAATGTCTTGATCTCGAAAAGCAGCCATCGCCGCGTTGAGTTGACCTTTGCCACCATCGATCAACAACACGTCCGGAAACGCCTCTTGGCGATCCGATAACCCACGGAAACGTCGCGACACAACTTCGTAAATGCTGCGGAAGTCATCAATGCCTTTGACTTCCTGAATGCGAAATCGCCGGTAACCGGGCTTGAACGGCAGTCCGTCAATGAATTGGACGAGACTGGCGACGGTTTCGTTCCCTCCCAAGTGAGCGATGTCGACGCCTTCGATCACGCGTGGCATCTCGGAGAGTCCCAACACCTTCTTCAGTCCCGCCAATCCCTTTTGAGGATCGATGTAGAAAACTTCGGGCTGGGCGTGCGTGTCCAACTCACCCCGTTCTTCCAATCGCTCGATCATGTTGATCTCATCGCGAAGAATGGCGGCTCGCTCAAAGTCCAACGCTTTGCTGGCGTCCTTCATCTCGCCTCGCATCTCGCGCAGCAACTTTGTCTTTCCACCATCCAAGAACGTTTGCAAACGTTTGATGTCGCGGCGGTAGTCCTCTTTGCTGATCCGGAAGTTGCACGGCGCGGTGCATTGATTGATGCTGGCCAACAAGCACGGTCGGAACCATTGCCACTTTTCGTCGGACTCACTGATGTCGAGCGAACAAGTTCGAAACTTGAAGATCCGCTGCATCACCTGGATCGCTCCTCGAAGAGCACCCGCACTGGTGAACGGTCCGTAAAGCTTCACGCCTTTGGACGGTGGTTCCCGAGTCACCTCCACCCGCGGAAATTCTTCCCGAGTGGTGATCATCAAATACGGAAACGACTTGTCGTCCTTCAGCTCTTTGTTGTTTCGCGGCTGAATGTCCTTGATCAGCCGGGACTCCATCAGCAACGCGTCGACTTCGCTTTCGGTTTCCACAAAGTCGATGTCGGCGATGTCACCGATCCAATCGGCCGTGCGAGCGTCCTCGCTGGCCGCCTTCAAGAAATAGCTGCTGGCGCGAGACCGAAGGTTCTTGGCCTTGCCAACGTAGATCACCACGCCGGCGGAATCCTTCATTAGATACACGCCCGGCGACTGCGGGAATGTTTTGACTTTCCGGTTGGCTTGCTTGAAACCTTGGCTGAAATCCTGCAACACCTTCGCGGGAATCACGGAATCAGGCGACGCCTCGACATCCGTAGTTGCCCCATCGTCGACGGGTTCATGGTCGATGGGGTCATCGTTGTTTTCGGTTTCGCGGTCGCTCATTCGTCCCTGTTGTGGGCAAAACCATGGTTGCGGATAGACACTCGCATTGGACCGCGAGCCTGCCTGTTTGGCAACAATCACGTCCGGACGACCACGGCTAGAGCGAATGCCGGACCACTTTCAGAGAATCACTCGTAGCGAATGCCGCGTAGCGGTGGGCCCGTGGGTGCGTTGGCGGAATACGCTGCGGCTGAACCTGGCATCCCCACCGACTGCGTCCAGGGAGCTTCCGAAGCGGGCACGATCGGCCCCGTCGATGCGGGGCTGTATCCCATCGCTCCCGTCGCGGTGCTTCCAAATCCTCCCGGCGAGCCCATGCCGGCCATCCGGACCAAGTCGACCTTGTTCGGGTTGGTTGTCGGCATCGTGAACAATTCGGGATCACCTGACAACAGCTGATTGACTGTGTAAGAGGCAACCTCCAACTGCATCGCAAGAGGTGGACCGGCGGCGGGGAACAATTCCATTTTGACTCGGTGTGGCAAAACGACATTGGCCGCTTCGTTGTACCGGTGATCCGAAGAAACACTTTTCGCGACGAGCCGAACATCCGGCGAATACAAGAATAAGTTGGTGACGTAACCCTCCGACGGCTCGATGAAGATCACTCGCTGATAGGTCCCGGACGAAGATGGCACCGAAGTCCTAACCTCGATCAATCCATCGCTGCGAAGCACCGGCACGCCAAGCACGGAACTCGGGTCCAAACGAGCCAAACCGATCGCTTCGATCAACCAACTCGGATCGACGGGCAAGATCGACCGATTCAATTGTGCCGCGTACTCACTATGATTGGCGTGGAACAACGTTTTCTTGGTCATGGTTTCTGGGACTTCGAACCAGAACTCGTTTTCGTTACTACCGAGATCAATGCCCGCTCCCATGATGACTGGGACGCTGGCCTTCAGTCGAAACTGCTTCTCTCGCTGCAGATTCACTGTCGCGTTGAGTTTGGGAACCGCCGGCATCGACAACACATCCAACTTGGCGGAGTTCGTCGACAATTGCTGAACGGCGTCCGTCCGATTGACCGCTGCGGCGAGCTGATAAATGTCGGGCGATGCATTCAAAACCACCGGCGGTGCCGGAAAGGGCGTGTTCGAAACCGCTCGAACGCATCCCGTGGTCAACGTCAGCAGACCAATCGTCGCGATCAAACCGACCAACGCAATTTGTCGATCACTCATGCGAATCGATGCGGGCAAAGAGAACGTGGAAAGCATCGGCGTCTTTTCTCATTCAGGAAGTTCGTCGACGTCACGGTAAATCAGATCGATCAATTCGTCTTGGAGCGTGCCGGCTTCGGAAGCCCCGATCGCCACCACTTCCACTTCCATCGTCGACTGGTCCAAATTGGACATCAGCAGCATCGTTTCGCGAGGCTTTGGCTCAGGCGTGTTCGTCTCGCCTTCGTCGCTTGGGTCTCGCTCGGGCGCACCGATTGGTGAACCTGTGGCCGTGGGCTCAATGGTTTTCAAATGACGTTTTCTCAACAGCAGCAACGCCAGCAAAAACCGACTCTTCGCCGCGGCGGGCTGCTCCGCCATCGATCGCAACAGCTCGATCAAAACCTCGGGAGGCGCGATTTCACGCTTCTTCTCTTCCGCTCGAGGCACCCGGTTCTTCCACCATCCGATCGCTTCTTCAGGCGGCCCCTTCCAAGCGTCCGCGGCAATGTCGACTCGCTTGAAGTCCTCGTCGGCTTCCAAGACCACGGAATAATAGACCTCGCCCGGTTCCAACGGACGGTCGCCAACGCTGCAGCGCCGGGTGGTTCGGTTGATCTTGTATTCGCCAATCATGATTTGACCCTAGCAAAGCAAACTTGCCCGCCGAAAGACAGCTTCTGAGCTTGCAGAACCGGCCTCCGATGGCGTATTCGGAAAACATCCAGCGACCTGTGTTCCGCCGCGAATGCAGCCCCATTCTCAGGGAAAAAAGACCTCGCTGGACCATGAATCACATTGTTTTGTGACTCAATTCACTTCCAACTGATTCCGTCGCTGCTTTCTGGTCGTTCGATGCCATCCAATTCTCCCGACGATTCTGCTTCGTCCACGCTCAAACCAAACACGACCACGTCGACGGTTGTTGTGGCGGACCCGAAACCTCTCTCTTTGTTGGCAACCGCTGGCATTTTGCACCACGAGGGGATGCGATGCATTTGTGCTCGCAGCACCGACGCCGTCCTGAAAGCGTTCGAACTGGAACTGGCCGACGAGACTTCCGTGCTGCCCAAGCTCCAGGCTCGGATTGACGATGGCCATCCCAAACCAACCGAATTGGAACCCTCGTCAAATCAAACGCCGACAAAATTCGCGATCGACCTGCTCATCTGGGATGTCGCCGACGACCCCATGAGCGTGCTGACAATCATCCAGCAAATCCGTCAGATCGCACCGTTCCAGAATTTGCCAGTCGTATTGCTAGCTGATTCCAAATGGGCGGGGCTGGAAAAGAAAACCGAAGCCGAGGCCGCTCCCACGCACTGCCTCTTCAACCCGATCGACCCCAAATCGCTGATCACGATCGCTCAGCATTTGCTGTGGATGCCATCGCTGCAAGCGACGCACCGCCAACGAGGCAGCCGCCCCAATCGCCCGGGCTGGGTCACACTCTAGGGACCCCAGAAGCATTAGCCGCCGTGCGTTGGCACCGGTTCCCACGACGCAACCGGGCCGAACGGCCATCGGCTAAGTGGTGCAGTTTGCAACGTGATTTGTCCCGCGCGTGACAAACATGCCGCCACGAGCGATCACTCCGGCTTGGGTTCAATCACGTCTTCCACCCACGACTTGGCTCGCATCATCGTGGGAAAACCGATTGTCGGTGCGGACAGCATCGCAACGTGTCGCAGATCATCCGGTGTGCACCCGGCCTCCAACGCCTTGCGACAATGAGAATGCGCCGCGCCTTCCAAACCAGCGCCCAATGAGATCGCGAGTTTGACCAACGCCACCTCGCGGTCGGTCAACGGACCGCATTCGCGAGCCGCCTTGCCCAGATCTTCGTAGGCACGCATGTACTCGGGATGATCGGCGTGCATCTGGCGGTAACGTTTGGGAATCATGTTGTCTCCGCGTCAAGAATCGCTTGGGTCAAAGAATGCATTGTCGCGGACTTAGCGATCGCGTCGACACGCCATCCCAATTCGCGAACCGTTTCCGCGGTCAACGGGCTGATGACCGCGACTTTGGTCTCGCCGATCGAATCGCCCAACCAACGGTGAACGTTCCTCGCCGTCGCGGGACTGGTCAACGTGATCCAGTCCAACGGATGCTCGTTCAATCGGGCTCGCGTCGCTGGATCCATTTCCGCCACGTCACGATTTTCATACGTGATCACTTCGCGAACGCTGGCCCCGGTCGCTCGCAAGCCATCGGCTATGACGTCGCGGCCTCGCTGGGTTCGCACAATCAAAGTGGACTTGAGTGGCCGCTGAGCCTGTTGCAACATTTCCAACAACGCGTCGGCGTCAAAGGTTTCCGGAATCCAATCCGCTCGCAGGTGATAGCTCTTCAAAACACTCGCCGTTGCGTCGCCAACCACCGCGATCTTCAGCCCGCCCAAACAACGCATGTCGCGACCGACCTCGAGCAACCGATCGAAGAAGAACCTCACGCCGTTGCGGCTGGTGAAAACCAACGAGTCAAACGATTCCAACTGTTCGATCGCGGCGTCCACATCGGACCAGTCATCCGGTGCCGCAATCTCGATCGCCGGTTGAACGACCACGCTTGCCCCCAACTCTTCCAGCGGCCGCGCCAATTGGTCAGCCTGATCCTTCGGCCGAGTGACCAAAATGCTCTTTCCGGAGAGCGGTCGGCGGCTGAACCAATCCATCGACTCCGCCAACCCTGTGACCTCGCCAACGATCGTGATCACTGGCGGTCGGAACTTGCTGGCGGGAGTCAGATGCCCAGCTACCTCGTCCAACCGGCACTGAATTTTTTGCTGATCCTGCAAGCTGCATCGCCGCAGAATGGCACAGGGCGTTTCGGGATCTTTGCCGCTGGTGATCAATGCGTCCGTCCATTGCTTGGCCGTCGTGACGCCCATGTAGATCACCAGCGTGCCGGGGAATCGAGCCAGAGCCGGCCAATCCAAATCCGACTTTGCCTTGCCCGGTTCCTCGTGCCCGGTCACCAAAGCCACGGCCGACGCAATTCCGCGGTGGGTTATCGGAATCCCAGCGTAGGATCCCGCCGCCAACGCCGCCGTGATTCCCGGCACAATTTCGAACGGAACTCGCTCCGCTTTCAACGCGTTGACTTCTTCGCTGGTCCGAGCGAACACGGCCGGGTCGCCACCCTTCAGCCGCACGACTCGTTTGCCTGCTTTGGCGTGCCGGATCATCTCGGCGATGATCTCGTCCTGCTTCCAAATTCGCGATTGCCCGTGTTTACCGACGCATTGATGAACCGCTTGCGGAGCATGGACCAGCATTTCGACGTTGCTCAGCCCGTCATACAGCACAACCTCGCAATCCTGCAGACATTCCTGACCGCGGAGGGTCAACAGGCCCGGGTGCCCGGGTCCTGCCCCCACCAATGCGACGAATCCCGGTGTTGTTTCAGAAAGAGCGAGTTCAGAATTCAAGGAGATGCGGCTTTTTCGCGATAAAGAGGGTTGGAAAACAAGATTATGGAACTTCTCCGTTGACCTGGACAGTCGGCTGATCGGACGTCATACTCCTCGATTCCAAATTTTGACCAATTTGATCCATTCCTTACCATTGCGTGTCCGCCGGACACTCCGAGCGAAATGCCAAACACTTCAAGCGCCTCGAAACGTCTGCGTCAAAACGAAAAACGTCGTTTGCTCAATCGTGCTACCCGTAGCAACATGCGATCCACCATTCGTCGTGTCCGCGAAGCCGTCGAAAACAACGATCTGGACACCGCAAAGAGCGAATTCCAAGCCGTCCAAAAGAAATTGGACCGTGCCGCAGCCAACAACTTGATCCACAAGAACGCCGCTGCTCGCACCAAGAGCCGTTTGAACACGCTGATCAAGAACGCAGCTCAAACTGCCTGATTCGAGCCAAGCCGGGCGACCTCGCGACACTCGCTGAGTCGCCGCCCAGCACGCCATTAAAAGACATCCGAAAGGTCCTGATTTCCTCAGGACCTTTTTCGATGCGCGGTCGGAACCTGGCCCGAAACAATGCCTCAAACAAATCGAGGCGAAAATCCGGCGAGCTGTCGCTGATTCCCGTTCGCACACCAGCTACCAGATCCGCCACCCAGCTCAAGCGTTCTGGCCGGCCGCTATTTCCGCCGCGGCCAATTCTCTCGCTCGATGCCGCCAAATGTGCCTGGGCACCAAAACCGACAGCAACACGGCTGCAACCACCGACGTGACCAACCCCAACCAGCGAGTCAGACTCGAGTCGGTCGCCCCGGAGATCCCCGCCCCAGCGACGGAGCCCATCGTCTCGGTCGCCACCGCCCCGCAATGAACCCACAGCAACTGCGGCCCGGCCGCTAACAATGCCGCGGCCAAGTACGGGACCTGACGAGCCCCGGAAGCTCCCATCGTGTAGCTGATGATCGTCGTTGGAATCGGTGACAAACGGACCAACAGATGCATTCCCAAATTCGCATCGCGAGCCCCCGACCGGATGATCCGAAGGGTTTCTCGCCAGGACGCGTCGGACGCTTCCGCTTCGATGTCAACCGATGAATGCCCCAGCGACCACCGGCCCAAGTGATAGTTCACCCAAGCCGACACGACCGCGGTGACAGCGAGCGTTGGTCCGCCAACCATCAAACCAAACACCGATCCCGCCGCGATGGACACAAACGTTTTGGGGACGAACAGACACATCGCCAAGGTTCCCAAAATCACAAACGCCGCCGGCCCCGCGTCGCGGCCCATGGCCAACCAATCACTGGCCAGCTCAACCCCGACACCACTGACCAGCCCGCACACGCCGACGATGACCAACACCATCGGCAGCAGACTTCTCGCGATCTGTGCTGAACGTTTCAAACCTTTGCCTATCCCAATCCTTGCAAACCCCAGTTGCGATCGTCAAAGCGATCCGCGTTCGCTCCCATCTGCTTCATCATCCATCATCTACCGCGAGCATTTTGCCACGCGTGAACGAGCCAGCACGAATCGACTCGCACCTCCCCGACAGCAAGTCCGACAGTGCACCATGTCTGATGTTACCAGCAACGATAACTCTCGTCTCATTCCTGCGAACAAACCGCCTGCGTTTCATGGAATCCCTCAGCCAATCCGAGGCCCGGCTTCCAAACAATGCTGTCCAGCGACAGCTACAATGGGGGCCCGCCATCAAAGCCCACCTGTGTTGAGTGTCATGAAATCATCGTTCACTTGCCTTCGTTTGCCGCTCGTTTTCTTGGCACTGACGCTGCCAATGCTGCTCAGTCAAAACATTGCATCCGCGACAGAGGATACTGCGGAAGAAACCAAAGAACGGGGCCTCAACCGGCAACTCTCATCAGCGGTCTATCTGACCGCGAATGATTTGTCGATCGCGACAGGGAATCCTTCGCTCGTACTCATGTCGAAGGGATCCACTCACATTCCCGTGTGGTCGTTGTCCGGAGGCACCGAAGGGCAATCTGTCGCCGGCATTGTCAACGGACTTCCCGGCGAGTGCCGTGCGGTGAAGGTCGAAATCGTCGTGACGTCCACCGATGCGGGAACGCGCCCGGGCCTGGAGGACTTGTATCGGGTTCACTTGTCGCAAATGGTCGAAGACGGGCCGTTCACGACGGGATACTCATTGGGCAAGCCCATGCGAACACCGCTTCCCGCCGGCCCGTTCCACTCCCGCAAAATCGTTCTGGAATCCTACTATGAAGTGGTTCCCGACGCGCCGCTGACCGTGCGAATCCAACGCGAACCTGGCTTGCCCGGCGACACCTTCACTCGTCCCACGGGACTGGCGGCAGTGAAGGTGACGCCGCTGAACGCCCCTGCCGAGGCTCATGTTGTCCAGGACGTGAGCGGCTACAACTCGTGGCCGATGACTCAAGCCATCGGAGAGAAACTGGTCTGCACTTATAGCCGGGGCTCAGGTCATTCAATCGGCGAAGACGCTCGCGCGGTGTATGCACGCACTTCGGTCGATGGCGGAAAATCGTGGATGGCGGAAACCGTCGTCGCGAACACCCCTGGCTTCGGCGAGGTCACCGTCGGGAAAGGCCTGGATTCCACAGGAGCGATGCTGCTCTGGGTACGCCGAGTTGGGAAACAACGGCACCACGATCTCTATCGCACCACCGATGGCGTTTCCTTCACGCTGATAGCCACTCCGGAACTCGCCACCCAACCCATGCAGATCACCGATGTTTTCGCGGTCCCTGATGTGGGGCTGATGGCATTGTGGTTCGCAGGAAATTACAGCGACAAAGCGGTTCACTCATGGGGCGTGATGACCAGCCGCGACGATGGCGTCAACTGGACACAGACTCCCGTCGAGTCCGGGCTGTTGAAAGCGGACTGGCCCACCGAACCCGCTGCTGTTTCCCTCGGCGATGGCAGAATCCTCGCTGTCGCTCGGACAGAAAGCGGCCCCGCTCAATTCCAGATGGTCTCGACAGACAACGGTGCCACGTGGAAACGCCATCAAACCAACATCAGTGATATCTACGCCTCCACACCCAGCCTTATCCTTGACGCTGAAACCGGCTTGTTGAGCAACTACTACTACGAACGAGGCCGAGGCATCTTGCGGCGCCGAGTGGTTGACCCAAACATCGTCTTCGACAATCCGCTGCACTGGCCCGCCTCAGAAGCAGTCGCCACCGGCAGTCAACTTGCATGGGACTCGGGCAACGCCAACGCCACGTTCATCGGGGACACTCACTACGTCTCCTTTTACTCGGGAGAGGCTCCCGACACAGCCGTCATGCTCTCGGAGCTTCCCGAACCAACCGTCACCCCTTGAGCATTCACATGCCAGTGGATCAACACTGCGGCTAACCCAATCCTTGCAAGACTCCGTTGCTGTCGCCAAACCCGTCGGCGTTCGCCCCCATCTGCTTCATCATCCACAGGTACAAATTGCAAAGCGGCGTTCCGTTTTTATAACGCACATGTTGACCGGTTCGAATTCGTCCGCCACCGCCGCCCGCTAGCAAAATCGGCAGGTCATCGTGGTTGTGCCGATCACCGTCGCTGATCCCACTGCCATACACGATCATGCAATGATCCAGCAGCGAACCGTTGCCCTCGCGAATCAGTTTCAAACGAGACAGAAGGTAGTTGAACCGCTCCGCATGGAACGAATTAATTTTCGCGATCTCGGCCTGTTTGTGTTCGCTTTTGCCATGATGCGAAAGCTCATGATGCCCTTCGTTCACGCCAATCTCCTTGTATGCCCGATTGCTTCCCGCATTGGTGAACATGAACGACAAAATTCGCGTGCTGTCGGTTTGATAGGCGAGCGTCACCATGTCCATCATCAAATCGCTGTGCCGCGAAAGCTCCTGGGGCACACCGCTGGGGCGTGGGTAATCCGGCACACCTTCTTCTGACAGTCCCAGCTTCTCGGCGCCGTTCAAACGTTTCTCAACGTCCCGAATGGCGTACAAGTATTCGTCCAATTTGCGTCGATCCACGATCGGAAGGTGAGCGTGCAAACGCTTCGCGTCCTCGGCAACAAAGTCCAAGATGCTCTTCCGATACTTCTCTCGTTCGCTCTTAGCACGACGCGTTTCTTTCACCGTTTGCCCCGCGAACAAACGATCGAACAAGGCACGCGGATCCGTCTCCTTCGCCATTGGATTTGTCGGACCACGCCACGACATATTGGACGCGTAGGCACAGCTGTATCCGCTGTCGCAATTGCCTGCCTGGCTGCTCGCTTCCAAACCCAATTCCAATGAAGCGAACCGGGTTCGGTCGCCGACATACTGCGCCGCGACCTGATCCACCGAGACTCCGTTTTGGATGTCAGCCCCATTTGTCTTGCGAGGGTGAGCGCCCGTCAAAAACGCAGCCACACTGCGTGCGTGGTCACCGCCTCCGTCACCATGAGCACGAGCCCCATCCAGGGTCAGCCCCGACAGAACACTGATGGAATCCTTGTTATCGGCCAACTTCTCAAGCGTCGGGGTCAGCTCAAACTGGCGTCCCTCTTTCTGTGGCGTCCACGCGGGCATGTGCATGCCATTGGGAACATAGAAGAACCCCATTCTCAGCGGTGGTGGGCCGCCTGATTCCGCGGCCAACAATCGCGTTGGACTCATCGCATCCAACAATGGCAATGCCACCGCGGTTCCCATCCCTCGAAGCACCAAACGTCGTGACAAAGTACGAGGTGAATGACTCATGGTTCTCGATACCCTTGCTTTTGAAATGGATCGCTCTCGATGATCGCCGCGATCAAGTAAGCGAATTTGTAGTCGTGCGAGCGAACATCGGCGGTGATCTTGTCGAGCGCACATTTATCGTAGTATTCCGTCCCACGCCCCAACGCGTAGATCAGCATCTTCTCAGCCAAACACCGAACGAATTGTTCGCTCCGCTGCGTCGTCAACAACTCTCGCAACCCATTGATACCATCAAACGAAGTGCCATCGGGCATCAAACCGCTGGCGTCGATCACATCCCGTCCATCACGTGTTCGCCATCGTCCGACCGCATCAAAGTTCTCCAGCGCAAACCCCAGCGGATCCATCATGTTGTGACACGCCGCACACGCCGGGTTGGACCGATGCTGTTCCATGCGTTCACGAAGCGAACCAACCAACTTCCCCTTTTCCAGCTCGGGAATATTCGGCGGCGCCGGTGGCGGCGGAGTGTTCAGTAGATTGTCGAGAATCCATTTGCCGCGTTTCACCGGACTGGTTCGCGTCGGGTTGCTGGTCACGGTCAAAACACTGGCGTGGGTCAGCAATCCGCCACGCGGAGTGCCTGACAACGACACCTTCCGAAATTCATTCCCGCGAACGTCGTTGACGCCATAGAATCGAGCCAACGCTTCGTTCATATAAGTGAAATCCGCATTCAACAATTCGGTCACCGGCAAATTGTTTCGCATCACTTCCGAGAAAAACATCAACGTCTCCACCCGCATCGCGTCGCGAACCTCATCGTCAAAACCACGATAGATTCGGGTGTCCGGCTGAACGATTTCGAGGTTGCGAAGTTGCAACCACTGCGAAGCAAAGTTGTCCACGAAACGACTGGCCTTCGGACTCTTGATCATCCGGCCAACCTTCTCCAGCAACATCCGGCGATCACGAAGTTGGCCACGATGCGCCATCCGCAGCAGCTCATCGTCCGGCATGCTGCTCCACAGAAAGTAAGAAATTCGCGTCGCCAATTCGTACTGGTTCACTTGCGGCATCACACCGTCATCCCCAGCCTCCCGCGGTCGCTCCACCCGAAACAAGAAGTACGGCGAGACCAACACAGCTTGCATCGCGACCTGCATGCTCTCTTCAAACGATCCGCCGTTGTCACGAACCTGAGTCGCAAGCTCAACCAGCCGGCCCAGTTCTGACTTGCCAATCGGCCGGCGATACGCTCGGCTCGCAAATCGCCCCAGCACAGCCTTCGCCGCGCGGTCGAACTCACCGTCGTTGCCAGCGGTCTCGAACAGCAGCACCCGGTGCGTCGTCGGCAAATCCGGCGACGAAACAAACTGGCTTCGTTGTTCAACGCCACTGACCTTCACATGGTGAACATGCAAGTTTCGATCGATTTGATCCTTGACGTAGTAATCATTCAAGAACGAAAGGTCGATCTGGCGGGTGCCCTTGCCCAACCGGAACGCAACCTTCTTCTCGGTCGGCTCACTCTCTTTCACTTCGACGGGAATCGTCCGGCGGCCCGCGGTGACTTCCGCACGCACCGGTTCGTCCCCACCTTGGTCGCCACTGAGGCTGAACACCACCGTGTAGGTCCCGCTGAACGGAGCGTCGAACTGCAGCGTCACCGTGCCGTTGGATGACATCGCCAGATGATTCTTGCCGTTGTACTTGTCCGCCCCGATCAGCGTGATGGGCGAACGCTCCAGTTCGAACAATTCCGGCGGTGGCGGCGTGTAAATCGCTTCGCCCATGATCGATTCTGCCGCATCCAAGTACTTCTCCATTAGCAGCGGCGGCAACGACAACACATCCCCGATGTTGTCGAATCCATAACCGACGTCATCCCCCGGAAAATCATCCGCGGGCGAGTAATCCACGCCAACCAAATCGCGGATCGTGTTGCGATACTCAGCCCGATTCAACCGCCTCAACGTGATCTTGCCGGCGTTGGGATTTCGAACGCAATCGATCGCGTTGGCAAGCTCATCGATCAGCTCCACCATCCGAGTCCGACTGGACGGATCCATCACATCTGAATCCGCCGGCGGCATTGTTCCTAAGCGAACTTGCGCGAGAGCCCGCATCCAATGCTCGCGACCTTTGACGATTTTCAGCGCCGTGTCGTCAGCCTCCAGAGACACCCCACCTTCACCGTCTTCGGCACCGTGGCAGTCGTAGCAGTAAGTTCGCAACAACGGCACTAGCTGCTCACGGAACTTGAGTTCGCTGGCAAGCTCATCCGCAACCAGGACGCTACCTCCGACGAAACAAACGATCAGCGCAGCAACGCAGGCGAGCAAACCACGCTGCACGAACTTCAGGGCTCGAGGCAACCGAACAAAAAGAAGTCGCGAGACACGGTGATCAACAGGATGAATAAACACACTTTGCATCCCACCATTTTACCAAGCCACACCTCGCGAGCGTGCACAATCCACAGGCGAATTGCTCACCCCGCTATCGGCAGAGTCGAAGCAACCCAAGCATCCACTACAACCGCTACCACCCACTGACGAAACAAGTGGCATATGCTTCCAGCCTGTGATTGCCCTGAACACCGCCTGAAAGCCAATGCAACTCAACGAACCAAACATTGGCAATGGTCCTCCATAGGGTGGATGATCATCCCGTGCACCGAAGGACGGCTTGCGAGATTTCACGAGAGGATGCTCAGCCTTCCGGCCTCGGTGACTGTTACCGTGACTCACATATGCCATGCTTTCTGTTGACGCGATCAACCTGAGACACACTGAATGAAGTGCGAATCGCCGTTCTTCGCTCCGTCGTCACACATGGATGGACTGTGCCCAGAATGCGCTCAACATATCTGTGGATACTCGAATTGCTCACACGTGTTCGTGAATAGTTCGTGTGAGCTCTGCGGCTGGAATGGTTCCGCGACCGAATTCATTTGGTCGCTACAATGAACTCACGAAGTCTTGCAGCTTGATTCAAAACCCAAAAACAATTTGGGGCAATCAACGGGACGGGGTAATCAATGAGCAAATGAAAACAACAATGCCACCCCAACCTTCTAATTTCGCCCGTTCGATTTGTTTCGCCGCGGACTATTGATAGGCGGAAGTCGTTGCCCGGATAACGGCCGCTTTTGGAAACGGCAGAGTGCCATTCTCACGGCTATGCAACAGAACACCAAACTTATCTAGGTCAACGAACCTCGGATTTCGGCGAGTGTTGGGGTCGTTTCGATTTGCGGCGAACCAGAATCGATCCCCCGTCGAAAGTGGCATGCTCTTGCCGTAGAGCGTTTGCGAATCGCCAATTTCGATTGTGATCGTTCGATCGTGGTTCCTGCACGTTGCGTAGTATGTAACGCAAGGACCACCGATGCGAGCACCAGTCTTCTCGTTAACCGCCGACCAGAACTCGCCTTGGTGAACCTTGGTGATGGAAGCGACGTCCCAAAGTTGGTTATAGAGCGAATCATGCACTACACGGATCGCTGCGATTGCGATTGCAGCAATCAACACGGTCAACAACAACAATCGACTAGTGAATCGAAATTGCATTTTCATACGTCAGCCCCTACGAACGTCAAAAATCACCCGGTTTCGATAAGAGATTTTCCATCGTCAGAGACGACGACTCCGCGAATTTGGTTCGTCTCATGGCTACATGGTTATTGCTCGCCAGCGTCAAAGTGCGTTTCGCAGCAGCATCAGTTGAGTATCGACATTCTCGTCGATCCAGTCCCCGTCGTCAGAATGGATTGTACCGAATCGCACAACGCCATCGCCGCTAGCGTCGATTAGCCAACCACCCGCGTAGAACAGTTGGTGTATCTCAATCCCATCGGACATGAACCGTATTGTCTCGATGTTGCCGGGCATGGTTGCGGCGAACGGAGCCCAGCGTGCATTCCGACAAAGTTGAATGAAGCGTCCAATGTCCGATCGATTCGCAATCATCAGTTCTTCGATTTGAATAGCGTCGACGCCATCCAATTGCGTCAAAAACTTCGGTTGCGAAACGGCATCAATCGCGGGTTCGGAGACGGTGTTCGTCGAGACGCATCCAGAGATCAATGCAACACTGATCATTGCTACTCGAACGATGAGTCCAATTCGCGTGTGAGACATTCTTCGCCATTGCAAGGAGTGAACTGACGACTAACGAAGCAAAGTGACAACAACGCAAGCTACCAAGTCCTTTCGTGGAATTCACTTGGACAGGTGCATTCGATGATGATCACTCTTCAAGAATGGGAATCACGACGGGATCAGACGGGTAGCTGACACGCGTGGCTACGACCGTTTCTGGATGCAGTGCGGAAACGATTGCGGGATGTATTCCAGTTCCCTTCGGCAAGAATGCGACGCCACGTCCGTTTTTCAGCATTGCCGGGATATCTTTTGATTCAATCTTGGAGCCATCAAGCCGCGTAAACCTAAGCGTGCTCATCGACGCTATAAATCGCTCGGACTGAAGAATGAGGACCGAGCGAGAACGCGACCGAGAAGCGTGCACGGTTCTTCCACTATGTCGAATCGTTCCCTGAGTTGCCCAGTTTTGTCGAGAGTCATGCCAATCGAATACGGTGCCAATCAGTCGTGACGCTCCATCCGGCCCGTCCGCCTTGACTTGAGCATCTACGATCCACGTTGGTGGTCCGGGTACAGGACCATCTGCTTCGCTGACCTGAATCTGCCAAGCGACAATTATCAGCGAACTGAGCAACAAGAATGGGTTTTGCATCGACTGTTCTCACTGGTGGAAAATGTTCGGCTACCAATCAAAGTCGCTGATTGTCGCCAAATCACACGGATCCCAGTCTACGGTTTCACCGCGCAAGGCGTGACAAAGCTCGATCTCGGTTCGGTAAACCTGGTGAAAACGCAGTGAGAACGTCCGTCCGGAAATTTGTTGACCGCCATAGGCTCAGTCATCTGGGGATGCCTCCCAGGGGCAACTCCGCTTTGATCCAAGGCAGATTAGCCGATGTGCGTTAGCACCGGTTTTCACGACGCAACCGGACCTAACGGTCGTCGGCTCATCACCGAGACGCTTCGGCTACGACCGCGATCGGCGACCGCGAAGTCGCGAAATAACCGAAGGCAGCTTGGATGCGATCGAGCGAAGCTGAGGAGCATCCAGGCGTTCCTCCAGGACCTCCGAGTCGACGACCAGCTCTTGGTTGGATTCCGGTTGGTGAGCGACCAAATAGAAAGGCTGTTCGGCGACAACCTCACGCCCATCGGCCAAGAAGACTCGCACGCGAATCTTCCAATGAATTTGCATCAGGTGACCCTGATAGCTCAGCGGCGAAGCGGGCAAGACGCACTGGATCCCGTTTCGCTCCTTCAGCTGGATGCTTTGCAGATCCGAGTGGTCGTAGCGTTGGAAATAGTGGACGCCCAAATCCTCATCGCCTTTGCCCTCGGTATGCCAAAGCACCGAGATCTCGACGCTCTGCAATTCTTCCAAGTTGACCCGGCTGATTCTCCAGCCCGCCTTCAGCTGACAGCCGGCTGCGTACGATCCGTCATCACGACAGACCGACACATTCACCGCGGGCTGTCGGGAGGCGACATGAGCGGCGGCTGGACGAGCAGTGGGAAACTTCGGCAGAACGATGGCCACGGACGGGACTCTCCGGAAACAAGCAGTCGCCACCTGACAACGTTGTTGGTTGCAGCAAAAGAGTGCATCACGTTTTCAGGTAGCTCGAATGACAATTGTTGCTCCCAGGGCCCGCGGGGGTCAACACGAACCGTCTTTTCCTTCAGCAATTCTTGCCGCAGTGCCACATGATGATCACTGCGAACGTCCGTGCCCTGGCGAAAAAACGACTCTTCTTCGCAAACCAGCTCAATTTTCAGCCATTTTAGCCGCATCTTGCCCATTTGCGAGACAAACAGCTCGTACTGCCCACCGGGCTGAAGCGGATGATCACTGATCTCCACCACCGTCGCACCGACCCCGGCGACCTGGCGAACCTGCTTCAGAAACACTCGCAGCGACCACACGGCGACGCACGAGAAGGGCACCATCAGCATGGCCAAAATTGGACGCGGCACGCCATACCACCAACCCGAGATCACCACTGCCAACAGCACCAAACACAGGCAATTCCACCCCAAAGCCAGCGCCGCCGAACCAAAAACGCTCAATCGCCCGGTCGATATTGAGGCCAATCGAAAGCGAAGACGCTCGCCCGGACTCTCGTTCATCACCTGGCGGCGTGGGACGGTCGGCAATTCCGGAAATTCTCGCGGGTCGAATTCCGGTTCCAACGATTGCGAAGACTCTTCCGCTCCCGAGTTACGGCCGGCCAGAGATCGAGTCTCATCGATCGCCCGTTTCCGGTTGGCAGAAATCCGTTCCTGGCTAAACCCAAGATGCAGCAAACGGTAGCCGAGCCCGATGACTCCTGATGCGACGGAGGCCACGGAAACAACCGCAACCACCCAACGCCCCCATCTTCCACCACCTTGTGTCAGATTGGACTCGAGGACCCGACGAGCTTCTTCGGGAAGATCGATGCCAATGCGAGGCATCATCACGGACGACACGATCACCAACGCCAGTACGAACACGCCGAGCAGGATCAGGCCAAGGTAGAACGCGAGTTCACCGAGAACGCCACGCATGGCCCCGGTCCGTGAACGGCGTCCCCGTTTTTTACTCCAGGGACGCAGAAGCGTTCTCGACCAGGATCGTCTCACAAAGGACTACCGTAGCAATCAGTTGGCGGTCGAAACGGCCTGTCGGCCTGGGCGATAGAACCCAAGTTGCTCGAGAGCGTCATAGACTTCTTCAAGAGTCTTTTCGCCGAAGTTGCTGATTTTCAGCAAACGTCGAGGCGTCGCGTTGAGCAGGTCACGGACGGTCAAAATGCCGGTCTCTTCCAAGCAGTTCGTTGTCCGAACGGTCAAACCCATTTCCGCGATGCTCAGATCGAGACGTTCACGGCGCAGTCGGGCTTCTTCCTCAGCCTTACTCAATGGAATGCGGGTCTTCATGAGAATCCTTTCACGAAAGGGTGCAATGGCGACAAAATTGTGCAGATCGTCTTGTAAAGATAACCAATTCGTACGCCCTGACAATGCCAACGTCCGGCAATCTTGGACACTCTTTCCACGGTGGGCAGTCGCCCGGATCACCGCCGAACGTGCCATTCCGTTGTGCCATAACGCGTTCTTAACAATCCGTCCGCGACTTCTTCGATGGACCGAACCACCAACGAATCAGGCGCGGACGACACGCCAAATTGCTCCGCCAAATCCGATTCCAGCTGGCTCGCATCGACGTCAATATTACCAACAAATTCGCGATGACTTCGGCGCTGGCGGTATTCCGGTTGCCTGGGCGCGAAGTCCAAACATGACTCGATCAAATCCAGATCGGATCCGATCAAGATCGTCCCATGATAGAGCAGATGATGGCGAGCCACACGCAAGCTGTTTCCGGAGAACTTTCGGTTCTCAAACGTTAGATCACAAATGCCTTTTCGTTCCGCGGTCGGCAACTGCGTCTGGACCGCAGCGAGAACTCGCTGCATCACATAGTCATGAGCGACGTCGATCTTGCGGATCGATGTCTCATCAAGCAAACGCAGGACCACGCTATACATCCAACACCCCGGCCCGCCGACCACCGAGGCTCCTCCCGTGCAACGGCGCAGCACTTCGATCCGACGTTCTTGGCACCACGGCCGGTTCACTTCGTCGTTGATCTTCGAGCTGCGTCCGAGCACAACGGTCGGCTGATCGAACTGCCACATCCGCAACGATTCCGTGTCGATTGCTGTGGACTCGTCTTCGCCAACGACTTGGTCGGCCCACTGCAACATCGCTTCGTCACGAGCGAGCTGGCGTCGGGCAAGCGTCGACGCACTTTCGCTCGGCTCATTCTTAAAGTTCAACAACTGCATTTTCGGCTCGCAACGACTCGATCAACGGCAGCGTCAACACTTTCCAAACGGCCACCAAACCGGCCAAGGTCCCAAACAACAAAATCGCAAGCAAGATCCCCAGTGGCTCCGCGATCGGCATGCTGGTCCCCGACAACCATGCGTACGGCAAGACAGCCAACATCGCCGTTACCGCTCCGCAGCCAATTCCAATCGCCAATAAGAACGTGTTCTCACCCAACACCAAGGTTGCCAAACGCTGGCGAGTGAACCCGACCGCGCGCATGACGGCGAGTTCTCCGCGACGTTCCAAGACGCTTCGCAACTGAGCAACCGCCAAACCGATCGTCCCCAACAACAAGCCCAACGCTCCCAAACTTTGGAACGTTCGCAAGTACGTGTTCTGAACCGCCAGCAAGCCTGCCAACACGCGGTCGGCTCGCTGCACGTCCATGCCCGCATCGACCAGCCGCGATTCCAACACCTCCGCTATCTCATCGACTTCGTTGTCGCGGGCCGTCTCGTCGTTCTTTGCATCATCCGATGTGACGCCACTCTCCATCGCGAAGAGGAAGTACTGGTAGCCGGTTGAACTTGGGAACACATTTTCGAATGCCCGTTCACCCACAATCAACTTGCCTTGCAACACCGAGCCCGCCAACAGACCGACGACTCGGAAGTGAACATCGCCGCTGCCGTAGTCAAACGCTTTGACCTCATCGAGACCGCCACGCATTTGCAGGCTCCACATCGCCGTGTTTTGGTCGATCACAACGGGCACCGGATCTTCCAACGTGCCCGCTGCCGGAACGTTCAACAATTCCCAAGTCGCTTCGGATGTCTCGCCTTCCATGCTGGCCCAACCAAATCCGCCGAGCGAATCTTGAACTGATAATCCGATGACCGTCGGTCGCATGGCTTGGTAAAGATTGTTGCAACTCGCGTCATCGCCACCCTTCATTCGAAACGGAACAACTCGCACTTTGTCTTTCGACAACGTTTCCGCCTCTCGGCCAAGCAACTCTGCTCGCACATCCTCGGCACGGAGGTCTTGATGCAGCGGTTGAGCCGTTTGCCCGATCAAGTCAAAGCCACCGGTTCCTTCCTCCGTCGGCGACAGACGAAACACGCTGATCGACAGAATTAAAAACGCCGCCGTCGCTACCAATCCGATCGCAAGCGTGCTGCGAAGTGGACTACGACGAGCGTTGGCCATCGCCAACGAACTCAGCGAGCCACCACCCAACCCCGGAGTTCGCATCGCGTGCCCGGTTGCCGCTTGCTTGCCGCGTGAACCATTTGAATCTCTTCGCCGTCGGAGCGAACGATGCACCCAAATCAGGATCGCAACCAGAGACAACATGCCTGCTCCGACAAAGCCGCCGGCGGCTTGCTGACCTCCGCCCAAAGCTCCCGCAATCGCCGCGATAACAGCCAAAAGCAACAAGCCGATTGCAACCCACAGGGACGCCTTGCCGCTGCTTGGTTTCTTCGTCTTGTCGCCGCCGCTCAACGCATGGGACGAGTCCATCGTCCGTCCGCCAACCAAAGCCGCGGGATTCAACCGCAACAAGAAACGCAACGTCCAGGCGGCGGTGAACATGCACACCAACCATCCCAAAATCCCACCCAAGGCGATCGACATCGGCGTCGCATGAAATTGCAGAAACGGAACCGTGACCGCTCCGACCCACCACGACTTCAGCGCCCACAGAACCGCCCACGCGTAAGCCACTCCGCCCGCGATTCCGAGCAGTGTTCCAAACGCAGCGGTCACCGCGGTTTCACCCAATGCCAATTTCATCACTCGTCGCGGCGTGAACCCAACTGCCAACAAGGTTCCAAACTCACTGAGTCGTTGAAGGACACCCAATCGCAACAACAAAGCGATCAACATCATCGCGGCCAGAATCACAAAGAACGACAACGCCAGGAACAAACCATCAAACGGAGTCGTTCCTTTGGATGCCGCCAACTGTTCCGCACGGATCGATCGCGGCGTCCATCCGAGCTCGCCTTGCACACCCCGTGTGGCCGCCAAAATCTTCGCTCGCAAGCCAGGCATGTCTTTCGCCAAACTCGGGTCGATTCGCAATCCAGTCGTCTGTCCAAATCGACTTCCAAAAATCGTTTGACCGACATCCAGCGGAACGAACGCCTTCGGAGTCAACCGTTGCTCATTCCAATAGGCATCGTCCTCTCGCTCGATCTTGCGATCCAATTGGAACGGCAAGTCCCAATCGCCGATGGAGTCTTGATCGGTCACGCCGGGAACATCAGGCGTCAACGCAGGATCGTTGTACGGCGTGATCGGCTCGTCAAAGACCGCCTCCCGATTCCGTCGGTAAGGCTTGCTGGGGACGGTCACCGGCACAATCTGCGTCACCACCGCATCGAATGACCGTTCAATTTCGCGCCCGTTTTCAACTTCGGGTTCGTAGAAAAACACCCGGACTTGGTCGCCGACTTTGGCATCCAAACGATTCGCGGTCCAATCATTCAAAACGATCGGCGTCTCGCCTGAATTGGTCGCCGGCGGTTCTTGTAACGAGTAATCCAAAGACAACGTGGGACCGTCATCCAACGCCGTCAAAGTGCTGTAGGGGACCGAGTGCGATTGGTCGCTGACCACAACCTCACCCGTTCCCGGATCGACTTTCTCAATCGCATTGGCGAGGTACGTCATCACGGGCGTCACCGTGCCTTCGGGCAAGGCATCCATCACCGCTTTCACGGCATCGTTTTTGAGCAGCAGGTTTTCGCTGGTGAGCGAGACATAATCGACGATGGGCTCGCCGCCATCTTCGCCACCTCGCTGAATGTGTTGCAGGTTCCATCCCAATGTCTCCAACGACCAACTCACGTCATCCGCAGAAATTTCGCGAGTCGAGAAAATCGCATTCGCTTGTCCTTCGCGATCCAACACGTCGGCAATGACCGCTCGCGATGCGAACACGGTCTTGGGAGCGGCTTGATTCGGCGTCAACGAAAATCGTCCCAACCCCGAGTCGGGCACAATGGCAGCGACCTTCATGCGAGGCAAACCTTCGCTCTGAATTTCTCGACGTCCAAGTGGGCTGTCGGCCGGCACCGCACCTTCAACCGGCAATCGCAATGTGACTTGGTCGCCGACGGCCACTTTCAACTCGTCCGCTGCGGCTTGATTCAAGACCACGCTTTCTTCGCCTGGCATCGCTTCCGGCCGAATTCCGGTCACGTCCAAGTCCCAGAACTGATCGTCGATCCCCAAGACCTGCACACCACCAATGCGTCGCTGCCGATCCGAACCATCCACATCCGCCTCGATGCTGCCTCCCGGAAACAGAATGACCGGCGTAGCGAACGAATCACTCGCGGCAGTGCCCTGCGTTTGCTCCTGACCGATGGACTCGCCTTCAATGGACAACTCCGCCAACGGGAAAAAGGCTCCAGGCGAAACGATTGATTCAATCTTCCCGAGTCGTTCGACCGTCAGCGCTTTCAAGCTGCCACGCATGGAATCGCCCACCAACAAGGCTCCCGTGATCACCGCGGTCGCCGTCGCCACCCCGAGCGCCACCGCGATCGTCACAGCTTGACGATGGCGAAGCGTCGAAAGGATCAACGAGACCAAAGTGACGGATCGAGCAGGGGATGCCATTGGTTTCCGGGGGTCGGGGGGTGTCAACGGTCGTGACGGATGAACACGCGTCGCGGTCCAAAGTGCCAGGCGGATTCGCTTTGTGACGATAACACGGTGGAGTTCGATTCCGAGTGCCTCCACCAAGTTTGTAGGTTTCCCAACCGTCTGTCCACGTATGCGATTACAAAGCTGTCGTTCGCCGCTCCGCGCCGGCCATCGCAAAAGCGATGGCTGGCGTCGCGTGTTGCCACGATTGGGACTGGCACTCTTACTCGCATGCACTTTGGTGGGTTGCCGATCGCGTCATCCGTCTCCCGCTCACGTTCTAGCAAAGTCTGCACAGCCCGCTGATTCTGACCAAAGAACGAACCTCGCGTCCGCGGTCCAACTTGGAATTCCGTCTGCATCCACCGAGCACTCGGGTTGGGGTGAACACTCTTTCAATGACTGCGTCGTCCAAAACCCCACCAACTTTGGTGATCCGTTTGGTGGGAAACAGGACACGCGACGACTGATCGAATTGGTCTCAACCAAACCAAACAACAATGCGAACGGTTCTGCCACGCCGGCGTCTTCGTCGGTCACGATGTTCCCCGATGCAGTATCCCGCGGAAACGAATCAGCAACGGAGTTTTGGGATCTGACCGAAGCCGAGATGATCACGTTGGCGTTGCAGAACAGCGACGTCATTCGATCGCTCGGCGTGCGAGTCCTTGAGTCACCGGGTTCGGTCACGACCGCTTACGATCCCGCCATCCAAGCGTCTGATCCGATGTTTGGCCCGCAAGCTGCCTTGGCGGAATTCGACAGTCAGCTCAGCGCTTCGCTGACCTCTCAAAACAACGACCGCGTCTTCAACAACGCCACGCTGGGAGGACAAGTCCAAGAGCTGGTCCAGGACTACGCCCAATTTCAATCCGGTTGGACGAAACGAACCACATGGGGCACGCAGTGGGACCTGCAATCGCTTCATTTGTACGACAGCAACAACCGAGCAGGCAACTCGTTCCCGAGCTACTGGGAAACCCAATTGGAACTGGGAGTTCGGCAACCATTGCTGCAAGGTGCCGGACGTTCATTCAATCTCATCGCGGGCCCCAACGCACGACCGGGACTGAATTTTTCAAACGGAATCTGGATCGCTCGGATCAACTCGCAAATCAGTCAGGCCGACTTCGAAATCCAGCTTCGCGACTACTTCCTCGAACTGTACACCGCTTATTGGCAGCTTCAGCGACTCTATCACTCCTACGCAAGCATTCGTCAAGCACGTGATGTCTCGTATGAGATTTGGCAAACGGTGCGTTCAAAGAAAGAGTCGGGATTGATGGGCGGCGAAGCCTACAAGGAAGCTCAGACGCGGGCTCAGTACTATCGCTATCAACGCGAAGCCGACCTTGCTCTGGGCGGCAGTTCAGGTGACACCGGAATTCGCAACGCCGAAAGAACCCTCCGGCGAATGATCGGCCTCCCCATCTCCGATGGCAAATTGCTTCGGCCGGCTGACCAATTCACCGCTGCCCCGTTTGAATTTGCAATCGACGACAGTGTTGCTAGCGGGTTCCAGCACCGAACGGAACTCCGTCGCCAACGTCTGCAAGTTCAACAGCACAATCTGCGACTCGTCGCGGCGAAGAACTTTCTGCTCCCGCGATTGGACATGATCGGCCGAACCCGCGTCCGAGGATTCGGAGACGACTTGACTGGCGAAGGACCACGGTTCGCCAGCGCCGCCGACGACTTGTTCTCATTCGATCACACCGAATGGGAATTTGGTGTCGAAATGGGAGTCGCCCCACTGCGTCGACAAGCCAAAGCTGCCGTGCGGAATGCCAAACTGCAACTGCACCGAGAACGATCGATCTTGGAAGAGCAACAGCGCGCCGTGACCTACGAGATTCACGACGCAATCTCCAACAGTCAGTCGAGCTACGCCGCTTTGCAGAACTCACTCGCTCGCGTCGCGGCAGGAGAAGATCGCCTGGCTTCCTCGCGAGCCCTTTATGACGCGGGCAAGATCCAATTGGAATTCTTGATCGACGCTTCCGAGGAGCTGTTGCAATCCGAGCGTCAATTGCATGTTGACCAAACCAACTACAGCCTCTCGTTGGTCCGAATCAGCCGAGCAATGGGCACCTTGCTGACCGACGTCGGCGTCCACTCCTACCGCCGCTAAGATCGGTCTAGGGGTTCCGTACGATGGCCTTCCAAGGCCGTCGAAATATAGCCCGACACGTCAGCGAGGCATTCCCCAGATTCCCGCCACGCAAGTTTTGAAGTTGCGCTTTTACATTCGGTTTTGTTGGCCAACGGCCAACATCAACCCAAACGTTTTGAATTGAATTTGGCCGTTGGCCATTAGAAGAAAAACCCAACCTCAAAACTCACGCGGCGGTTTTCCAGGTCAGCGTGCCGTCCAACCGCCATCCACGGTCAGCATACTGCCGGTCATGTAGCTCGACGCATCGCTGGCCAGGAAAATCGCCGCCCCTTGGATCTCTTGCAGCTGCGCCCAACGTTCCAGCGCGGTCGCTCCGACGATGAACCGTTTCGCTTCCTCCGTGTCCGCGATGGGAACGTTCATGGGAGTCAGAAACGGTCCCGGACAAATCGCGTTCACGGTGACGCTGTGCGGTGCCAGTTCCAAGCCCAACGCGCGAGTCATCTGCACGACGGCACCTTTGCTGGATGCATAAGGCGTTCGATTTGCCAAGCCAACCAATCCAAGCGTGCTGGCGAGGTTGATGATTCGGCCGGCTCCGTTGGACTTCATCACTTTGCTGGCGTGTTTACAGCACAACCACATGCCTTCCACATTCGTGGTTTGAACTTGCCGGAATTGCTCCAACGTCAACTCGTCGATCGAGCCACGCACATTGATTCCTGCGCTGTTGATCAATACGTCCAACCGAGAAAACTGGTCGACGCATTGCTGCACCATCTCAGCAACATCGCTTTCGACGGTCACGTCCGCCCCGATGCCGATTGCTTGAACCGGGTATTCGTCAGCAATCTTCTTTGCCGCCTCGGACGCTTCTTGTTCATTGCGACTGACCAGACAAACGTTGGCTCCCGCGGATGCGAGCCCCGCCGCCATCGCTTCGCCCAAGCCCTTGGAACCTCCCGTGATGAGCGCGGTTCGTCCGGTCAAATCAAAGAGCTTCACACCGGGCCATCGAGTCATGTTGGTTACCAAAGAGAGAAGTTGGGTAGAGAGCCGGACCAGTCATCCGCTCGATCGCAACTGGCGGCCTTAAGAAATTGCGATGCGGCCGCCAATGTACCCGGCAAACAAAGCGATTAGAGAATAAAACAAGGTCAAGCCAACAACGAGCCCGACCATGGTGTCCAAGCCCAAACCTTGCAAGTGAACCGCCACCGCGAAGGACATCAATACCATGCCCGAGAAAATGGATGCGAGAAAGCACCAGAACATGGTGGACAGAAACCCGAGAACCATGCCTTCCAAGGTTCCCGAAGCGGCTCGTCCGGCCAGCGGTCCAATGGTCGCCGGGCCAAGAGCCACCCAGAACACCGGGTTTAATCGCACCAAAGAGAAAACTATCGCAGCCCACGTCAACGCCAAGATCAAATGGACGATGCGGAACTGCATGACGGGCTCACGTGGGTGCGGGAGATTGCTCTAGCAGGCTGCTAATCAGAGGCAACAACTGCTTCTTGCGACTAACGACGTTCTCTAATTTATACAGCCGATCCTCGAGCTGGGGGTAATTGATCTCCTCCCAACCTTCCGGCTCGCTGCTCATCAGCAACAAACTTCCGTTGCTCGAGATATCAGTCACCAGCAACGCTGAAAACTCAAGGTTTTCTTGCTCCGACAATCGGACCAACGCTTGGCTGAGCTCGGTTTGGCGTTCCCAAAACAGATCCAACCCGATCTCTTCAATCTGAGAGATCGAGAACCGTCGCCCGTTTTCTTCGAATTGCTTGCAGTCTTCACGAACGACTTTATCCGGCGTGCAGGAACGAAGTGCCGAGCCGATCTCGAAGAACTCGTTGGCGTATTCAGCCAGATCCACGGAGCAGAATCCTTGCAACCAAGTCAGCAGTTCGCGGTCCACATCCGTCGTCGTCGGCGATCGCAAATACAGCGTGTCACTGATGATGCCTGACGCCATGCAAAGCGCGATGCCAGACTCAGGTTCCAAGCCTTCTTGGCGATACATGCGTGCCACCAAAGTGCACGTGGATCCGACGGGGTCCATAATGAAGCGAATCGGACCGGTGGACTTCAGCGAACCACCAAGCCGGTGGTGATCGAGAACTTCGACGATGTCGGACTCTTCCGCACCTTCCACCGCTTGTCCAATCTCGTTGTGATCGACCAACACCAATTGAGGACGAGGTGGGTGAACCATGTCGGATTTGCTCAGCACGCCAATCAGTTTTTGATTGTCGACGACAGGGAACACAGTTTGAGCCGAGCGATAAATTTGTTGCTTGGCCGCCGCGACAGGCAACTTGGCGGACAGTGCCAAGAAATCTCGATTGACGACTTCTTCGATTAACTGAGCGGCTTTGATCCGCATCGTCGTCGTTGCGGTGTCAAACGGACTGTTGATGACCGTCACACCGCGTCCGCGTGCGAGTTCCATCAATCCGCTGGAGAGCTCATAGCCGCCCGTCACGACCAATCCACGCACTCCCATCTCGAGTGCGGGCAGTTGAATCGTCGGTCGATCGCCACTGACGACCAACAATCGATCCGCCGGAAACTGCTTCATGCGTTCGCAGAACCCGCCGGCGCTCATCGCACCAACGGTCAGAATCATGTCCTCATTCAGTCCCGAATCCACCGCGTGCTGGTACGACCCGCCCAACACGGAAACAACCTTGTCCAGGTTCGTACGGACTTCACGAGATCGATAGGGATCCACGCCGCCTTGAAAGACCAACTCCAGAAGATCAAGCAGAGTGACCAATCCGATCAACTGGTCGTTGTCATCGAGCACCGGGATCGAGCGAAGCTCATGCTCGTCCATGCGTTCGTAGACTTCGTAGAAAACGTCTGACGTCCGAGCGACGACAACATCTCGATTGCAGATGTCCTCCAGCTCCGGCCGAACATCCATGATGATCTTGGGCGCCGTCAACTTGGCTTGCCGAAGGGCAAATTCGGTCCGTTCGTTAGGTGGACCACAACACGCCGCTACCGCATCGGGACGGGTCGTTTGGCGAAGGAAATCAGCGTAGGCCAAAGCACTGCAGATCGCATCCGTGTCAGGATTGCGGTGACCAAAAACATGGACCGTCATGAAAGCTATTCAATAACTCGATGGTGAAACGCGAGACGCGGTGCGAATCGCCCGGACAATCCCAAGCCAGACACAATCATTGAACCGACCCCATTTCTTAATCTCCAGGGCAACTTTTGATCCATGGCACGGATCGGGCGAAACGGTTACCGCCTCAGTGAGATCGAAGACTGTCGAGATAAGATCGGCTCCAAAGGAAACGACCGTTCAATCGTAGTCGGAATCCCCAACAAGAATTGTGCCAAAGATCGGACTCCCCGTGTCATAACCAAAACATCGCTGAAATCGATTTCATCGGCGACGGATTGTCGCACGATCCGCGGCGTCGCTACTTGGCGTCCGATGAATCGCCGCGGAACAGCGTTTCCAGTGTTTGTAAAATCGTCACTGGTTCACTCATTCGACCGGTGCCTTTGACTCGGCAACTCAGCCAGCCGTCGTCGGGTCCGACGAAGTGGCAACCGTCTTCCTGGAGCGATTGAACGTTCCGTTTCACCGCGGCGTGATTCCACATCGGGTCACTCATCGCGGGTGCTAGAAGCACGGGGCGGGTGTTTTGCAGATACAGCGTGCTGATCAAGTCCGAAGCCATCCCGTGAGCGAACTGAGCCATCAAATTCGCTGTCGCGGGCGCAACGACCATGGCATCAATTTCTCGCATCAGCTCAATGTGGCTGCCCAGCGGAAATCGTGGATCGAAGACATCGTGAACAACCGGACGCCCCGAGAGCGCCGCCAAAGTCGCGTCGCCAATGAATTCGGTGGCCGCCCGTGAGGTGACCACCTGAACTTGATGACCGGCCTGTGCCAGTTTGCTGCACAGGTCGGCCGCTTTATACGCGGCGATTCCACCACCAATCGCCAACAGAATCCGCCGCGTCTTGGGTTCCATTACAGGTCCGACGGATCCAGTTCAGGAGCTTCGCTGGCGGCGACGATGGCATCGAGATCGTCGATGGTTTCGATTTCGTTTTCCATGTTCAGGAAGATCTTGTCCTGGACAATCTCTTGCAACACGATCGACATTTTGTCGTGCGTGTCCACGCTGACCAACGCTCGGCTGCCCTGGTTGAGCTGGACGAGGCGTTTTTGGATCAAGGTGCTGAGTTTGAAACGGCCACCGATCTTGTTGACGATTTCTTCTTCTTTCAGTTCTTCGAGCACGGCGTCGTTTTCCTTTGATCCAGTAAGATCTGGCAAATTTCGGTGACAGCGTTGTCGACCGATTCATTGATGATTTCGTATTGATAGCGGCTCAAGCATTGCATCTCGGCCGCGGCGGTTTCGAGTCGAGCAGTCAGGGAAGATTCTGATTCGGTGCCACGGTTTCGCAACCGTCGTTCCAATTCTTCCATGCTGCCTGGATGCACAAAGATCGTCAGGGGGCGGTAGTGAGGGTCATCCAACACCGCCATCGCGCCTTGCACATCAATCTCTAAAATTACCCATTTCCCGGCGTTCAGGCCAGTGGCAACTTGGTCCTTCAGGGTGCCATACCACTGCCCGAGGCTGAAAACTTGCTTGCATTCGACAAAGTCGTCGGACTTTCGACGTCTTTCAAACTCTTCATGCGAGAGAAAAAAGTAGTCCTGGCCGTGTTTTTCGCCCGGACGTGGCTCGCGAGTGGTCGCGGAAACGCTGAGCTGGAGCGGCACGTCGCAACGTTTCATCAATTGCTTGACGACCGTCGACTTTCCCGCGCCACTGGGCCCCGAAATGATGACCAAACGGCCCGGATGAGCGGTTTCGCAGGCGGATGAGCTGGATGGATCGTTCATTCGATGGTCACTCCAAATTCTGAACGAGTTCACGCATGCGTTCGATCGCGCATTTGATCTCGACCACATGCTCGGCAACTTCAGCGTCCCCGGCCTTGCTGCCAATCGTGTTGGTTTCGCGATTGAGCTCCTGGATGATGAAATCGAGCTTGCGGCCGACGGCTTCCCCGCGGCTGCCCGATTCACTCGAGGCCGTTTCTGCAGATTCACCAACCAACACGCCTCGCATCAGACTCAAATGACTTCCCAGGCGGGTCAATTCTTCGCTGATGTCGGATCGATCTGCAAAAAGCTGGACTTCGCGAATCAGATCGACCGGGTCGCCCGCCGACAAACCATTCTCCGCCAACGCTTTTTCAATGCGTTCGCGAAGCCGTTCTTGATAACGGGCCACCACCTGAGGAGTTCGCTTGGCGATTTCCTCGCAACGAGTCTGGATGAGCGTCATGTCTTGCTCAATCGATTCCGCCATCGCGATGGCCTCGTCCGATCGCATCTGTTTGAAACGGTCCAGCGCCAATTCAACACTGTCTTGAATCAACGACCATTTCGCGGCCGTTTCCTGTTCGCTGGACGATCGATTTTGGCCGCCGGCGGAAGGAGATTCCAGCACACCCGGCATCTGCATCAGGTGAGCCAAATCGATGTTAGTGGACGTGACGGCGTCGCCCATCGCCAAGGAATCAGCAACCTGAGCCAATTGTTCCGCGTAGGATCGCACCGCATCGGCGTTGATCCGGGGCAGGTCGGCTCCGGGTGGCGGCGTGAATCGAACTTGCACCGTGACGCTGCCACGGTGCAAATGCTGACGAACCAGCGATTCCATCTTCGGTTCAAACTCTGACACCGAATCGCTGGTGCGAAGGATGATCTTCAGGCCTCGGTTGTTGACCGAGCGAATCTCAGTGACGACCGAGCCAGCCGAACCGGACGTTTCGCCTCGGCCCTGGCCGGTCATGCTGCGCAGCGAAGGGTAGGGCGACCCGCCGTGCGGTGAAGAGAGGTTTGCTTGCGTGCTGATGGACGCCTGCGTCACGGAGCTTCCTCGTCCGAGGTGGTTTCCGCTTCGGTCGACTCAGCTTCTTCCACTGCGGCTTCAGCTTCCTCGACGGCCTCTGTTTCAACAGCCGCTTCAGTTTCCGCAACGTCCGAATCGCCTGACGACAGTCCGCCGATCGAACCAATGGCATCTTCCAAATCGGTCGTGTCAGCTTCGTCGGTGCCGGTTGGCACAACCAATCCGCTGGTGATGTCTTCGACGTCGTCACCAGGCCCGGACTGAATCTGCGAGTCATTCGTATCCGCAACGGCTGGAGCGTGAGCACCCAACTGGTACATCGCGAATGCACAAACCAGAGCCCATACGGCGGCTGTGCCGACGGTGATGGCGGTGAACGTGTCACCCGCCTTGCTGCCGAACGCCGACTGACCGCCGGGTCCACCCAAGGCACCCGTCAATCCGCCGCCTTTGCCGCGTTGAATCAAGATCAACAGGATCAAGAACACCGACAAAAACGCCATCAACCAACCCAGAACCACGCTCATGAACGAGGCCAAGGGCAGGGCGGGAATCAGTTGATTGACCAACGACGCGGGTTGGAGCAAAGAATCGAAAGCGACACTCACGGCGAACAGTCCGTTGAAATGGATAGGTTGTGGGAACGAAAACAGGGTCGAATCAGGCAGAAGGAGCCGCTTTGATGATTCCAGCGAAATCATCGACTTTCAAGCTGGCACCGCCGACGAGAGCCCCGTCGATATTGGGTTGGGACAACAACTCTTCTGCGTTGCCCGGTTTCACACTGCCACCGTACTGAATTCGGATTTGTTCGGCGACTTCGGTCGAGAACATTTTTCCCAAAAGCTCACGAATGAAAGCGTGAACCGCCTCGGCTTGTTCTTTACTGGCCGTTTTGCCGGTTCCGATCGCCCAAACGGGCTCGTAAGCGATGACGATGTTGGCCGCACGAGCTTCGTCCAAACCTTCCAGCGATCCGCGAATTTGCGTTTCGACGACCGATTCAGTGTCGCCCGATTCGCGTTGCTCAAGCGTTTCGCCAACGCAGACGATCGGGACCAAGTTACCGGCGAAGGCAGCGTGCAGCTTTTTCGCAACGCAAGCGTCGGTTTCGCCCATCAATTGGCGACGTTCGCTGTGGCCCAAGATCACGAATCGGCATCCGACATCGGTCAACATCGACGCGTTGACTTCGCCGGTGAAGGCACCGTCTTCGGCGGCGTATAGGTTTTGCGATCCCAACTCGACGGGAGTTCCGGCGACGGCATCCGCCACGCTGCTCAGGTAAACCGAGGGTGGGCACAAAACGACTTCGACAGCGGGCGATTTGCCGACCGCGTCGACAATACCCTTGGCAAGCGACGCGCCGGAGTCGGCACGCATGTTCATTTTCCAGTTACCGGCGATCAGGATGCGACGACTCACGCGAGGGCCTCGGTTGGTGGGGTGTTGTTAGTTTTCGAATTCGGAAGGGGTGAGATCGTTTTGCCGAGCAGGTCAGCCATCGCGGCCATCTTCCCGACGATCTCGTTGTATTGTTCAGGCAACAAGGCTTGTGCCCCGTCGCTCTTGGCTTCTTCGGGACAATCATGGACTTCGATGTGCACGCCATCCGCACCCGCCGCCAATCCCGCCATAGCACACGGCGGAATCAAATCAGGTCGGCCGGTCGCGTGCGACGGATCGACAATGATCGGCAAGTGCGTCAGACCTTGGACAGCCGGCACCGCGGCAACGTCGTACAGGTTGCGAGTCGACGGATCAAAACTCTTGATGCCACGTTCGCAAAGCACCACGTTCGGGTTGCCTTGAGAGAGCACGTACTCGGCGCTCATGAGCAGGTCTTGGATCGTGGCCGCCATCCCACGTTTGAGAAGGACAGGGCGTTCGGTTTTGCCGACCTCGGTTAGCAACACGAAATTCTGCATGTTGCGAGCACCGACCTGCAGCATGTCCGAGTACTCCGCCACCAACTCCACATTTCGCGGGTCGGTGATCTCGGTCACAACCGGCACGCCAAACGCATCGCCGACTTCACGCAAAATCTTCAGGCCAGCTTCGCCCAGCCCTTGAAATGCGTACGGGCTGGTCCGCGGCTTGTAGGCTCCCCCGCGAAACAGGTTGGCTCCTGATTTCACGACGCTCTCGCCGATTCGCATCATCCGGTCGCGATCTTCGACGCTGCAGGGCCCCGCGATCATGGCCAGGTTGCCTCCACCGATCTTCACTCCCGAGACGTCGATGACGCTGGATTCAGGATGAGCTTCTCGGGAGGCCAATTTGTAGGGTGGCAAAACGGGAACGACTTGTTGCACGCCGGGGATCGATTGGAGCTGTTGTTCGGTGGTCAGACTCTCGTCGCCAATCATGCCGATGATCGTGCGAAACGTCCCGCGGCTGAGGTGCGTCTGGAACCCCATCGACTCGACCTTTTGGATCACATGGTCGATCTGATCGTCGGTCGCGCCGTTTTTCAGAATCAATATCACGACTAAATCCGCGAAATGGCCGGTGGGTGGGGATGCAGACTGCTAAAAGAGACCGCACACCATAGCAGTCGCCCCGCCAAATCGTCGAGAGGAGCTGTTTTTCAGGGTTGAGGGGCCTGGGGAACACGACAGTGGCGAAGATTGAAAAAATTAAATTGACGATTGCAAATCTGAAATTCGGAGAACTCCCTCTGGGCGAACATCGGGTAGATCAGCACGGCAGCAACAACTGGCCGCCAAAACGCCGAATCTTTGGCCTCCCAACCAAGATTTTACAATTTCAAATTGTCAATTGAACTTTTTCAATCTCCACCGGCAGACAACCAAGTGATGGCGATCCCCTGAACACCCTCAATCTTTTCTGGGCAAACTTCCTAAGAAATCCGCCCCCCACTCGTTGAGTAGTCGGAGGCGACATGACTCGTCTCCCTTTTTCTCCTCTCGCAATGAACCGCCATGAGTCAACCGGCCTCCACTTCCGCGGCCGAGGACCTCGTCGATCCAGGTGCGTCTGAACCGGATTCGTCCGGACCGGATTCTCCTGGGACTCGGAATACCGAGTGGATCGCCGAGGTCGTCGACCAGTTCCAGCGTCCTTTGTTGGCCTACGCCACCGGGATGCTGGCGGATCGCATCGCCGCCCAAGACGCCGTGCAAGAAACGTTTTTGCAATTGTGTCGCAAACGGCCGGACGATTTGTTCGACCGCTTGGCCCCATGGCTGTTCACCGTCTGCCGCTCACGAGTGATTGACATGCAACGCAAACGATCCCCTGACCGACTGGATCCTGACGCTGTCGCCGTCATCGATCCCGCCCCGCGCCCCGACGCGGTGGCCCAAGACCACGAGGCCCACGAGCAAATCGCGGCTTCGATTGAAACGCTGTCGCCCCGACAACGCGAAGTCATACAGCTTCGAATGCAGGCTGGACTGAGTTACCGAGAAATCGCTGACGTCACCGGCATGACGGTCAGCAACGTTGGCTTTCATCTTCATCAAGCCGTCAAGTCGCTTCGCGATGGTCTGGCCGTCACCTGAAGCCTGACCAGTTCTTCCAATTCATTCTTCCGTCATCGGATCATCGATCATGTCCAATTCATCCACTTCTCCTCCGTGGGACGACCCTCGCGTCACGGCATTCGTCCTGGGCGAACTGCCTGAAAACGAAGCCGCTCAGTTCACCGAAGAGATGAACGCCAACCCAGAACTCGCCACCGCCGTCGAGGAAGCTCGAGCGGTCACCGAGCAAGTCGAGTCGTTCTTCCACTCCGCCGCGGTCCCACCACTGGAATCCAACCGCGTCGAAAGCATCGTTCGCGAAAGCGAAACGGTTCCTTCCGAGGACGACGTGGCTTCCGCCGGATCGGCCGCGGGTGCGGCTTGGTTCCAGACTCGATGGGTCCAATGGGCCGTTGCAGCCAGTGTGATCGGAATCATCCTGGGACTTTCAGTTCCAGCGGTGCATACCGCTCGCGAGACGGCTTCTCACCAACACCCCGCATTTTCGATAGACGCCGCCGACCAATCCGGTCCCGAACTCACCGAGTCGATGGTGAGAGAAGCGTCGCCATTTGAAAGTGCCGAAATGGTTTACCAGCCGCTCGACGGCACCGCTCCCAAATCATTGCCCATGCAATCACTACCCGCTGAAAAGGAAGCCGACGGCGAGTCGTTCGGCTTGCAGTCAGCCGGACGACTCTCAGGAGTATCCCCTACCGCCAAAGCCGACTCACCGTCAGTAACCGGCCAACTTTACTCGCAAACCGAAGCATTCTACGACAAGCGAACTCGCGAATTGGAAGAGGCGCCAATTGCACCGGAACTTACCGCCCCTCCTTCAATGAATGGCTTGAACACCAGTTCATCCAGGGGAGGAATGGGCATGGACTCTATGATGGGAATGGGCGGCATGGACATGGACATGGCCGGGCCAGCAATGGAAGGGATGGACATGGGCATGGGCATGATGGGCGGAGGAATGGGCGGTGCGTCTGCCGACAGCAACACGGCTCCTCGCTTTGTTCGCGAAGACGGCTCATTGGCTGCCAATACTCCCGCCTCGCTTGCCACACCGAAAGACGAGGCACCAACGACCCTCAGCGAACCCTCGGCTGGCAAACCAGTGGTGGGTAACTTTGCAGTGGCTCCCGTTCCGGAACAGCTTGGACGTCAGCAATTCGATTTCGGCGCTTCGCGTGAAAGAATGGCTAAGAGCGAGCTCCTTGAGACGAATCGCCTTGCTTCGGCTCCCGAAATACGTGTCATCCCCATCCTGCCAGCCACGCCAGATGGCGAAGGCCAGGGCCCCGGCATGTCCGGTGACAAGTTCGAACCGATCCAAGAGAACGAATTCCAACGCGTGGCCAATAATTCGCTCAGCACGTTTTCCATCGATGTTGATACCGCCAGCTACGCGAAAGTCCGCAGCTACCTGCAACGAGGCCAACTGCCACGTCCCGACTCGGTCCGCATCGAAGAACTGATCAACTACTTCGATTACCAGTACACGCCTCCATCGGCTGAAGATCCCGTTCCGTTCTCCTCCGCGATGGCTGTCGCCTCCTGCCCTTGGAACGAAAACAATCGCTTGGTCCGAGTTGGTATCCAAGCCAAAGACATCGACCGAAAAGAACGCCCGCGCTGCAACTTGGTGTTCTTGATCGACACCAGCGGATCGATGAAGCGTCCCAACAAACTGCCGTTGGTCATCGAAGGCATGAAGGTGCTGCTCGACCAACTGAACAAGAAAGATCGTGTGGCAATTGTGGTCTACGCAGGATCATCGGGATTGGTCCTCGACTCGACCCCGGTCAAGCAAAAGAAGAAGATCGTCCGAGCCCTGTCGGCTCTGTCGGCCGGTGGCAGCACCAACGGTGGTGCCGGTTTGCAACTCGCTTACCAAACCGCCCGTGAGAACTTCATCGAGGATGGCGTGAACCGAGTGATCCTGTGCAGCGATGGCGACTTCAACGTCGGCATGACTGGCACCGATCAATTGGTGGCCGAAGCGACTCGCCAATCCAAATCGGGCACCGAACTGACCGTGCTGGGATTCGGCATGGGCAATCACAACGACGCGATGATGGAACGCATCTCCAACTCCGGTGCGGGCAACTACGCCTTCGTTGACACGACGGCGGAAGCCAACAAAGTCCTCGCAGACCAAGTCGCCGGCACGCTGTTCACGGTCGCTAAAGACGTGAAGATCCAAGTCGAATTCAATCCCGCGGTCGTCTCGGCTTACCGATTGATTGGGTACGAGAACCGGATCTTGGCCAAGGAAGACTTCAACGACGACAAGGTCGACGCCGGTGAAATCGGAGCCGGCCACCGCGTGACGGCTCTGTACGAGATCGCTCCGGTGGGCAAGCTCCCTGATTCCATCTCACCCGATGTCGATCCGCTCAAGTATCAACCCAGGGACGATGCTGATTTGAGCTCCAAAGGGCCAACCAATGAAATTCTGACGCTGAAGATTCGTCACAAACCCCCGCAAGGCGACGTCAGCGAGAAGCTCACTTTCCCGCTGGTCAACGAGAGCGAGCCCTTTGAAAAGGCCGACGCGGACTTCCAATTCGCTGCCGCGGTCGCCGGTTTTGGGATGCAACTTCGTAACAGCACCCACGCTGGAACCTGGACGATGGACGACGTGATCGCCACCGCAACGGATGCCAAGGGCGATGACGAACACGGACTCCGAGCCGAGTTCCTGGAACTGGCGCGAACGGCGAAACGATTGATCGTCAACGACTGATCCCTCGCCCAGAACCTGTCTCTCGGTGGTCCCCCACCGAGAGACGTCCTGAGTTTTTTAGTGCCGCTGTTCAGCGGGCTTCCGAACGGCATACCTCTCCCGAAACGCAGTATCGGGAGAGGTCTCGCGACGCCGTTCAGGCCTACGTTTTGAAGTTGCTTTTGTTCGTTGAATGGCCAACGGCCAAGTTCAACCCAAAACGCGTGGGTTGATGTTGGCCGTTGGCCAACCAATTCCCCTTCGTTCTCGATCCCAGGGGCGATGCCCCTGGCTTCGATGATGATGGCCGTTGGCCAACAAAACCGACTGCAAAATCGAAACTTCAATCGGCGTACGCGAGGGAGGGGGCCGGGAATGGGAAGCGGCGTATTTTACTCTCCCCCGGAAATCTCGCTTTCCGCCCCTCCTGCTGCGGCTTGTCGATTGAGTCGGCAACGAGGTTCTAACGCATGTAGGATGGGCACTCTTGCCTTTTTGTACCCCACATCTTTTGGGAGCCGCTTGCGTTGGGAATACAAGCGGTTTAAGGCTAAACATCCCTTGCCGAGGAATCATTAGTGTTTGATTAGCGGCGATTAGTGTTCCCTTGACCGCTCTGGTGGAACACTAATCCACTCTGATCGGACACTAATCTTTGGTGTTTCGAGATGTGGGGTACAAAAAGGCACTCTTGCCCGTCCAAGTTGAGGATGTCGGCCAAGAGTGGCCAACCTACAGCAAACTCGACTGGCCCGTTGCCAACGGGCGGGGTTCTCAAGACGCTGCTGGATCAGTGCTGAAAAGCCGCCAACCTCATTCCATGCTGATATAACCAACGCAACTCGCATGATGCAAACCATCGTGCGACCGGCTTTCTCATGATGGCGACTGACCGTCGGGTGTCGATGTTTCCGCTCGCGACCAGATCGTGTGCATGACGACGCTGTAAACAACCAGCGTCACAATCATCAACGCACCGAAGATCATCACGCTCTGGCGAAGTGCAAACGTGACGCCGTAGTCCGAATGAACGGCGTACACCCACGACGCGTGAACCAACATCATTAAGCTCGCCGCCGCCATCACCGACAACGTGACCGAATCCGGGATGCGAGTTCGCTTGGGTTCCGGACCGCCTTCGGGTTGTTTCCACAACCACCTCAGAGCGAACACGCCCATCGGCGGCAACAAGAACAGCGACGACAAGTGTTGGGCCACCGCATACCATCGCACGCTGCGATGGGACAACGAGAACGCTTCGGATGACAAAAACGGCAACGCGATCATCGATCCCCAGCGATGTTGATGCGTGAACGAATCCCAGAACACGTGCGTCGACGCGCCGACCAAAACACAAATGGCAACCAACAGAATGGATTGCCACTCGACCGACACCGGGCGATCCGCGATCGGTCGAACCCGCGTCCGCAACGGCCCCGGCAGCAACTCCACCGCCGGTTGCTTGACCAACAAGTGATAGACAAAGTACGCAGTGACGCCGACTGGAACGCAGTCGATGAACAACCCACGGATGCTGTGAAACGATTCGTAGTCGAACAGCATCGGGAAGAACACGCCCGCGTCGGGCACCATGCACCCGATCGCGAGAGCGGAAAAGGGCAGACGCCATTTGGCCATCCACGCGATCGGAATTGCCGCAGCAACATGAGTCGGAGTGAACGGCATCGCTTCTCAAATCACTTGTTGGGCAGTGCCAAGGAACGAGCTCAGCTCGCTTGAACCAGAACATTCGCCGAGTTCGGCAAAACACTGACCGAAGCACCCGACTCAAGCAAGTTTTCAGCCTCCATCACTTGAAGCACCGCTTCCAGGATTTCAGGGTCTCGCTTGGCGATCTCGTTCAGTTTTTCACCCACGACGCTCGGACGCGCCGCCGCGGCTTCGGCCATCTTACTCGACACCTTCAGCGCGGTCTCACTCTTGATCAAACCCACACGGTTTTCACCATCTTGCTTCATCGCGCTGGTCACCTGAACCAATCGCTTGACGACCTTTTCGGTGATGTTCTCGACCATATGACGGTCGGTAAAGGCGACCTTTCGAATGTAGACCGAACCCAACCGATATCCCCACTTTTCTGACAGCGGCGACACCGCCTGCCGGACAGTTCGGGAAAGGCTGTGCCGATCCTCGAGCATCTTTTCCATTTCCAAATTGCTCAGCGTCGAGATCGTCGAACTGGTCACGTTGGCTTGCAACGAGCCGTCTGGGTTTGCATTGGTGAACAGGAACGCAATCGGATCCTGCACCTGCATTTCGTACCAGATGCCGACCCCCATCGGCGTGCCTTCTTCCGAGTTAACCATTTGGCTGCGCAAGTAGTGCTGACGCAGTGCCGTGTCGACGACGTACTTCTTTCCAAAGAAAGGAATCAACATCGCCTTGGCACCAAAGTGAACCAGCGGGAATTGCAAACCGGGCGTTTTGATCTCACCCAACACTTTGCCAAACAAAGTGAACACCTGCGACTCGCACTCAGCGACGCAGCAATACAAACCGAAGAAACGAGCGAATCCGAGCAAGATCGGAACCAACATCAACCCGAAAACGAAGCCGGGAACAAAACCAAGAACATCCATCTTATGCTTTCCCTTCAATCTTTGATTCGGTTTGATAAATACGTTCGGTGCGTTTGAACAACGGCACTCGCAAGTTTCGCAAGTAAGCCTTCAAGCAATCCGATCCGCCTTCGGACTTGATGCTGATCAACGTCCCAGCCAGTTCATGCAAAGGAGCCACTTCGGCTTGAGCGTTGTTCGTCGCGATCTCGACCGCACGAGCACTCATCGTGATCTGTTGCTCCGAATCCGCACGCGCGGTGCTGATGTCGGCGGCGACCTGGTTGCGTGTGCTATTGATCGCCGACAAGGCTCGGTCGACTTCGGCGGGTGGATCAATTTCGGTGATCAACGCGGCATCCAGCTCGATGCCATATCGGCCGGTCGTCGAACGACATTGCTCTTCCATGTACTGATTCAACAGCGGCAAGTTTTTACGCAAATCGTTGATCGAAACACCTTCGGAAAGCTCAACAGCACTCGACTTGGATTCGATGTCGCCTTCGCCTGTGCCAGCGATCGCTTCGGTTTCCGCGACGGCATCGGCCAACAAGCTTTGTCCCTTGGGATCGACAAAGTTCGCGATCCGCTCACGTAGCACGGAGACGAAATACCCCATCACGTGCTCCAGCGGGCTCTCCACGCCAAACAGATACGGGTAGAGGTTGTTCTCGCTGATCCGATAGCGAATTTGCCCGTTGACCCCCGTGGTCAGATTGTCTTTGGTGACCGCTTCGATCGTGCTTTGAGCCTTCGATGGGTCCCACGTCAGATCGACCGTTTGAGTCGCGACGCTGACCTTGTGAACTCGTTGCCAAGGCAGCTTGAAATAGGGTCCACCGGGACCGATCACTTCGACTTGCGGGTACTCATAGCGTTCCCGTTCGTCATCCGAGAGAACTTGACCATCGGATCCCGCCCCGAGACGTTTCACCGCCCCAAAGGTCGTGACCACCGCTCGCTGATCCGGTCGCACGGTGTACAAACACCCGACCAGAACCTTGAGAGCGGCATAGAAGCCAACTCCCATCATCAACCCAACCAAGAAAAACACGCTGCTACCTCTTTGGAAAGTTTCCGTTGCATCCGAACTGAAAGTCACCCGAATTCGACAGCGAAACGCTGCTTGAAACCCTAGCCCGCGAAGAAAGCCACGGAGCGGTTTTCCAACAATTCATTCGCTTCCAAAATGGATTGAATCGAATGTAACGACTGAAAGAGGGTGACGCTGGATGAAGAGGCTGGTTTGCGAGCGAGAGAGGGCGCAGGTTAGTTGATGTTGATGCGTTTGCACCGATGTAGGCCAGGTCATTACCTGGCACCCAGCCGATGCTTTGGAACAAAGCGAGGCGGCCAGCAGCACCGCTATCAAGCTCCAAACCTGCCGGCCAGTCACCGAGCCAGGCGAGGCCTGGCCTACGTTTACACGACTCAGACCTGGGAATTGAAAAAGTTCAATTGACAATTTTAAATTGTAAAATTGCAAGCGGAGATTCAGCACCGATGTAGGCCAGGTCATTACCTGGCATCCAGCCGATGCTTTGGAACAAAGCGAGGCGACCAACAACACGCCTTCAAGCTCCGAACCCACCGGCCATTCACCATGCCAGGCGGGGCTTGGCCTACGACTGGAGATCTGTCTAGCGAAGCAAGACGGCTTCGAGTTGTTTTTCGCAAGACGCGACCAACTCGTTGATGATCGAATCGGCATCGCCGCCGCTGAGTGTCTCCGTTTGGCTTTGCAATTCCATCGAAAACAGCACGCGTTTCTTGTCGGGGCCGTCGACCTTTTCGTTGCGATACGTTTCGCGATAAGTCAGATCCGCCAAACGTTCCTTGGCCGCCTTGCGAACCAACCCAGCCAACTCGTTCCAACGCACTGACTCAGGCAACACCAAATTGAGGTCACGCTGAATCGACGGGAACGGACTGACCGCTTGCTGCTGCGGCACCAATCGCGATTGGTTGACCAACACGTCCGCGGACAACTCGGCTGCAACGACGCGACCGGTCAACTTCCATTGCTTGACCAACTTGTCATCAACAAATCCCAAGAAGCCCAAACGCAATGGCTCCTTGCCACCGACAAGCGACAACTCCACCGCACCGCCCTTGGCAAAACCATCTCGCTGCACCGGAGCGACAGTCAACTCACCTGGAACACCCAAGCGATCACAAAGCGTTTCGATGGTGCCCTTGAGAGCGAAGAAGTCTTCGCCAGCGATCAAACCAATGTGATAGGTCTCGTCGGGCAACAACGCGCTGTCGCTTCCCACGGGCGCGGGCAAGTAAACGTGAGCGATCTCAAACAGGTCCGCAATCAAACTGGCCGAAGCCCAGTTCGCGGCGCGGCTTTGCAGCAGACTTGGAATCAGCGATCGTCGCAGCGTCCGGGCACCTTCCAACATCGACGTGCGAGTCTGCAGAGCGGGCAACTCCGTCCACGGCGAGATCATTTGATCCAGCTTTTCGGTGACCACGCTGGGTGTCATCGCTTCGCTGATTCCGGCTGCGGTCAACACGCCGCGAATGCGTTCCATCGCGGTGTCGAAACGACGCTTGCTACTGGGAGCGACGGGGATCGGCGAGTCTTCAGGAATCTTGTCGTAACCGTGAATCCGCGCGACTTCCTCGATCAAGTCGACTTCGCGAGTCAAATCGTGACGCCAGCTTGGCGGGACACACTGCAACCCATCGGCGAACGCGGAAACCTCGCAACCGAGTGAACGCAGGATCTTGTCCAGTTCCGCGGTTTCGATTTCCAAACCTAACAGCGCCGCAACACGCTTGGGACGCAGCAACACGGTCTCGCGGGCTGGAATTTCAGGAGCAGTGTCGATGACACCCGGTGCAACTGATCCGCCAGCGATCTCGGTGATCAACTGGCACGCTCGGCGACTGGCCCAATCAATCCCGACTGGATCCACGCGACGTTCAAACCGGAACGACGATGGGCTGTGCAGCTTCAATCGACGAGCCGTTCGCCGAACCGACAACGGCACAAACTCGGCGGCTTCCAAGACGATATCGGTCGTCGCTTCGGTGACTTCCGAGGACGCTCCGCCCATCACGCCACCAACGGCCAATGCATCGGACGAATCCGCGATCACGCATGTCGAATCGTTGAGGTCATAATTGCGGTGGTCAATCGCTTCGAGTTGCTCTTTGTCTTTTCCTGAGCGAACGACGATCTTGCCATCGCCGACCTTCGCGAGATCAAACGCGTGCAGCGGTTGGCCACATTCCATCATCACGTAATTGGTCACGTCGACGACGTTGTTGACCACGCCGATGCCAACGGACTTCAGCGACTCCTGCAACCACTCAGGGCTGTCGCCAACCTTCACGCCGCGAATCACGCGAGCGGTGTAGCGGGGGCAGGCTTCGGGCATCTTGTTCTCGACCGCAAGCGATTCGTCGATCGCCGCCCCGGACTCTTGATACTCGATCGCTGGAATCTTCAGCTTCTGCTCGGTCAGCGCCGCGATTTCTCGAGCGACACCGATGTGTCCCAGGCAATCACCGCGATTGCTGGTGACTTCCAAGTCGATCACGACGTCGCCGTCGACGGTTTCACTGCCTTCGTGATTCAGCCCAGACAGACTGAGTCGATCGACCAACTCATCGTGTGGCAGCGTCAGGTCAACGTATCGCGACAACCATTTCCAAGAAACAAGCATGAGAGCGAAGTGGGCAGAAGATGAAGTCGGGAGGGAAAATCTTGATAGAAACCGCAGAGCATCGTGTCGATCGTGTTTTCACACGTGCGACAACTGGTAGCCGGATTCGCCAGAATTCGGACCGCGAGTTGCTTCTTCAAAGTCAGTCGACAGCAGCTAAATCCAGCTCGCGTCAACGACGTTCTGATTGCTCAAAACTGTTTCAAGAACCGCAAGTCGCCGCTGTATAAATCGCGAATGTCGGTGATGCCATGACGACGCATGCACAGGCGTTCGACGCCGAGACCAAATGCGAATCCGCTGACCTTTTCAGGGTCGTAGCCAACAGCAGCGAACACGTTGGGATCGATCATCCCGGCGCCACCAAATTCAATCCACGTTCCGTTCCACAGGAAGTCGACTTCGACACTGGGTTCGGTGAACGGGAAGAACGATGGCCGGAAGCGAATTTCAACGTCTTCGCCGAGGTAGTTGTTCGCGAAAACACGCAGGACGGTCTTCAAGTTGGCCATCGTCACGTTGGTGTCGACGAGCAACCCTTCCATCTGATGGAACATCGGGAAGTGCGTCGCATCCGGTGCATCGGGTCGATAAACACGTCCGAGCGAAATGGTTCGGATCGGCGGCTGAACTTCCTTCATCACGCGAATTTGAACGGTGCTGGTTTGGCTTCGCAGCAACTGCGAACCTTCGTCACCAGCACTGACCGAACTCTTGCCCGAGGGATCCTTCGCTGTCGCCAAGTAAAAGTTATCCAGCGGATCACGAGCGGGATGATCTTCGGGAATGTTCAGCGCAACGAAGTTGTGCCAGGGGTCTTCGACCTCGGGACCTTCGGCGACCTCAAATCCCATCCGCCCCATGATCTCAGTCAGGTGACTGATCGTTTGGGTGATCGGGTGAATGTGCCCGAGCGATGGGCGAGTCCCGGGCAAAGTGGGATCGAAAGTCGGATCGGCACCTGAATCGTCGCCACCAGCCAGGTTTTGCTGGGCGTCTTCGAAAGCAGAGTTGATCGCCGACTTGACGGCGTTCAGCTTCGCACCGGCGGCAGGCTTGTCAGCCTTTTCGATTCCGCCGAGCATTTTCTGAATGTCTTTGAGCTGCCCTTTCTTGGCACCCAAAAACGTCACACGAGCTTCCTCGAGCGCTGCCGCATCGGAAGCAGAAGTGAACGCGGATTCAGCGTCCGACTGGAGTTGATCCAGTCGGGAGAGGAATTGATCGAGTGACATGATGGCGACTTAAGCTGCCAGAGTCTCTTTGACCTTGTCGCAAACCTGCTTGAAGCCGGCGGCGTCATGAATCGCCATTTCCGACAACGATTTGCGATCGAGTTGAATCCCGGCTTTGTTCAAGCCATGGATGAACTCACTGTAGCGCAACCCGTGTTGCTTGACGGCGGCGTTGATCCGAATGATCCACAGCTTGCGGAATTCGCGTTTGCGGACGCGACGGTCGCGGAATGCGAATGCGCCCGAACGGAGCAGGGTTTCTTTGACGGTACGCGTCAGATTCCCGCGGCCACCGCGGAAACCTTTGGCTCGTTTGAAAAGACGCTTCTTGGATTGCCGGCGAGCGGCACCTTTGGTCGTACGCATCGAATTGAATTCCTAAATGCTGTGGTGATCTTTCGGGTCGTCCTGATTCAGGCCCCGGCAGAAAGAAAGGTCAACGCGACCGCTCGATCTCCGATGTTCTGCCCAACCAGGTGGCCGTTGGATTCCGTGGTGGAAAAGAAGTAATAGTCGGGTTGGATCAGTAGCTGTTGCCGTTGAGGGCTGCGTGAATGGTTGGTTCCATGCACTCAGCAACTGCGGTGGTTCCACGCAGATTACGGCGACGTTTCTTGCTCAAACCCTTTGCCAAGTGGCTAGTACCGCTTTGACGGTGCATTGCCTTGCCTTTGGCAGACAGACGGAACCGTTTCTTGGTCCCTTTGTGAGTTTTGATTTTGGTTCCCATGAGGGCATCAACACTGGTTGGATGGTGAGTTTCGAAAAACGAAGCGTGGGAGCATATCGAAAAGTGCTCCGACCTGCTAGGGCGAGCGTCCGGATTCTGCCCCGTAATCACCGAGCAAAGCAGCGCACGCAACGCGGCTGTTCGGGCAGAGATCGGCAGGACGGACCGAATCGCTGCACAAAACCGCTCAGCGGCGGCAGGATTACCTGCTCGTATCGACGAAGATTGCGTCCTCGAAGCAGACAAACAGCCCGATCCCTCAGCTTTCTTGCCAGACCGGCCGTTCCGGCCACACATCGCTCAGAACGCACGAATTTGTCGATCCAGCGACTCGCCGACCTCTCATTCGTCTATCATCGGACGCGATCGCTAAGATCCCTTCCCAATCCCCCTCCCCACAGAAGCACATTCCCCATGAATCTGACATTCTTCAATCGATATGGCTCATCCGCCTCAGCGACCGTCTCGGCGCCGCAACCCATCCATCGCCGAGCGACCATCGCCTGCATCGTCTTGGCGTTCATCGGATTGATGCTGCAGATCAGCACGGTCTCAGCCGCTGACGAATCGGACAACCAGCACCGCGTGCTTCTGCACGGCAAAAAAGGCTTGGTCGTCGTCGAACCGGATGGATCGATCGGATGGCAGATGGACTGGGGAGGCATCCACGATCTGCATCTTTTGCCCAATGGCCACATTCTGACTCGCCAAGGCCCTGCGACCGTGGTCGAGATCGACCCGAGCAAGAAAGAAGTGGTTTGGAGCTACGATTGCGGCAAACAGGGTGGCAACGAGGGCAAACGAATCGAGATCCACGCGTTCGAACCACTGCCCAGTGGCAATTTGATGATCGCCGAATCAGGTGCCCAAAGACTGATCGAAGTCAATCGCGAAGGTGAGATTGTCCACAAGATCGCCCTGCAGGTGGAACATCCCAACGCCCACACCGACACTCGCTTGGTACGACGGCTCGATTCAGGCAACTACTTGGTCGCTCACGAAGCCGACGGCAAAGCTCGCGAATACAACCACGACGGCGATGTGGTCTGGGAATACGAAGTGCCAATGTTCGGAAAGCAAACCGCCGGCGGCCACGGCCCGGAAGCATTCGGCAACCGCTTGTTCGCCGCATTGCGAATGGAAAGCGGCAACACACTGATTGCATCCGGCAACGGACACAGCATCCTCGAGGTCACGCCTGAAAAGGAAATCGTTTGGGAAGTCCACCAAAACGATTTGCCCGGAATCCGCTTGGCCTGGGTCACGACCTTGCAAATCTTGGAGAACGGCAACTACGTGATCGGGAACTGCCACGCCGGTCCCGGACAACCCATCCTCATCGAAATTGAACCCTCAACCAAAAAAGTTGTCTGGCAACTGGATCGATTCAAAGACTTTGGCAACAACGTTTCCAACTCCGTCGTCATCGATGACGCCAAACTCAACTGGCTCGACTGAACTGAACGCTCAGCCTGAGCGAACAATCCCATCAACACAGCAACCTCCTCAAGGAATCAAAACGATCCGAAAATAGGATTGCATCAGATCGTGAAGGTTGCGGCACGCATCGCCGACGCGTGACTTCAAAATATAGCCGGCAACATTCTTTTTGTACGCCGCGACCAAGTCCACCTCGTGGTCGGAAGTCGTCAGAACAAACACGACCGTTGAACTGAGTTCTGGGTCGCGGCGGATTTCCTCGAGAAACTCCACTCCGGTCATGATCGGCATGTTGAGGTCGAGAAAGATCATTCGGTGAGGGCCGACCGATTTCTCGGCATGCTCGCCACGCAAGATATCCAGGGCCTCCTGGCCGTTCTCTGCCACCGTCAGCGGATTGGGGACTTCATTCTTTTTGAGTCCACGTTGAAACGCCATCACATCGATCTCGTTGTCTTCCACAAGTAAGATGTGGACCTCGTCTAAACTCGAAACCGTTTTGTGCGACATGTCGATTGACCAAACGAAAGAGAAGTGCTCGCAAGACTGAGATGAATAAAAGAGTCCGAAAGACGGCGGACGAAAGTGAGCTGCGAGCAGCGTCGCAGCATATCGAATCGTCCTATTCAATCGTAACGCTCAAACCTCACAGTTACAGCAAATCGCGGAGTCAACGCGATCCGCCGACGCCGTGACTTGCGTCCTTGCAGCAACAACCCCTCTGCAGAACGAGACGAAAAGCGGACCAACCGCAAAATTTGTGCACAATCGAAGAAACGTCCCACTACCCAGAGAACGTCCGAAGATCTAAAGTGAACGCAATCGAGAATCGTTCTCATTTACAGGTGATGACTTGATAGCTGAACTCGCCCTGGATCGCTGTGGATCCAACAGTGCCGAAATCGTTCGATTGGACCTGCCCGAAAACTGCGCCTCGCGTTTGAAAGCGTTGGGTTTGTTTGAAGGTCAATTGGTGCAGTTGTCTCGTCGAGGCAACCCACTGATTTTGAAAGCTGCTGGAAGCCGAATCGCCGTCGCTGGAGAGATCGCCCAACAGATCTTCGTTCGAGCCACCGACGGATGAGCGTAACACCGGTCGCTCCGTGCGACTCTTCCGAAGATGCCTCCGCCCAACAGCTTTGCCAAGCTCGCGTGGTTGCCATGGTCGGCAACCCCAACGTCGGCAAAACATCTCTCTTCAACCGCCTGACCAACCTGCTCGCGAAGACATCGAACTTCGCTGGCACAACCGTGGACCGACGAACCGGCACGGCGGATTTGAATGAAGGCCAATCTTGCACGCTGGTCGATTTGCCCGGCCTGTATTCGCTGACTGCGTCGTCTCCTGAAGAGCAAATTGCTCGAGCATTCATCACCGGTGAATCCGAATGCCCGCCCGAGGGCGTGCTGGTCGTGGTCGACGCGACCAACCTTCAACGCAGCCTTGCCGTTGCCCGCGAGGCGATCCAGTGCGGACGTCCAACATTGGTCGCGGTCAACATGATCGAACTGGCTCGCAAGAGCGGTGTCGACGTTGACCTGGAAGTGCTGTCTCAGAAACTCGGCTGCCCGGTCGTCGGTGTGTCCGCCCGCTCGGGCGAAGGTCTCGACGAACTCAAAACAAACCTGCGGCAGTTACTGCTACCGCGCAAGATGATTGTGCTGAGCGCCGACGCCGAACCTGCCGAACTGGATTGCGGTGCCTGCGGAGCCTGCCCTTTCGCAGATGGTCATCGCTGGGCATCCACTCTCGCCCGCGAAAGCACTCGAACCGGGTACGTCGCTTCGGACGAATGGACGGACCGAGTCGACCAATTCACAACTCACCGATTCCTCGGCCCGGTGATCTTTGTCGCCGTCATGGTCGCCGCTTTTGCGTCCGTGTTTTATGTCGCCCAGTACCCAATGGAATGGCTCGACGCCAGCTTCGGCATTGTGACCGAAACGGTTGGCGGCTGGCTGCCCGAAGGCGATTTCAACAGCCTGATCACCGATGGCATCTTGGCGGGCATTGGCGGTGTTGTGATCTTCCTGCCGCAGATTTGCATTCTGTTTTTCATGCTGGCCATCCTAGAGGATTCTGGCTATCTCTCTCGCGCTGTCGTCGTGATCGATCGATGGATGCGACGTGTTGGATTGCCCGGCCAAGCGTTTGTGCCGTTGCTCGCCGCGCATGCTTGCGCCATCCCGGCCATCATGTCCACCAAAGTCATCGAGAATCGACGCGACCGCCTGGCCGCCATCATGGTCATTCCGCTGATGACATGCTCGGCTCGATTGCCCGTTTACACGATGGTCGCCGCACTGCTGTTTCCATCGAGCCCTTGGTCGGCGGCCCTGCTTTTCGCGTCAGCCTACGCACTCGGGATGGTTGCCGCATTCTTCGTCGCTTGGATCTTGAAACGATCGATCCTTCCCGGTGAAGCCGCCCCGCTGATCCTGGACTTGCCACCTTACCGGACGCCGTCACTCAGCAACGCGATTCGTCATGCCTACGAACGTGGCTGGGGTTTCCTCCGCGATGCCGGAGTGGTGATCCTCGTGATCAGCATTGGTATCTGGGTGTTGTCGACTTATCCAAAGTTGCCCGAAGAACGCTTTGCCGAGCAGATTCAAACAGCCGGTTTGAACGCAGAAACGCTCGAGGAATCCGATCTCGAAAACCGCCGAGCCCTGGCGGAACAAGAATACGCCGTGATCGGACGAATGGGCAAATTTGTCCAGCCTGTTTTTGCCCCGCTCGGTTTCGACTGGAAGACCAGCGTCGGTGTGATGACCAGCTTTGCTGCTCGCGAAGTGGTCGTTTCGACGCTGAGCATCCTGTACGGATTGGGCCCGGAACCCGAAGACGAATCCTCGCTACACGATCGGCTGATGTCGGCCACTGACGCGGAAGGTAATCGAGTTTTCACGCCCGCCACCTGTGTCAGCTTGCTCGTGTTCTTTGTCTTGGCGATGCAGTGTCTTCCGACGCAAGCCGTCACCAAGAAAGAAACCGGTTCGTGGGGATGGGCAATCTTCCAATTCGGTTACATGACCGTGTTGGCCTACGTTGCGGCGCTGATCGCTTACCAAGCGATCTCACGGTTTGCCTGAACCATCGGATAGTTCCTTTCTGGGATCGGTTTACTTCAAACCCATTCCATTGGGACGGTTGGTGATCGCACCCCGAACGCCCAACTGCCTCGGGTCGCGAGCGATCTTGTCCGAGAAGACGCGAACGTCATCGAGGATCGGACGCAATCGTGCCGACGCGGCTTCGATGTTCTGGACGGTTCGCTGGACTTGATAGAACAGTTCGTCGTCTTCGAGCAAGCGGCGAACGGTTCCGTCGCTGCTGTTGAGAGTCCGACCAAATGTGTCCAACTGCACCAATGCGTTGTCGACATTGGCCAAGCTGACCAGCACCGCTTCGATCAACTCACCGCCACGTTCACCCAGCGGTTCAGTGAAGGCCTCGATGTTCTCCGCCGTGCCCTCAAAACTCTTGGCGGTCGAGCGAACGCTGCGAAGCGTGGATTGCAACTCATTCGCGGTTTGCGAAACAGCATCCTCGGCGACGATTCCAACTTGTTCGAATTGCCCGCCAACTTCACGGAAGGTCTCAAACGTTTCGCGAGCGTCTTCGAGCGTGACTTTCACCTCGTCCAGCACACCTGGCAATCGATCGACCGTGTCGCTCACGTTTCGCTGAATCTGAGGGTCACCGATGATCGACCGAATGTCACGCACCAAGAAGCTGAACTCCTTGACCGCCTGCGAAGCATCTCCGGCCAACTGCGTGATCGTCGGTGGGGTCTGCACTCCGGGCTGACCGGGCAGAGGTGTTCCCAACTGAGTTCCGAAAGCCTGCGGCGGCGTGAACCCTTGTGGAGGTCCTGCTTGATTTGGCAATGGTTGCTGCATCGCAACTTGTTGAATCACACCCTTCGACACACCACCCTGCGGGCTCGAATGACTCGCCAAAACGATTGGCCGAGCCCAAGCGGGTGCGGGCGCCATCGATTGCGGGAAGCCACCCATTGGAACCGAGGGTGCCGAAGCCGGTGCGTTTGGACTCAGTCCAATCACGCCGCGAACATCACGAACCAATCCCTTGATGTCGCTGCCGATGTCTTGGATCGCATCGCCAGCACCACGCACGCTTCGGAAAGTGGAGACGAGTTCATCCTCCATCCCAAAGATCAACGTGAAGGGATCTTCCAATTTGCGGCCGTAGTTGAACAACTCATCGTCGGTGTAGAGCTGGTCAATCAAGTCGCTGTCGTTTTCGAAATAGTCGCTCAGCTCGCGACGATCAGCCTTGCGAAATTCCAACTTGGAATCCCCCGTGATCAACGAACCGATTCCGATCTGAGGGATGTACTCGTGCGTCATGCGAACGCTCTCGTCCATCGACAACGTCAAAATCACCCCGCCTTTTTCCTGCAATTGGATGTCATCGACGCGACCAATCTTGACCCCATCGCGATACACCGGCGCGTTGACGTTGATTCCATCGGCGGATGGGAAATAGACATTCAGCGTGTACTCACGATTCAAAATCGCGGGAAACGCACCGAACAAAAACGTGAGGATCACCGCGATTCCAATCGCTGCAATCACCAGAACGCCCACACCAAAACGAAGTCTGCTGTCATCCATGGTCAAGCCATCCCCTGAGTCATTTCGCGGATGCGATCCCCCGCTTCCCCTCGCACAAACTGTCGAACTCGCCGATCTTCGGCGTGCTCCAGTTGGCTCGGTGGAGCGTCAAAAAGTACTTGCGATTGGTCGGGATCGAGCCGACGTCGCGGATAAAACATCATCACTCGGTCGGCCACTTTCCGTGCGGTGTGCATGTCGTGCGTGACCACGATGCTGGTGACCGGATACATCCGCCGAGTGTGCAAGATCAGTTCGTTGATCACGTCGCTCATGATCGGATCGAGGCCAGTCGTTGGTTCGTCGTAGACGACCAACTCAGGACGCAAGACCAACGCGCGAGCCAACCCGACACGTTTCTGCATCCCTCCCGAAAGTTCAGCGGGACGCTTGTAGATCACTTCTTCTGGCAACCCGACTTCGGCGATGTGCTGACGAACGCGGTCGTTGATTTCGGCATCGTCAGTGCCCTCTTCGTTCTGTCGAATCGGGAAGGCGACGTTGTCGAAAATGTTCATGCTGTCAAACAACGCGGCGTGCTGAAACACAAACCCAAATCGCCGACGAACGATCGCCAACTCCGCGGGAGTGAGCGTCGACAAATCTTGTCCGTCGAATAACACGCGACCGACGGTGGGTTGAACCAATGCCACGATCGTCTTCATGAACACGGTTTTGCCGCAGCCACTCTCACCAATCACGGCAACGGTTTGGCCACGTTCGATTTGGCAATCGATGTCCTTCAAGACCGTTTGGCCATCAAAGGACACTTCCAGGTTTTCGACTTCCACCAACGGCCGATCGTTCACCGTAACGGCTGATTCGTCAGCTCGCGTTTCCGATGCATCTTGCTCGATTGGATCAATGGGTGGGTTTGAATCGCTCACTAAAACAGACTCGTGCCTTCCGGGTAGAAACTGAAGTACACCCAATCCAAAACGATGTTCAGGAACAGGTCGATCGAGAGGATCATCACGAACGAATACACAAACGCTTCCGTGGCGGCTTTGCCAACACCTTCGGCGCCGGGCTGGCAATTGAAACCGCGGTAACAACTGATGATTGCGATCACCCCGCCGAAGAAAATGCTCTTGAAGATTCCATTGAACAAATCGAACGCGACGACACCTTCCCGCGAATGGTGCAAGTAAGCGGCCCGGTCAATTCCGAGAATGATCACGCTGTAGAAATAGCCCCCAACGATGCCCATGAAGTCAGCAACAATGGTCAGTGCTGGGATCAGCAATAGACACGCCATGAAGCGTGGCACGACCAAGTAGTGAATGGGGTCGGCACCCATCGTGGTCAGCGCATCAATTTGTTCCGTCACCCGCATCGTGCCCAAGACAGCGGCCATGGCGCCGCCGACTCGGCCGGCCAACATCGTCGCGGCCAAGACCGGTCCGAGTTCGCGAACCAGCGACGTGTTGATCACGACACCGAGGTGCGTTTCCAAACCGATCGTGTGAAATTGGTAGTAGCTCTGAACCGCCAACACCATGCCGATGAACGAACCGGTCAGTGCCACAACCGGAAGACTCAGCACGCCGACTTGATAGAAGTTGACCAACACCGTGTCACGGCGAGGCATCCGGGTGAACATCCAAACGAACATCTGCCAGGTGAACATGGCCAAGTCACCCACCGCGGTGACACCACCGACCACAGCGGTTCCCCACTGCATGATCCATCGCCTCATTGGCGTATCGATCGGATTCTCCGGCTTCGCGGTTTGAATGCGAAGAACGGATTCGGCGGTGGACTCTTGCTCCGACATAGCGGCGAAGACAAACCCGTGGCTGAAAGACGTGGGACACCTCGCGTCGGTACGTTGCACCAGACAATTCTGGCGCAACGGTCGCGCGAACATCGTCTTTATCGACCGGGCGAATGCTGCGGATCAGTCAAACTGCTCCGCGAAGTCAAACTTTGCCGGCAACGACAGAATTTCTAAGGGAGGGCGAAAACATCCCGTCCGCCGGCGGCGGCTCACCACGAATCCAGGAAGAAAACATCTGAACACCAACGGCTCAAGCACTGCCTAGGCGGCTCGACCGCCCCGTTTGAGTTGCTTGCGAACGCGTCGGCGTTCCGCTTTGCTCATCCCGGACCAATCAATGTCCTCTTCGTTCATCTCGCTGTAGTCGGGCTGCGAATCATCGTATGAATCCCGACTCGACGACGATCGATCATTCGAACGTGATTCAGCGACCGACTCAAAATCCGAACCCGAGATTTCTTCCTCAGACTCGGACGCCTCTTCCGATGCATCGCTCTTTGCCTTGCGACCGAGCGAAGGAAGCTTCAGCCCGAATCGTCGTTTCCTTGGTTCGGATTCTCCGTCGTCATTCTTCGCTTCGGCGGGCTCATTTCGTTGGACCGGTTCATCATCCACTTCCGACTCGGTGTCTGCGGACGACTTGGATTTTCGCTTCCATTTCGGCAGCCAAGATCGCTTGGCCTTGGGCTCAGCGTCGTCGGAACCAATGTCTTCCGAGTCGCTGGCTTTTGCATCTCTGTCACGTCCGGACGATTCATTCAGTTCCACATCGTTTGACTCATCCTCGGAGTCCGCCGATTTACGTTTGCCGCCCCAGAACTTCCACTTGGAAGTTTTGGCAACGGTTTCCGTTTTGCTGTCTTCGCTGGCAGATACCTCGCCAGTCTCCTCGTCCCGATCGTCTTCGTTCTTGGTTGATTGGTTGCTGCTGCTCTTTGCGGCGTCGCTTGCAGGTGAGGCCTCGCCGCGCTGCCAGAATCGTCGTTTACGAGCCGGCTTGTCATCGGAGTCAGCTTGCTCTTCAGGCTTCGTTTCAACCTTTTTCGCGGGCCGTTTCGGCTCCGGGGGTTTCTCCGCCTTCGGCTCAGGAGACTTCTTGGGAGGCTTCGGTTCGCTTTTTGACCACTCTCGCATGCTGTCCCATTGCTCAGCCGATGCTTGTCGCACTCGGAACGCCAATGTCGCGGGACGCTGGATTCCACGAACGTCCATGTACAACGTCCGCAAGTAGATCACCGTCGCGCAGAACCAACACGATGCAGCGACCAACATCGCCGAGGTGAACGCGGTCCAGCGAAGCGGTGTATCAATCGCGAGCAAATTCCAGTTTTCAGCGACGGGCAACAACGCTGCCAACCAACCAGCAAACATCCATGCCGCGGCAACGCGGTGTTTCCAGATTTCCGCTGTGGTTCGTAACAGAAGCACAGCCCCGCCAACCGTCAACAGCAACTTCACCCAATCACTGCCGGAAAGAGCGACCCGTTTTCCCAGTCCCCATTCCGTGATGCCGCCCAGCAAATCGATCAACGGAACCATCGTGGCAACGCTGCCGAGCAACGCCATCCAGGTGACCAGTCGCCACAAGCGATAATGACCTTGAAAGTCATCGTTGCGATATCGCCGCAACTGATAAACCAACCAAGACGCGCCTGCAATTCCCAGCATCAACATGCTGGTGCAGTAGCGTCCCAGACTGCCCACCGCATCAATTCGCGTGACCGCGGTGACCGATGGACGTTCCGCCAAGGAAGGCCAGGCGACCGAGGCGTAGTGCAAACCGATCAGCAACATCGCGATGCCGACGACGGTCGCGACCATTCCGACAACAGCGGACCGCTGCACCGGTACCAAAGAGAACCAACGTCCGCGCAAGCACCTGCGAACGCGGGACCCGTAGGCGACAGCGGGCCGGCGAGCTTCTCGCCATTGCTGTTGGACCGCCTTCTGTTTGGCCGTTGCGTTCCCGGAGTCGCCACCGACGGTCGTGAGCATGACCCTTCGGCGGCGTTCGATCGGACGTCGAGTGTGATTCATTGAGACGGGCGTAACAAAACGAAGCGCCGCGGGACAAGCCAAATCAACCTCGACGAAGGACTGCAACAATGACTCACCCACGAAACAGGTGTTCAGGAAGCGAGCCCAATTCACTCATGCTGCGGTCATTCAATCCGCGCAACCCGCACACTCGATCTGCGAAGTCGCTGAACATTGCGTCCTGTTTCCCGTGGGTTTCACATTCCCCCCCAAGGCGGCGTAGCGTTTGCCAATGCTCTCCCACGCTCACCGCCCACGTCATCATGCAATTGCTCCGCTCCCTCGCGATCTCCACCCGACTGGCCGTCCAAACACCTTGGCGTCGAAGACAAGTCCAGCGATTGTGCGAGCTCGGACAAGCTCCCATGTCGGTTCTGTTTTACCACCGGGTTGCGGACGAGCAGCCAAACCCATGGACCATTTCAAACGGTGAGTTTGAGCGGCACGTCGACTACTGCCGAGAAAACTTTGAACTGATCTCGTTGGAGGAAGTTCAACAACGACTCGACTCGGGCCATTCGCCGCGTCCCTCCGTCACGTTCACCTTTGACGATGGATATTCCGAGAACTGCAACTTCGCATTGCCGTTGTTGATTCGTCACAAAATCCCATGCACTTACTTTGTGACCACCGAAAACGTTCGCGATGGTCACCCGTTTGAACACGACCTGCGTCTCAAATGCCCGCTGCCGATCAACACGATTGAACAACTCAAAGCCGCGGCGGATGGCGGTATCGAGATCGGACTGCACACGGCCAACCATGTTGACTTCAACCAAGTCCGCACGGTCGAAAAACTGAACGAAGAAATCGTCGAGGCGAAGGACAACCTCGAAGCGATGATCAACGGCCCGGTTCGCTACCTCGCCGTCCCCTTCGGATTGCCACAACAAATGCGGCCCGCGGTGATCGAAACGGCGCGGAAATGCGGATTGAAAGGAATTTGTAGTGCTTACGGCGCGTACAACTTGATCGGCGACGACTCTTTTCACATTCGCCGCTTTCACGGTGACCCACAATTCAATCGTCTTCGCAATTGGTTGACCTACGACGATCGCAAGAATCGCCGGCGTCCAATTTTGCCAGACCAAGATGTTCTGGACATGGATCCAGAAATCGCCGACACCGTTCGCCTGCCTGAATGCGTCTTTTCATGATCTCAACCCAATCGCCGAACCAGCGTCCGCTGAATTGCATGTTTGTCGTCACCAGCATGCCAGTTGGTGGAGCTGAAACGTTGCTGGTCAATCTGATGCGGCGAATGGATCCGAATGTGATCCGCCCCGAAGTGATATGTCTGAAGGAACCCGGGCCACTCGGAGTTGAAATCGCGAACGAGTTCCCCGTCCACAGCGACATCATCGGCGGCAAGTACGACATCGCGGTGTTGCCTCGCTTGGCACGTCTGATGCGAAAACGAAACGCCGATGCGGTGATCACCGTCGCATCTGGCGACAACATGTTCTGGGGACGCTTGGCCGCGAAAATGGCGGGCGTTCCGGTGATCGCATCCGCACTTCATTCGACGGGCTGGCCCGATGGTGTCGGACGACTGAACCGATTGCTCACACGCATCACGGATGCGTTCATCGGCGTTGCTGAATCGCACGGCGAATTCTTGCGCACGTTCGAAAAGTTTCCGGCCAACAAAGTCCACGTCATCCGCAATGGAATCGATTGCGATCGTTTCCATCCCTCCGCCGAATGCCGCACTTCACCCAACGTTCGCGAAGAACTTGGACTGGCTCCCGAGACACCATTGATCGGAATCGTGGCGGCTCTGCGAAGTGAAAAGAATCACTCGATGTTGATTCACGCGGCGGCCAAACTTCGCGAACGACATCCCGACCTTCACACCTTGGTCATTGGGGAAGGTCCCCAGCGAGCAACGATCGAGCCGTTGCTCCAGGAGTTGGGGCTGGACGATCGAGTTCACTTGTTGGGCAATCGCGGCGACACGCCTCGTTTGCTCGCCGCCATGAATCTGTTCACGCTTTGTTCGCTCAACGAAGCCTCGCCGGTTTCGATTTTGGAAGCTCTCGCCTGCGAGACCCCCGTGGTCGCGACCGACGTGGGATCCATTTCGGAAACGGTTCTACCGGGCAAAACCGGCGAACTGGTTCCCAGCGAAGACGTTGACTCCTTTGTCGCCGCGATTGACACGCTGCTCAACGACGACAGCTTGCGTTCGCAAATGGGACAAAACGGTCGCGAATTGGTTCAAAACACGGGTTCTCTTCAATCGATGGTCGATGGCTATCAAACCCTCGTGCAAGAAATTTTCGCAGAGAAATCACAGGCCAACCGACGGACTTCTGCGATCGAATCCGCTCCCCGAGTCCGAACCACCGCAATCAAGGGTGCTTCGAGGGCAACGGCTGGCTGAGTAAACTGGTCGCATGACACTGACCAGCCACATCATCGTTCTGCTCGCCAAGATGTTCAGCGGCTTCACCGTCCGATGGGTGGACTGCCAACCAGACACGTGCCAACGAATCTACTTTGCCAACCACACCAGCCACCTCGACGCGGTGGTGCTCTGGTCGGCGCTGCCACATGAAATTCGCTCGTTAACTCGACCGGTTGCCGCGAAAGATTATTGGACCGGAAGCTGGTTCAAAGAACACATCGCCCGCAGTTTCAACGCCTTGTTGATCGATCGGAAAGAAATCAAGGTCCACAAAAGCCCGATCGACATCATGATCCGGCAAATGGGTGACCTGTATTCGCTAATTGTTTTTCCGGAAGGAAGCCGATCGGCGGGCGAAGAAATGAGCGACTTCAAAAGCGGGCTGTATTACCTGGGCAAAAAACGCCCTGATCTGGAATTGGTTCCCGTTTACATCGAAAACGTCAATCGAATCCTACCGCGTGGCGAAGTGCTCCCCGTCCCGTTGCTCTCATGCATTACGATCGGTGCTCCCATTTTTTTGGAAACCGGTGAACCCAAAGCTGACTTTTTGCGCCGCGCTCGCCAAGCGGTGCTCCAACTCAAGGAAGTCTGACCATGTCGACGCATCCCAACGATCCTTTCCAATCGGGTTCGCCCAACGATCCCAACGCCATGACGCAACCGACCAAGAAGTCGGGCTGGGGTTGTTTCATTTGGGGATGCCTGGGGACGCTGACGATCGCCATTGTTCTGATGGTCGCCAGTATGTTTGGGGTCTATTACTTCGTGACTGGGCAAGTCGAAAAGTACACCGACACGCGCCCGGCGGATGTTCCAGTCGTCGATTGGGAGCAAGAACGGTTGGACGAACTGCAGGCCCGAATCGATGCCTTCAGTGAACGAGTCAAAGGAAATTCGCAGGACGCCGACACAACGACCGAAGAAGAAGACGATGCGTCCGACACAACCGATGAATCGCCCGTACTAGCCGAAGCCCCGCGGGAACTGCGGCTGACCAGCGAAGAGATCAACGCACTGATCTCCTCCAACGAAGACCTCCGTGGCAAGGTATTCGTCCGTATCGAAGATGGTCGCTTGTACGGTCAAGTCACTTTGCCCACAGATCAGATTCCGGGCGGCAAAGGACGCTACTTCAATGCCGATGCCGAATTCGAAGTTTCAATGGACAACGGAGTCTTGGTTGTTCGGCTGACCAGTGCCAGCGTCAAAGGCGAGCCCATCCCTGAAACGTTCATGGAAGGTTTCTCACAGCAGAATCTTGCCAAAGACGCATACGACGACGTGGAGACGGCGGAGATGTTGCGCAAGTTCGACAAGATCGAAGTCGTCGATGACACCATCGTGTTGCAATTGCGTGAGCCACAACCTGAGGACGAAGCGACCGAGGCCGACGAGTCAACGGACGACACGGAAGAGACGACAGCGGAAACGGAAACACCAGCCGAAGAAACCGCCGCGGTGGCCGAGTGATCCGACAGCGGATCGCTTATGGCACCAACCAGAACGCGTCACCCGCCTTCTGAAACTCGTCCGGTCGTGTCCACCACTGAGCATCCCGCTTGCCAGTCCAGCGGTCAGATGCCGATTGGACCTTGCCGCGAACTTGGTTCTCGATTCCCGCAAGCTCGATAATTTGGTCCGCCAACGCCCATTGATATCGAGCCTGGGGCACGGCCGGCACACCTCGGACGGCAAGCGATAGCTGACCGAGATTCAAATCGTGCCAGCGATCCGACTCCTCATCCGCGGTCACGGCGACTCGCCACTCTTCCGGCAATCGATCGATCGCAGTCTCGTGGATCTGCAGCGTCACGCGACTGCTGTGTGGGGAATACAACGCCCACGACAACCAGTGATCCCAATACCCAGCTCGCTCGAAGATCGGCATGGCAATGGCGAAGCCCACCACCGCCCAAGCCATCGGGCCCACCCTTCCGGCATCGGCCTTCGCATCACTGTTGATTGCGGCGTCATCTTCGATTTCGATCACCGGCCCAGCAAACAACCACCACGCCTGCAACGCCATCACAACGTTCCAAACAATCACGCCGGGACTGTGCCCCAGTCCCATCGGAGACAATACAGCGATCAATCCAACGTGCATTGCCGTCGCCATCCAAACCCCAAACATTCGCGTTCGAGGCCAAAACAACGCGATCGCGACACACAACTCAAAAGCCGGAAAGATCGCCGCCGCAAACAACCTCGTTTTCGTGGGCCAGGTCGAGACATCAACGCCCACCCATTCCAACTGCACCCGGAGGAAGTCCTGGCCAACGGTGTGCAGAAACTGAAAGTCCAACTTGCCGGCCGCGCTGAACACATACACGCTGATCGTCAGCAACCGAATCAAACGAAAGGTTGCCTCGGGCAAACGCCCCGACTCACTCCGCGGTGAAATTGCAAACAGGATCGCGTACAGAAACGACTGGTACACCCAAGGCTGCAATCGATGCTGATCCAGAAACACTGCAATCACCAGAGACACCGCGATGATCGGCCATGCCCACCTCCAGCGTCCACCCCCCACGGTCACTAAACAAGCAATTGCAATCACGAATGGCGTTGCGATTGAAAGCACGTTTGCGGCTTGTTGCGTCAGTCCAACCGTTGCCAGATCAAACATCGGCACCGCGGGATAGTCACCCGCGCCGGTCCAACTTGTCGGCAACCACAACCGAAACGTAGCTGCCATCAACGCCAGCAACGCGATCGCCCAAAATGCTTCCAATCCGTCTCGCGTCCGCCTCGATGCCACGTCTACTCACCGCCTTCTGCTGCGGCCTTGGTGACGGCGATTTGGCGATAGGTGGCTAGCGTGGTTTTGTCATGGCCTTGCACGATGATCGAACCCGGTTCCAGACGAAGTCCTCTTCGCGGGTTTTCATCCGCTTCGCGTGTATCAACGACATCGGTCACTTGCAAACCGTTGACCCAAGTCGCGAAGTGACTGCCTTCTGCGACCAGCAAGATCGAATTCCATCGCTCCGGTTCACCCGCGACCACGCGAGCATCCTGGCGCCGAAAGATTCCGCCAGCACCACAATCGGCAGGTTGCAATGGGTTCCCGTCAATCAATTCATTGCTGACTTGGCATTCGTAGCCCATCATTTCGTCGCCCGGAATGGCACGAAAGAACAAGCCCGAGTTCGACTTTGGATCATCCATTTTGTACTCGGCCAACATCACAAAGTCGCCGTACACAGCGTTTGACTCAAGCTGCTGCTTGCCACCATCGACAACCAATTGGCCCTCATCGTTGATGCGGTACTCGCCCTCCATGCCTTCGCGAACGGTCCAGCCCTCCAATCCATCGGCCAGCAAGTTCGTCAGTCCCAGCGGCCGCAATTGAATGTTTTTGAATGCGACCCGGCCGGTGCGATGTTGCAATCCGATGTAACCGGCGGTGGGCTGAGTGGCGTCGTCCAATTCGCAAGTCACAGTGCCATCGATCGTCACTCGCAAGGTCGCACCGTCGCACAACACATTCATCGTGTGCCATTTTTCCGGATCGGTGTCAAAGGTTTCCCCTTTGTCTCGTTGAACCACGCCACCGGTTGGAAACGGGTTTGACTCCGGTGCGATATTGACCTCATAGCAATCCGTTTTGACGTCTTGCGGATCCAGTGTTGTGCGCACAAACACGCCTGAGTTCGTTTCTTCGTCGCACTGAAACTGCAATTCCAATTCGTAGTCGCTCCACAGCGTCGAGGTTGTCAGCAGACAGTTCTCACCTTGGTCGGCAACGATGGCTTCGTCTTCGACTCGGAAGTTGGCTTTGCCACCAATGGCCCAACCGAACAAAGTGTGCCCGTCGAACAATCGAATCCAACCCTGTTCGGTTCGCTCGATCGGCAAACGACTGGCCAACAACTTTTCCGCGTCGGCTTCAAACACGGGCGGATCGAACGAGGCTTCCGGTGACTTCGGCGGCAACTCTTCTGTTGCGGAAACCTTGCCGGTCGTCGACTCCGCTTTGTTGTCTGCCGATTCAGGTGCGGTCGACGACGAACATCCGGAAACAACCACCATGGCCAACAAACAGGCCGCCAAGAAGGACCAGCGAGCAAAAATTCGGTTCATCTTTTGTCCAAACGATTCAGTGAACTCAAGGAAAAATCAACGGTATCCGTACCGATCAAAATAGTCGCTCCAGCGATCCAACAAGAGCTTTTCTTGTTCCGGATCCAATTGGTGCGTGTTGGTTTTGTACTGCCGGTGTTCGTTGTCGGCCCAATCTTGGATGTCCTTGCTGACCGTGTCGAAATCGCTCAGACGCAACGACTCATAAATCGTTCGGAGCGTGACCACGGGATCGGCGATCAAGTCTTCGTATCGAATGTCGATGATGTGGTGCTCATCAATCTCTGGCCGATCGGCATGGAACGAATCGTACATCTTCGACAAACAAGTCAGCACGTACTCATCGAGCCCTTCTTCCGTGCTGGTCTGCAGCGACTGCACGTCATCCAAGCTTCGCCACAACCGGCAAGTGCTCGGAAACAACGAACGCGGGTCGCGGGTGATGTGCACAAATTTCGCTTGTGGAAATGCCCGAGCCAAATGACCGATGCGGCCGGTGTGCGTTGGACTTTTGATCACCAGCGGACGATTCGTCGAAACGCTGACACGCAATAGAAACGAACGCAGAGTCGACAACCAAGTTTCGCGATCTTCGTGCGAGATGTCATTCAGATCCAGGTACTCCATATCGACCTGGTTCTGCCGCGGGAACGCGATACGGCGGTAGGGAGAGGGCAGCCCCAGATTCATCAACGCGAATTCGTCTTCCTGAGGCCGATCCCACCCCGCGTCCATGTTGTCCATCGGACGTTTGCCCGGCAGCAACCAACCCGCGAATTTCCGGAAGAACCACTGCGTCAGCAGGAAATGGGAAGGTGCGAAGCACTGGAATGTCGACGGACTGCTGAATCGTTCATCGCGAACCATCAGTTCGTGCAGCAGCGTCGTTCCGCTTCTCCAGTGACCGACGATGAATACCGGAGGGCCGTGCAACTCAGCTTCTCGCAACCGCCGCGCGAACAAAAGCTTTTGCAGCCACGTCAACAACGTGTTGATGAAGGTCGTCAGCGAAACACTGATCACCAACGGAATTCGCGAAGGACTGATTTCGAAGTTGCCGCTGCGCAGCAGACGCCACCATGCGGATGGCCGCATCCCATGCCAGAAACGCGGGCTGTAGAACGGATACGAGTTCAGCTTGGCCGGTGGATGGTTCGCCGTTTTGGCGGGAGGCGTTGGGAGAACTTCGGATTTGGAAGTGGATTCCATGCGACTGGTTGAAAGTGTGCCGAAGTTTGGCGGAACGGAAGAGGACAGCGTGACACAAGAGGGAGGCATGCCAAGGTGCCTCGCGGTTCCGATTCGGCTCGCTAGAATACGCGTCCCAGCCGAATTGGCCTATCATCTGAATCGATCGAACCCAGATTTTTTGCGTGTTTGAAGCTTCAAATTAGCCTGATCCGCAATCTCGAATCCAAATCTCCCGCTCGGCTCCGCCGAATTCCGCCTTCTCTGCCCGACCTCTGCATGACGTCTCCCAGCAAAGATCTCTCGATCGCGGATCTGCAAAAGCACATCCACCGCATGTATTACGACAAAGACGTCGCTCGCGGAGTGGATGGCACATTCATGTGGCTGATGGAAGAAGTCGGGGAACTGGCCTCCGCCCTACGGGGGGACGACCGAGAGAACTTGGCCGAAGAATTCGCCGACGTGATCGCTTGGTTGTTCACGATCGCAAACGTCGCCGACATCGATCTGGCGGAAGCTCTGTCGAATAAATACGGCAACGGTTGCCCCGGCTGCAGACGATTCGAGTGTGAGTGCAGCTTGAGTGAGAAACCATGAGCAGCCGGAACTCACCCCAGCACATTGATCTTGCCGGATATCTCGCCGGCAAGCCAAATCACTTGATCGCGGTTCTTTTCGCGGCTGCGATTGCCTGGATCGGTTGGATCCATCAGGGCACGCTTGCCCATGCCCAAGATCCCGCCTCTCCAAGCGTCCAGGCGACTTGGGCTGGTATCCAGGGTCACTATCGTCCTGGCCAATGGACCGCGATTCGGCTGAAAACCGCTGCCGGTGAATCAACCTTTGGCGATGCGGTCCCGGTCGAGCAACTCAGCGATTTGGTCATCGAAACGTTGGATGGCGACGGGGCGGTGGTCACCTACGAACAACCCGACCTGTCGGATGATTCGCCTTTTGCTCTCGCGATTCCCGGCAGTGAAGCGGCACCGATCATCATTCGATCGGGCGATCGAGTTCTTGCACGCACCCGTTTGCCCGAACGCGGCGTCCCGGCAAATGGAGCCTCGATGATCCCGCTGGGAATGCCATGGGTGATGGTCTTTGGCGACACTTTGGCCATCGACAATATCGGCGTGAATGAACTGCTCAATCGAGAAGCCTCGGTCGCGGTGACTCACATCCAAGAATCGGCCGCCGTCCCCGATCACGCCTTGGCCTTGGATGGCATCGACTTGATGGTCGTCAACGCGGCTGGCATTCCAATCCTGAACGAATTGAGTTCACCGCAGCGTACGGCCTTGTCGCATTGGGTCCGCAACGGTGGACAAGTCTTGGTGACTCTAGGTGGACAAGCTGAGACGCTTCTGCAAACAGCCGATTGGTTGGCGGAGCTGCTTCCTGATTCGGTCGCATCCGCCCAGGTCACAAAGCTCGATCCTTCCGGATTGGAAACCTTCACCAGCAGCCAAACTCGATTGCCCACCTTCGAAGGCCTGCAACTCCCCAAGACATTCGGCCGTGATGGCGTTGGCGAAATGCTGATCTCGGGCCGTACCAGCCGGCGCGTCAGCCAGCCCTTCGCGGTTCGATATGTGTCCGGGTTTGGCCACATCACTGTGCTGGCTGCGGATCTCGAGTCCGCCGATTTCGCTGATTGGCCTCAGCGGATGGACCTGGTCACGTTGCTGATTGGCGACTCGCTGCGGCACGCGGACGAAGACAACGTCAGCGAAAGCATTCGGCTCAGTGGATTCGCGGACTTGGCCGGCCAAACCCGAGCGACCCTGGATCGGTTTGAACTCAAACGACCGTTCAGTTTCGCGGTTCTCGCGGTGATCATCGGCGTTTTGATTGCTCTGGTCGGACCACTCGACTACCTGTTGATGCGAAAATTCAATCAGAAGAGCTGGATCGGCTGGCTGACTTTCCCAACCGTCTCCGTCGCTCTGTCGATCGGACTTTGGATGGCGGCCCAGCCTCGCAAGTCAGTGAGCACGGAACGAACGGACGCTTCCGAGGCCAGCCATTCGGAGGCGGACGACGCGTTGCTTCGGACCAACTCGATTGAGTTCGTCGACATCGACGCGCAGTCTGGCTTTGGCCGCTTGTTCCGATGGTCGTTCATTTACTCGCACCCATCCAATCGAGTTCAAATTGCGACGCGAACCACGCCAGAAACGAAAGCCGTCGCAGACAAGTTCCATCATCAAGTCCTGGCACCGTTCGGCACCCCCAGCCTCGCGATGGGCGGCATCCAAATTGAATCGTCCGGTAAATCATGCGGTGTGTCGCTGAAGCAAACCGACCCGGAGTCACCACTGAGCAGCCAGATTGATGGCATGCGATTGTCTCCGCGAAGCAGCAAATCGTTCGCGTTGCAGACTCAGTTCTCCACGGATCTGCCCGAGCAAACGCTCAAACGCCGGCGTGGCAGCGAGCTGCTCAATGGCGAGCTCGTCAATACGCTGCCGGTCGACTTGCTCGACGGCATGCTGATTTATCAAAACTGGGTTTACCTGCTTCCGACTCGCTTGCCCGCTGGTTCGAAAATTGACGAAGTCGACTCACTGCGTCAAAAGAACTTTCGCTGGCAATTGTCTCGACAACGAGCGTTGGAAAGCAATTCCGAGGGCGAGTCCTGGGACGTGAGTGTCGTTGATCAACCGCGTCGCTTGGCCGAAATGCTGATGTTCCACAACGCCGTCGGCGGCCCGCGATACACCGTGCTTCGCAACGAAGTGCTCGGCCACTTGGATTTCAGTTCCTTGCTGACCGTCGATCGTTGCATCCTGGTCGGACGCTGCAAAACGCCTTGGTCCGAGTTGGTTGTGACGACCGAATCGGCCGACGCAGAAAGCTCCCCCGAAGCGACCCGCTCGTTGGCAACCTCCGAACAATCCAATTCTTACGTTCGTTTGGTTTTGCCGGTCGAAGAAGTCCGGCGTTGATCGAATTCCCCCGTTTGTTTCCCTTGTTCTGCATCGTGCCGGCTCGTGATCAAGACAGTTGACCTGACGAAAAAATACGGCGACGCATTCGCGATCCGCGCCATCGATTTGGACCTGGAAGCGGGCGATTTGTTCGGTTTCATCGGCCCCAACGGTGCTGGCAAAACGACAACGATGCGGATCATCGCCACGCTGTTGGAACCGAGCTGGGGCGAAGCCTACGTGTGCGGCCACAGTGTCCACACTCAACCCAAAGAGATCCGGCGACTGGTCGGCTACATGCCCGACTTCTTCGGTGTGTACGACGACATGACCGTGGTCGAGTACCTCGAATTTTTCGCCGCGGCGTACCGGATCGGGGGAGAAGATCGCCGCAAACGCGTCAATGAGATGCTAGAAGTCGTCGACTTGGACTTCAAACGTGACGCCTACGCCAACACGCTTTCTCGTGGACAAACGCAACGTCTGGGTCTGGCGCGAACGCTGCTGCACGATCCTCAAGTCCTGCTGCTGGACGAGCCCCTTTCAGGTTTGGACCCGCGAGCCCGAATTGAAATGCGGAACCTGCTTCGGCGGCTGGGCGAAATGGGCAAAACCGTGATCGTCAGCAGTCACATTCTGCCGGAACTCGCCGACGTGTGTAACAAAGTCGGCATCATCGACCGCGGAGAACTCAAACAGAACGCTCGCGTGACCGAGGTGATTCGCATGGTTCGCGAACACACGGTGCTGATCATCCAACCCAGCCAACGCGAACAAATGGCTCGCATCGCGGAGCTCTTCGAGGGGCATCCGCTGGTCCAATCGACTCAGCCCGGCGACGACGCGGTGCGAGTGATCTTGAACAGCGACACCGATGACTACAGCGAATTGCCCAAACTGCTAATCGAAAACGGCATCGGATTGAAGCGATTCGCGGAGGAAGAACTCGATCTGGAATCCGCCTTCATGGCCCTCACCAAGGGCACCAGCACCCGGATGTGAGCCCCGGCGGAGACAAATTTGGCCGAATCGTGCGTTTGGGTGCCATTCTGTAGTGATTCTGTGGTTGAGGCGTTCTGGGCGGGGTACTAAGTTACGCGGCATGAAATACCGCCAAATCGACCGAATTACCGAACTGACGCCCGGCCAACGCTTGGTCGGCGAACGAACTTTGGCGGCAAACGAAGAATACCTGGCCGATCATTTCCCGCGGTTCCCCGTCATGCCCGGCGTGATGATGCTGGAAGCTTTGCATCAAGCCGCTGTGTGGTTGATCCGAATGTCACCCGAGTTTGATTCCGCCTTGGTGCTTCTTCGCGAAGCCAAGAGCGTCAAGTTTGGTGACTTCTTGTCGCCTGGTGAGACGCTGACGGTGGAAGCGGAGATATTCAAACGCGACGGTGCAGTGACAACTGTCAAAGCCAAGGCTCGCAAAGGCGACCGGACGACTGTTTCGGCCCGTTTGGTCCTCGAGAGCTGCTCTAGTGGCGACCCAGAACATCTTGGTACCGACGCTGACGTTCAACGACTCTCTCGCGAGCAATTTTTTTCCCTGTTCAGCGACTCCCCCGCCGCGATGGCCCTGCGTCGTCCCGGCGAGAACATATCGCCGACCATGACCCCTCACTCTGTTTGAAACACACTTAGGATTAGGAACGCACGATGGCGCTCTCAGAAGACGAAATTTTCACCAAAGTCCAAGAAGCTCTCGTTGACGCATTGGGTGTCGACGACGACGAAACCACTCGCGATGCCACTTTGGTGGGCGATCTCGGCGCCGAATCAATCGACTTCCTGGACATCGTGTTCAAGCTCGAAAAAGCTTTCGACATCCAAATCCCTCGCGAAGAACTGTCGCCAGAAGACATCCTGACGAACAGCCAATACGTTCAAGACGGTGTTGTCACCGCCGACGGAATGGCCGAACTGAAGAAACGGATGCCTTGGGCCGACCTGTCGAAGTTCCAAGAAAACCCACGGGTTCAAGACTTCGGCAACTTGCTGACCGTTGGCGACTTGTGCAATTACGTCAACAGCAAAGTCAACCAGTAAGCATCCGCGTAACAACCGAAGGCAGCCTGCCATGCGATGGTTTTGGGTGGATCGCTTCACCGAATTTGTGAGCGGTTCTCATGCGTCCGGCGTCAAGAATGTCGCCTTGGACGAAGAGGTCGTTGACGATTACTGCCTCGGCTACACGATGCTTCCGCCAACTCTCATCATCGAGGGTCTCGCTCAATTGGGCGGGATCCTGGTACACGAGAAGTTCGGCTTCACCAAACGGGTCGTTTTGGCGAAGGTCGGCAGCGCGAAGTACTATGCACCGGCGCGACCTGGCGACTCATTGCAGTACCATGTCAAACTGGAACGCACCCAGGACAGCGGCGCGACCGTCACCGGCACCAGCCACTGCGATGGGGAACTGCAAGCCGAAGTTGACCTGATGTTTGCCTTCCTAGAAGAAGGTCATTTGATCGACGGACCGCTCTTCAACCCCGGCGATTTGCTGGCCATGATGCGGATGATGAACTTCTTCCACGTCGCCGTCACGGCCGACGGGGAACCGATTCCTTTTCACGAAAATCTGTAAACGTCCATGTCGTCGCGTCGCCGAGTCGTCGTCACCGGAATCGGTATGATCAACCCCATGGGTTGGGATGTCGCCACCGTTTGGTCTGGCCTTCAAGAAAGCGGCAGTGGCGTTGCGCCCACGACGCTGTTCAACGCCAGCGGTTTCCCCACGCGAATCAGTGCGGAAATCAAGAATTGGGACATCACCAAAGCGGTTGAAGACGGCGAAAAACACGTTCAACGCGGTCGTCACACCCAGTTCGCCATCGCCGCTGCCACGCAAGCGATGAAGGACAGCGGCGTCCTTTCGTCAATGAAAGATCCGACACGCTTGGGCGTTTATCTTGGCAGTGGTGAAGGCAACCAAGACTTCAACACGTTCAGCAGAATGATGGTGGCCGCGCTCGAAGATGGCACCTATGACCCAACCAAGTTCATCGCTTCCGGTTTGAGCTTGCTCGATCCCGCGAAAGAGCTGGAACAAGAACCGAACATGCCCGCGGCTCACCTTGCCGCACGCTTCAACGCCCAAGGCCCCAACTTCAACTGCTTGACCGCCTGTGCGGCCAGCAGCCAAGCAGTCGGCGAAGCCACCGAGATCATCCGTCGCGGCGAAGCCGATGCGATGTTGGCCGGCGGAACACACAGCATGATTCACCCCTTCGGTGTGACCGGATTCAACTTGCTCACCGCCCTGAGCGAAAGCAACGACGATCCAACCAAAGCCAGCCGTCCATTCGACGCGGGCCGAAACGGTTTCGTGTTGGGCGAAGGCTCCGCGATGGTCATCCTCGAAGAACTCGAATCCGCCAAAAAACGCGGCGCAACGATCTACGGCGAAGTCGCTGGCTATGGCACAACCGCTGATGCTTATCGCATCACTGACATTCCACCAGACGGCCACGGCGGAATCGCGTCGATGCGAATGGCGATCGCCGACGCGGGACTCAACCCGTCCGACATCGGTTACGTCAACGCTCACGGAACCAGCACCAAGGTCAACGACCGCGTCGAGACGAAAGCCTGCCGCGAAGTATTTGGTGACAACGCCGAACAAACTCCTGTGAGCAGCACCAAAAGCATGATGGGTCACTTGATCGCTGCCGCGGGCGTGACCGAGATGATCGTGTGCCTGATGGCGATTCGCGACTCCGTGTTGCCACCGACGATCAACCAGGAAACACCTGATCCAGATTGCGATTTGGATTACGTGCCCAACGAAGCACGCCCTGCCAAGATCACCCACGCACTGAACAACAGCTTCGGCTTCGGTGGCCAAAACGTGACACTGTGCCTCAGCCGCTTCGACGGCTAAACAGGCAGTGCCGTTTTCAGGTGCCGCCTTTTGGCGGGTTTTCCACACGGCGCACCACATCTGAAACGCATTTGGGGAGAGGTTGAGCGACGCCGTTCAGGCGCACGCGAGGTGAGGGCCGGGTATGGGAAGCGGCGTGAACTGCCCTCCCTCGGAATTTCTCTGATTGCTCGCTGAACGCTCGCTTTCCAGAAATCAGCAACTCGCTGCCTCGTCACGAATCAAAAGCGGAGATGACATGCACACCTCGCTTTCCGGCAACCCGCCAGATCTAAAATCGGCGATCGACTGCGAAATCGGCGATCGTCTTCAGCGACTCCAGTGCCGATGAAGGTGCGAATCCGCTGATCGCTTCGATCGCACTTCGGCGATACGACTCGGCAACTTTGCGAGTGTATTCTGCCGCATCGCTCTTTCGCAGAAGTGGCATCACGCGACCCAAACGATCTTCGGGCGGCAATCGCAACGCATCCAAGGCAGCCATCGCCACAGCGTTGTCGTCATGGCGTAGCAGCCGAATCAACGGCAACGTGATCTTGCCTTGTTGCAGATCAGTTCCGAGCGTTTTGCCAACGTTGTCATCGTCGCCCCACAAATCGAGAAAGTCATCCGCGATTTGGAAAGCGATTCCAAGGTCGTTGCCAAACCGAGCGAACGCTTCGACTTGACCTTCGTCGCCGCCGCTGAGATCCGCACCGATCTGACAAGAGACTCGCGTCAGTTCGGCTGTCTTGCCGCGAATGATATCGAGGTAGGTTTCCTCGTCGATATCCAGCCAATCGCGGCCGAGAACCTGACGAAGCTCACCCTCGCACACCTTTTGCGCCGCTTGCCCAACCAATCGACAGGCGAGCGTCGAAGGCAGCGTCGCCGCGAGATAAAAACTCTGGGCAAACAGATAGTCACCCAGCAGAATGCTGGTGTCGTCATTCCAGCGAGCGTTGATGGTTGGGACATGCCGGCGAGTCGTCGCTTTGTCCAACACGTCATCGTGAATCAACGTCGCGGTGTGAACCATCTCGACCACCGTCGCCATCACCACATGATCTTCCGTGGTCGCGGATTCCTCGGTCGTCAACGGATTTTTCGCGGTCCGATCGGCGTGCATGGCTGCTCCGGAAAGCAGTAGCAGTGCCGGACGCAATCGTTTTCCACCCAGCTGAGTCCCGTGCCGCAGAACCGGCACCAACGCTTCGTAGCGTGACTGCAATTCGCGGTGCAAACGGGCATCGACGGCGGCCAAAGACTCCAAAATCGGTGCGTAGATCGAACGCAGCGGACTGGAATCGCCCGAGGTCGCGGGCGCACTGGAAGCCGCATCCGACGAAGCAGCGGAAGAGTCGGAATCCACCGCTCGTTTGGAGAAAGCGGACTTCGAAGACGGAGGGACCACAGACCGATCCATGAGGCGACCAGTGAAACTGAAAAAAGACAAACAAACGCCAATCATCTGGCGACAGGGCATTTATGAATACCCCAGTACGACTTAAACCGAACGCCGGGGCCAAGGACAACCTCGAATCACCACCCGAAACGTCAAAAGGCCGAATCTCACTCAGAGGACTCGCGGAGGAAGACGCCGCTCTTCCCACCCGACTTCGATTCCAGTCGCACCTGGTGGATCACCATCTCGCGGTCAATTGACTTCAGCATGTCGTACACGGTCAGAGCAGCGGTACTGGCCGCCGTCATCGCTTCCATTTCGATTCCGGTCTTTCCGGTGGTTCGAGCCGTGGCGATGCATCGCAGCGTCCAAGCGGAAGATCCTTGAAATTCCGCAGACTCGGCTGTCTCCATCCAATCGAAGTCGATGGACACCGCTTCGATCGGAATCGCGTGACACAGCGGAATCAAATGCGAGGTCCACTTCGCGCCAGAAATTCCTGCCAACCGAGCCACGGCCAAGACATCGCCTTTCTTGGAATCTCCCCGCTTGATCGATTCCGCGGCTTCGGCCGACATGCGAATCATCGACGATGCAACCGCCTCGCGAACGGTGATGTCCTTGCCGGTCACGTCGACCATGTGGACTTCACCCGCAGCATTGAAATGGGTCGAGCGTGGTTCGGGTTTCATGACAGAGATGAAATAGCGATGGCGAGGAGATGAAGCGACCATTGAACTGCCGACGCGTCATCGATTCGGCGCGAGTCAGCTTGGGCGCCGTGCAACTTTAGCCGCCTCGCACATGAGCACAACCAAAGCCGGGTGCGTAATCGACGCCGTCTGCCTCAATCGCACCTCTCCGGCGGGCGAGATCGCCGCACAGACATCATCCTGCCGCCTCGCACGATGATTCCGTCACAAGCGACCGCCTCCGCATCCCAACGCGGGTGGGCGTGGGGAACCAAATCGTTACCTCCGGCATCCAATCAAAAAGATTTGGGAAAGTTTTTTTGGCAATGTTGTTTGATGTTGACAAGCAAAACACGTGATTCGAGCAGTCGATTCGCTGATAGTGATTGTTCGCGATGAATCACATTAAAGAGTTGACCCGGATTTACTCGACACTATGTCTCGGAAGGGAGTGTTTTAGCTTCGGCTGAAACGCTTCCGGACACCCAGGGGGGAATTCTGGGAAAGGTGCTTTGGTGTCTCACCGCCGCGGGAAAGGTTCGTCAAGATGACGAGCCACGATCGCAATGGTGATTCCTAGCACTGTCAACGGGCGATCTCAGCCGATCGTTCCGCACCAACAAAACCGTATTGCATGAACCGAAGCGTCAGGAGGACGTTTCGAGGAATGAAACGGGTGCGATGTTGCGGAACGCTGGGCCGAGTGTCACTTGAGGGCTTTCTATGTTCTTCCCGCCGATTGCACACCCATGCAGTCGTTTGAACAGACTCATTACATTTTCATCGCGAGAATCCCGAATCGGAAAGCGTTCAGCAGGACGCGAGCCGGCAGGCCCAGACCCAGCGTTTGACAACCTCAACCACCATCAATCAAAGCACGACCCACCGTGAATAGATTGGTTCCCAACGAGCATTTTTCGTTGAGAGCGTGCGGATGAGAACGGAGAGCGAAAGAAGGGCCACAGGGGCAATGGTTACCGACGCACCATTGTTCCAAGGGAAGAATCAACGAGGCGTTTTGGAGCACCTAGTATGAAGGTCTTCACAACTGGACAGGTCGCCAAGATCTGTAAAGTTGCCCCACGAACTGTTAGTAAATGGTTCGATTCGGGGCGTTTGAAAGGCTACCGCATTCCTGGATCGCAAGATCGACGGATCCCGCGGGAGTATTTGATCAAATTCTTGAAAGAGCATGGTATGCCCTTGGGCGACCTGGAAGACGAAGCGATGGCAAAGTGCCTGATCGTCGCCCAGGACCAAGTTCTCATCGAGAACCTGAAGCGTGAATTGCCACCCGAGAAATCGTTCAAAGTCGCTGTTGCAGCCAGCGGATTTGAAGCCGGCATTCAAGCCGAAAGCTTCAATCCAGACTGCATCATCGTGGACTTTTCGATCGGTAAAATCGAAGCGGTTCAAATTTGCCAAAACCTGCGAAAGAACATCGATTTCACCGATATCGTGTTGATTGCGTTGCTGCCAGATGATGGCCAACCAATGAGCTTCGATCGCAGCAGCATCAACGAAACGTTCAAAAAACCGTTCGACGCCCACTTGTTGGCAGAACGTTTGCGAACCCTCGTCGGAGCAAAGAAGGAGTTGGTCTAAGACCGACTCAGAAGGGCCTTTGTGCCACCCCGCCTCGACGCCCTTCATGCGAACCCGCTCGCATGAAGGGCGTTTTTTTCGTTGGCATGCATCTCGACTGACCAATATTTGCATCCCAAGACTGGGGTCGATAAAACCAGTGACGATCCTTCGCGTTCGTCCACTGTCAAAATCAAGGTCAGCCATGTGTCGTGGAAACACAAAGATCTGCACAAGTCACGTGTGGTTCATGTTCGCGTGCTTGACAAGCATTTGCTTAGCACCCACCCAAGCACAGGACCCCGCCGCTAAACCTCCGACGCTTGCCAGCGGTTCGACGGTTGCGGGCAAAGTCTTGTTGCCAGATAGCAATCCTTCCGCAGAAGCGATTGTCTTTCTATTGGAAAGCAACGGAGGTTCGTTCCGCTTGCCAACTAAACCGCTGACCACCCAAACAAAATCCGATGGGACGTTTCAATTCAACGATGTCCCAACGGGCCGGTATCGCGTCTGGGCAGAGACGGATCAGCTCACAACCTTGCAAGAAAAATTGCGAGGCGTCGTCGTCCAAGTGGAAACGGAACCACCGAGCGATGCCAGCGACATCGAATTGAAACTGCATCCTGGCTGCGGCTATGACGTGGCGGTGCATGACTCGGAAACCAAACAACCGATCCCGAACGCGAAAATTTCGTTTGGCTGGACGGACATCGTTCGCGAGTACACCACCGGCAAAGACGGCGTGGCGAAGCCGCGAAACCTTTCGGTATCCGATTGGTATTTCATCGCGAAAGCCGATGGTTATGCCACGCAGTTTCTGAAGACGTCCAAGCAAGAACTCGGCACCGTTCTGCCGATTCGGTTTGACCTAAATCCTGGTGGCAAATTGACCGGTGTCTTGCGGGACGGAGACGAGCAACCGGTTGCCGACGCAAAGGTTTCCATCGTTGCCGCATCTCGTGGAATGGACCCCAGTTATGGATCAACCGTCACCAATGAGGCCGGCGAATTTTCTTTCGAGGGCTTGCCCGTCGGAAAAACATTTCGCCTGTCCGCGACCAAGGACGCGTATCTGCGTGCAAGCCACGAGTGCGCGGTTGCTTCGGCGGAAGCATCAACACAAGCGGACTTCCAACTGCTGAAACGTCCTTATGGTAGCGACGTCCGCGTCACTGTCCTCGACGAAAATGATCAACCGATGAGGGCCGCGAAACTGACCAATCGCGGCAACAGCACAGCCGATGTTCGATCGGGCGAGACTGATGAGCAGGGCGTTTGCTTGCTGCAAGACTTGTTCAGCGGCTACGCGGGATGTCAGGTTTCGGTCAAGGCCGACGGCTACATCGCCGTGCAGAGGAGCATCGATCCGGGAAGCATTGATACGCCATCAGAAATCACAGTCAACCTTCAGCCCGGCAAGACGCTTCGCGGAAGGGTGATCCTTCCCAGTGGTGAGCCCGCCTCCAAGCTGAGGGTTTACTACGACGGCGGTGAAAACCCGTTCAACGGATTGGGCGGCCGAGTGGAGACCGACGCCGATGGCAAATACGAAATTCGCGGATTGGCATCTCAAACCACACTGACCGTTTCCACTCCCAAACAGTGTGCTCCGGTTCGTGGCCTTCTGGTTCAAGTCATCGACGAAGAGTTCGAACTTCAATTGCAAGCGGCAGGCATCTTGATCGCCCGCGCGGTGGATGCGGAAACCAAAGCCCCCATCGCAAGCTTCAATGTCAAACTCGGGTTCAGCGAAGACCGACGCGCAGGTGACCCTCGCTCTGGCGGCATTTCAACGCGACTGACACAGCAGGGCGAAAACATCCAAGGCACTCAAAAGGAGTTTCGCCTCGAAGGAAAGACTCCCGGCACGCCATACAAACTGATCGTTTCCGCAGACGGTTATGAGACCAACACTCTGGAACGAGTCGAGGTTCAATCCGCCAATACGGCCGAAGTGTTGGACGTTCCGCTGAAACGCACACGTGCGGAAGACCTTCAAACCGTTGCCGGCCAGTTGGTCGACGCCGACGGGAACCCGATTGTGGGTGCGTCGGTGCGACTGCTGGTCGGCGGTGCAATCCCGCAGCCGATCAATGGGCGGATGCAGGGTTGGCGATACTATCATTGGGGACTACTGCGCCGCGACAACATCGAGAACCGAGATCAATGCTTGCAGTTATTGAAAACGTCCAGTGATGCCGAAGGCCGGTTCGAATTCAAAGGCGTTCGAAAAGAAACACCTTGGCTAGAGCTTTTCTACTCAGGCCCCAATTTGATGCCGCAGCGGTATTCGAACATGCGAATATTTTCCGATTTAGAACTCACTGATCTGGTCATTCCTGCGGAGGCCCCCGCCAGCCTAACGATCGACCTCGACCTGGACGATTGGCCGACCGCAGACTCTGTCACGTTGGAAGCGGAGAACTACGTCAGCGGCCAAAACGCGGTCGATTTGGCTTTCGAGAGTGAATCAAAAAAGCTAGCGGATGGGACTCCAATTGTTTTCTCACATCTTCCCTCTGGCACGTATTCCGTGTTGGTTCAGGCCAAGCCAGTGCCGCTCGGAAACGGTGGCTATCGTGTTCAATCGATTTATCATCAAGCGATCACAATCGAACCGGGGCGTTCACACGACATCGAATTGAAGCGATGAACGCGAGCCAGCAAGGAACCACGGAAGCGGCGATCGAAAGCACACATTTGTCGTTGGCGAATCGTTTCGCTGCTGAACTGCTTCCATGAAGACGCCTCGTTTTGGGTTCTGGTTGAAGTGGCTACACTAACCCGTCGCGACGGACAACGATCCATTGCATCATTGATCCGCCCGCTGCTGCTTTTGTGAAATTGCGATTTCTCGCGAGCCGTGCCCGCCTTCCACCCACGATCTCATGGCCCATCTCACCTCTTCCATCGACGGCAATCCTTCGGGCACCTTCCAGTTGGACCGAGATGAAATGCAGGTGGGCAGACATCCCGATTGCGACATCGTGGTCGATGCGGGGGCGGTCAGTCGCTATCACGCGAAAATCACCAAGAAAGGCAATGAGTTCGAGGTCGACGACGCTGGCAGCCGAAACGGAACCTTCGTCAACGGCCAACTGCTTTCGCGACCGCACGTGTTGTCCGAAGGCGACCGAATCCGAATCAGCGAAGTCGTGCTGGTTTTCCACGGCGACGAAGCACCTGGTTTTGCCACCGGAAGCGGTAGCGGCGAGATGACCTTCGACGGATCCAACTTTGGGATCCTGATGGTCGATGAGACTCACGCGAAACAGATCACCGGCCCCAAAGTCGAATTCCGGTCCGGCGACGACGGGTTGAAAATGTCGGCGACGGCGGAAGCCAAACTGGCCGCCTTGATCGCGATCAACAGCAACCTGACCGGTGCCATTTCGGTCGACGATGTTTTGCCGAAGGTCCTGTCCAGCCTGTTTCAGATCTTCCCGTCGGCCGACCGCGGATTTGTGGTCATGGAAACGGCCGATGGATCACTGGTTCCTCGCTGGGTCCAACTTCGAAACAAAACCGACGACACCGAAACGATTCGCATCAGTCGAACGATCATCCGTCAAACGATGGAAACCGGCCACACGATTCTGTCGCTCGATGCCATGGACGACAGCCGATTCGACAGCAGTGAATCGATCGCGGATTTTTCGATTCGCTCGATGATGTGCGCACCGTTGCATGACGAAGACGGCAAAGCCATTGGTGCTCTGCAAATTGATTCAACCCAAGGCCGAGGCCAATTTCGCGACGAAGACATCGACTTGCTGACCGGTATCGCCGCGCAGTCCAGCGTGGTTTTGAACAACGCTCGCATGCACGAGCAAGCACTTCGTCAAATGGAAGTCGAACAAGACCTCAAACTTGCCACCGAAGTCCAGCAAGCTTTCCTGCCCGCTCACGCCCCCACCGTTCCGACTTATCACCTCGAAAGCTTCTACCAGGCCGCCAACCACATCGGCGGAGATTACTTCGATTACGTTGACTTGCCCGATGGTCGTTTGGCAGTCGTGGTGGCCGATGTGGTCGGGCACGGAGTTGCCGCCGCGATGTACATGGCCAAGCTTTCCGCCGAGACACGATTTTGCCTCGCCAGTGAACCCGACCTAGCACGAGCGGTGGAGCGACTGAACGATCGCATGAGTGCCTTGGAAGTCCAGCGCTTCGTGACCTATCTCTTGGTCGTGATCGATCCGAAGTCCAACGAGCTGAAGATCGTCAACGCGGGCCACATGCCTCCGATTGTTCGCGATGCCTCCACTGGAGAAATCAGTGAACCTGGAGACGAAGACTCGGGCCTGCCAATCGCAATCGATGAGGGCATGGAGTACGCGGTGACCACCGTCCCGATGCATGCGGGAGATCTGGCGGTGATGTACACCGATGGGTTCAGCGAAGCATTGAATTTGCAAGAAGACGAATGGGGAACCGATCCTCTTCGAAAAATCGTGCGTGAAGCGACCGAATCGGAAGACGAAGACGAACCTTTGGCAAAGACGGTCAAAGGCGAAATCGTTCGCCAAGCATTTGAACACATGGGCACCGCGGTGCAGTTCGACGACATGTGTCTGGTCATCATCCAGCGCACCGAAGATGCCGTGGGTGGCGCCCCTCGAACGCAACCAGCCGCTGCCCAGTCTGATGACGACGGCCCACAAGTCTCCAAGCAATCCGAAACGATCAACGAGCTGGACATCAACGACACCTTGCCAGCCGACTTGTCCGAAAACAATTGATCCCCTCTCAACCATCACGTATCTCAACATGACGAAGTCAATCTGCCGCTGGGGAATCCTGGGCGCCGCAAACATCGCTCGCAAGAACTGGAAAGCCATCCGAATGAGCGGAAACGGAGTCGTCGCAGCTGTCGCCAGCCGTGACGTCGGACGAGCCGAAGCATTCATCCACGATTGCTCTCTGGAATGCCCGCCAGTGATCACCAAATCCGATGGCTCCGCTGAGTTGACTCGCCCCGAAGCGATCGGCGACTACCAAACGATGTTGGATCGCGATGACATCGACGCCGTTTACATCGCCGTTCCGACGACGCATCGAAAGCAATGGGTGCTCGCCGCTGCCGCGGCGGGGAAACACGTGATCGCCGAAAAACCTTTCGCGGTCCACGCCGACGACGCCATTGAGATGGCAGATGCGTGCCGCGACGCCGGGGTGAATCTCATGGATGGCGTGATGTTTGATCACTCCAGCCGACTGCCCGAGCTCAAACACACGCTGACTGATCCGGTCGCGTTCGGCGATCTGAAACGAATCCAAACCCACTTTTCGTTTTGCGGCGATGACTCATTCGAAGAAGCCAACATCCGCGCCAACGCCGAACTCGAACCACACGGCGCACTTGGTGACCTCGGGTGGTATTGCATTCGATTCACCCTCTGGGCCGCAGGCGACCGATTGCCTGTTGCCGTCAGTGGTCAATCAACCGTGCGTCTCGACGAGGGTCGCGTGCCGGGTGAGTTCCAAGGTGAAATGCGATTCGACGACGGCCTGACCGCAGGATTCTTCTGCTCGTTCTTTTCCGTCAATCAACAAACCGCAACGCTGTCGGGCAACCGCGGCTACGCGACGCTGAACGACTTCGTGTTGCCATTCAACGGATCAGAAACTGCCTGGGAAACGCACCAACACGAACTGTTCATCGACAACTGTCGCTGGAACTTTGGCAAACACACTCGACAACACGGTGTCACCGAACACGCCAGCGGTGAAGCGGATTCGCAAGAAGTCCGAATGTTCCGACACTTCGCCGATGAAGTCCTGCACGGCCGGATCGAAGCTCGTTCATCTGACATCGCCGTCAAAACCCAACAAGTGCTTGACGCTCTTCGACGCAGTGACGCCGACGAAAGCCGCTGGATCAAGCTCTAGCATTCCCCAAACCAATGTCGCCAATCGGCTCCGCCCGATTGAGTTTCACCACGACAGCAGAACAGACTCAGCTCGGCTTCTCATAAAACTTGCTGATATCAAGTTCTTGCTTCTGTTCTTGCTCCATCAGTTTCAAACGTGACTCCAAACGTTCGATACGTCGGAGCAGTTGCGGGATTGTGTCGCGATCTTCCGTCACACGAACGGGACGAGGAACGGGCGGGTAACCAAGGTGCCGCTGCATCGCACCAAACAAGTACACCGGATCTTTCCGCCGGTTCGCCAAAGCGATGCGTCCTTCCTTTTCGCCAAACAGGAACGGCCCTTTCTGGCTGACGTCTTGATCAGCCTCCTTCAAGCGACGTCGATACTCGTCGCTGCCTAGAAACAGCAAGTCGGCCAAATCGACCAAGCCCACTTGGGCTCGCAAGCTCAACAACCACTGCGACCACGCCGTGTCATAGACCGGATCCTGGCTCATCGCCAACAATCCGGCGTCGTACCCCAACCGGTTTCGCGAAAGCGTTTCGAACTGGAAGAAGAAAAAACCACAACGACTGTGCTGAAGGATCGCTTCCGGAGTGGCCGGTCCACGCTGATGCGAATTGGCCTGAGCAGCGGGCGACACACCCGACTCAGCCGCTTCCAATTGCTCACTGAACTGAGACCTCAACTTCGCATCGGCCTGCAGAATCTGAAGTGCCAAATGAATGGTGAACCGACCGGCTTCCTCTTCCGATTCGTTGATCAGATAGGTTTGAAACGGCGAGAAATAGTGCGACAGTCGCTCCATCGCCGGGCCCATCAATCCAGTGTGCCGAAGTTCCGTGAGCATGAACTCGATCGCCATCGGCAACCGAGTCGTCGCGAGCAATTCGTGCCGCAACTGCTCAAGCAACTCCTGCATCGGAGTTTGCTCGGCGATGCGTTGTCGTAGCAAGTCGAACAAATACGCTTGTTCAACATATTCGGAGTGCGGCAGCATCAAGAGTTTTCAGAGAGAAGCGTGTTGTCCGTTTCGAATAGCTTAGCTGAAAAACGACGAACTCGAATCCGCCCGCTAAAGTGCCAATCCGGCAATCCTTTGCAGAACCCCGCCCGAGGCAGAGACGATGCAGTTTTCAAGTGCCGTGCTCGCGAGATTGAATTCACCCTCCTGAACGCAGAGGTCGTGCAGTTTGTAAGTGCCGCTTCTCGGCAAATTTACACACGGCGTACCTCTCCCGAAACGAAGTTTGGGGAGAGGTCGAGCGACGCCGTTCAGGCGTACGCGAGGGTGAGGGCCGAGCATAGGAAAAGGCGCGCACTACCCTCCCCGGAATGCGAGCGTTCAGCGACGCCGTTCTCGCGATGGAGGTGTCCGATTCAAGCTTGCAATACGACCTCAGCGAAACGGCAAACTTGTACGCCGAGGCGGGACTCTCCGTGCACTGGGTCGTCAACGTACCGAACCAACAATTGCATGTGATGCGTGCCCCAACCAGAAGCCGTTACACCCAACTCGCAAGTTTCAAAATCGGTGACTCAACTTCACCATCAATCCAACCCGCCGCCATCCTGGATTTGAAAGATTTATTCGAAGGTGAATGAAAAAGCTTGACGCCGCCCGATCTGTGTCATTACATTGGCACATGTTAATTCATTGACACTTATGGGATCGGGTAGTGATGGCAAAGAAGAAATCCGCAGAACCGCCCAAACTTGGAGCCCGCGAGCGTCAGATACTGGACGCCGTTTATCACTTCGGGCGTGCGTCCGTTTCGGATGTGCGATCGCGGTTGAACGATCCTCCCAGTTATTCCTCCGTCCGCACGATGATGGGAATCTTGGAAACCAAAGGGTTCCTTCGTCGAGACCGCGAAGGCGTTCGCCATCTCTACTCGGCGACTCGATCACGTGAGAAAGCCGGACGTTCGGCGTTGACTCACCTGATGTCGACTTTCTTCGAAGGCTCCCCCAGCAAGATGCTCGCTGCATTGCTGGACGACTCCTCGTGCCGATTGTCCGACGAAGAATTGGCAGACCTTCAACGATCCATTGACCAAGCTCGCAAGCAGGGGAATTGAGATGTCACTCAGCGATTGGATGCTCGACATTGCCTGGAAGTCACTGGCTTTGATGGCGATTGTGGCTGCGATGTCATTGATCTTTCGCCGATCCTCCGCCGCGGTTCGGCATCGGGTTTGGACGCTTGGTTTATGTGGATCGTTGTGCATTCCTCTGATCGCTTGGCTGCTGCCGAGCTATCGAGTCAACGTCTTGACGCCGAAACCTGTCGCCGTGGTCGCAACGATCACTTCGGCCGATCCAATTGTCCCCACTACCGAAGTGGGCGAATCGCTGTCGGTCGACATGGCTGCACCGTTGTCCTCCGAACAGATATCCAACGAGTCATTCGCCGATGTTGCGTCTCCCCCTAATCTCGTGCATCAAAGAAGCGTTGCTCCGGCGATGGTGAGTCCCATGCCAACTGCTAATCAAACGCCAATAAAAAACCATCCTTGGTGGATTGCGTTGTACCTGATCGGGGCCGGCATCCTATTCGCCAACTGCTTGCGTCATTGGATTCAGACCCAGAGATGGATTTCCCAAGCTCAACCGATTGCTGACCAGCGTGTACTCGCGTTGTTCGCCAATATCTGTCAGGAGTGGACTGATTCAGACTCCTCCCCATTGCTGTCAAATGTCGCCTTGCTGCATCGAGAAGATTTATCGATGCCTTGTGCTGCTGGCATTTTTCGTCCGGCCGTTCTGCTGCCAACCGACTGCTTGGAGTGGCCCGAGGAAAGATTAAAATCGGTGCTGCTTCATGAGCTGGCCCATGTTGTCCGTCGCGATATGCTAACCCAGTCCATCGCCGAAATCTGCCGCTCGCTCTACTGGTTCAATCCTTTTGTTTGGCTGGCCGTCGCTCGTTTGCATGTCGAGCGAGAACAAGCGTGCGACGATCATGTCCTCCGCTCGGGCGTCGTCGCTTCCGATTACGCAGAACTGTTGCTCAACGTTGCTCGCGACTATCGGCACTCTCAACGTGCGATCGGGCTCGCGATGGCGCGGCCTAACGACCTGCAGCAACGCATTGGATCACTGCTGGACGCGACTCGTTCACGAATCGCTGTCAACCGTTCGATTGCGATTGGCGTCTTAGTTGTCATCACGATGATCAGCGGTACGGTCTCCGTCTTGCGTCCCAGTTCGATGGCGGAGGAACCGAAGAACGCCCGCGAGCAATCCGATGAATTGGGAATCCAAACCCGCGGTGTTGGCGCGTCGACCGAAGTTCTCTTGCGAGGCTCCGTGATTGACCCGGACGGCAATCCAGTTGCTGATCCGCTGATCGAGATCTCGCTTCAATTCGCTTACAGCACTCAACGCATCACGCCAACGATCAGCGACAATACTTTCGAGGCTTGGTTGCCGGCCTCGGGTTCCAATTGGTACAGCCTCAAAGTCGATGTTCGCCGAGATGGCACCAGCGACGAACGCGCCTTTCACCATGTCAGTCGCCGTGAACTCCATGGTCTCCTCGAAGGTGGCATGAACGTCGAGCTACAACGCCCAACAGGCTTCACCGAGATCCATGTCACCGAGAAGAACCAACCTGTTCCAAACGCAGACGTGCAGGTTCAAATCGCATTCGGTCGAACCGCTCGCGAGAAAACCGACCGCAACGGGATGGCTCGAATCGGTCTCTACGAAAACAAAAGGTTGTCGTCCATCACGGCGTGGACCGCCGACCATCGCGTCGGCGGCTATCAATTCAGTCGCCAACCCGTGCGAGATGGCAACGCCCCGGTTCACTACGTTGAACTGTCAAAGTGTCGTGACCAAACCATCCGCATGGTTGACGAAGATGGCAACGGTATCGAGGGCGTTGAATTCCGAATGCAGTTGGCGACTCCCGTGCCGTACGTCAACTACATCGGCACGACCGATCAGTGGCAATTGAAGACGGATTCGAATGGTGAAGCCGTTTTGAAATATTTCCCGGATTGGCCGGAGGTCTATCGCTACGCCGAACTGCTCAGCCAAGACTGGTTCATTCTCAAAAAAGCGACTCCTGTCGATGACGCGCTGGTCATCACGCTGAAACGACGCGTCGAGCGCCACCGAGTGATGGGAACACTCAAAGGTGATCTGACAAATTTGGCCGGCTTCAATGTTCAAGCCGGAACTTTCCAGGCAGAAACGGATGGTCATAGCGAACAGCTTTATGTGATCACCGATTCCAAGGGACGCTTTTGGATCGACGTGCTCCCCGGTGCAACCTACTGCGTCCGCATCAACGACTCGAATTTGATCAGTGACTACTCGGACGTGCTTGCGTTTGATCCGAAGACGTCGCAAGTCAATGCACCTGAGTTGACGCTACAAAACGGCGTCGTGGCCAAGGCCAAGTTGACTGCCGGCCTGGATCGAACCCCCATCGCCAACGTCAGCGTGGCATTCAGAGAGAAGCACCGCTACGAATGGATCGAAGAGGGAGAATCCCGGTCAGGTGTCACTGGGCGAAGCAATTGGGCAACCACCAACGAGGATGGAATCGCAACAATGCTCGTGCTTCCCGGCACCGTGGAAGTTTCAGCTTCTCAAAAAGACTGGCGAAGTTCAGCTCGCATCGATGCGGCGGAAAACAGCGAGAACTTTGTTGAACTTCACCGAGAAATCGCCGAATCAAGACTGGTGACAGGAAAGCTGGTGTTGGCAGAAAACACTGACGCCTCTTTGGCCGACTGCAAACTGACAATCGGTGCCATCGACGGCAAGACTCGAGACAAACGAACCATTCGACTGAAGGGCGAAACAACGTTCTCATTCACCACTCCGGCAACCAAGCTTGGAGTGGGGGCGGTCACTGACGACAATCGATTCGCGGGCGTCACCGTCGCCAAAGACCTCTCCAAGCCGATCGTTGTCACGATGTATCCGACGCAGACGATTCGCGGTCGCGTGACAAACTCGGACGGAACCCCTGCTACCGGACGAAAGATCACCGCGATCGGAAACATAGGCGATCCAACCGATTCCCAAACGGTCAATCCGTTCGGAACGATTTCGTTTCCTTCTCGAGTGAGACTTGTGGAGCGGATTGCAACATCCGATGCCGATGGGAAGTATGCGATCACGGGCCTACCGGCCTCTTTAGCAACCCGAATTTATGCGGAAGGACAGGACTGGCCGCTCGACGAGGTTTACTTGCAACCCGGTGAAAAACGTCCGCCGCTGACTTCCAAACTTCGCAGCACAACGCAAACCAGCGTCGCTACCAAACCAATCGCTCAACGTTGGTCAACCTTAGTGCGGGACTGCAAACTGGGCGGCTACCATCCGATGGTCATTCTCTCCCATGAAAGCGTCGAAGCGGAGCGGTTCGTCGGCGATCACCTGACGAGCTATCGGAACAATCCTCTCGCGGCAAAGTTCATGACGCTGACCTACCGTCCCGATCCAGCAGACACCAATTTAGCAGTGAATCAAAACTGGATGATTCCCGACGACAACCAAATTACCGCGATCGCTTATAACAAATCAGGAATTGAATCCGGACGCGAAACGTTTGACATCAACGATCCGCGCAGCATCTCCCAGGCGTCAGCATTTTTGAGCCAACACGCTCCAGTGGAAGTTGACATGAAAGCAGCTTGGAACGAAGCGTTCGCGCTGGCCAAGAAAACGGACCGCCGGGTCTGGGTGCGATTGAGCGGACGCTATTGCGGACCATGCTTCACATTCAATCGCTGGTTGGACGATCACAGCGACGTCCTTAGCAAGGACTTTGTGATGCTGAAACTGGAACAAGGCTCCCGCTCAAAGAACAGCGAAATCGTGAACCGCTTGACCGAAGGTAGACATGTCGGCATCCCCTTTCACGCGATGTTCACGGCCGACGGAACCAAGATCATTGACAGCAAAGGCCCTCTAGGAAACATTGGATCCCCGTCAGGATTCGAGGGTAAGCGGCATTTGAAAAAGATGCTGCTAGCCGCGTGTAAACAAATTTCGCCCGCCGAAATGAATGCGGTTGTTTCGAGCCTGGCAGATTGACGGCGAACGCGGCGAATCAGCTCACAGGGCCCCAGCTTCTCAGGGCCCCAGCTTCACAGGGATTCAGCTTCTCAGGGATTCAGCTTCTCAGGGACTCGGCTTCACAGGGACTCAGCGCGATGGTGGGCGAGGCGGTGGTAGCGTCTTCCGGCTGCTTCCGGCTGGAAGGTTTGCTTGAGTTCGCCGCGGTGCTTGCGGAACCACTTGGCAACGACCGAGACGCTGTGTGGATGATCGGCACGGATTCGTTCATGACGGCGTTTCAACAAAGACGCCCACTTCTGCATCGTCGGACGCAACTGCTGATACTGGTCACGGTCCTTGGGCGCAGCAACGACATCGATGATTTCACCCGATCGAATCAAATACCAAATCGAACAGGCGTCGTATCCCGTGGCAGCGTATACGAACGAATAATCACGCCGTGCATGCGACAAGTAAGACAGCTTGCGAGTTGCGTAGGCCAGCGACTTCATCGTGTCACGTGCTCGCGAGGCCAATTCGTACTGCTGGTTGGCCGACGCCGATTCCATCAACTCTTGAACGGCAGTCAACGGCTCGTCGTTGAACCCATCAAGAAAACTCTCGGCTGCGTTGACACGTTGCAAGTACTCTTCACGCGAACACGCCGCCGCGCACGGCCCCAAGCACGTGCCGATTTCAAGACGCAAGCAACCAGGTCGTGGCTGCAGGTCGAACAAAGAAAGCTGGTCGCGAAATTGAAAGACCGTTTTCTGACTGCAATCGCGAAGCTGGAATGTCTTGTTGAGCGCGTCAATGACATTCCGCATGCGAGCCAGCCCAAAGAATGGACCTTCGACCGCAACGCAATCAGAGGTCGGCGGGGTGCTAGCGAGGAAAAATGTTTCGGCTGGTTTCCGACCGAGGCACAAATAAACCGGGCGCTGCCTCTGAGGAACCCCTTGAACGTTGAATCGAGGTGCCCAGCGACGAATCAAATCAAGCTCTCTCAACTGGGCTGCGAAATCACTGGGCTGGGTCTCCCACTGAATCGCTCTTGAATTTTCAATGATTCGGCCAGCTTTTTCCTTGGACGCCGCTTCGCCAAAATAGCTCATCAGTCGATGCCGCAGCGATCGACTCTTGCCGACGTAGATCAATTCTCCGTGCCGGTCGAACATACCGTAGACACCGGGCACCGGCGGGCACTGGGTTTTGATTTTGGCCTGAAGACCAGCCGAGTCCTCAGCACCGACCATGTCACACGGTCGCTCGCAGTAAGGATCTAGAGGATCATGGCCGAAACCCTCGACCAACCGGCTGGACAAAGTTGGTGGCGACGTGGCATCGGCCGGACTTTGCGAAGAACGATTGCCGGAGTCTTTTGCAACGGGAACATCAGCCACCGAAACCCCGGTGAGCAAGTCTCTACCGCCAGCCGCTCGTTTTCTTCGTCCTTGACGCTTTGCCACCGTATCGCTTTCGTCACCATCCGTGGGATTTCGCTCGCAGCCGAATCACTGCAGCGCCCGAAGATTATTCCATCTTTGCGGCCGATCACCAAGCGGAATTTCACGCAGCACCACGGCGGGGACTTCTCTTTCTAGGCGTTTTCGTGTTCAATAACGGACTTCCCTTTCACCCCTCACAAGCTGCGCCCTGACGCTTTATGGCTACCGAGCAAACCGAAGATACGCCCCAAGAAGAAACCCCCGTCGAAATCGTCCTGCGTTACAACAAAGACGACACCGACGAGCATGGCTTTGCATCGGTCTGGAACGTTGCCTCGGCCACTTGTGATGGCGACACCGCGCGGACCCGCGACATGGCGGGACGAATGCTCGGTTTCTTGTGTAAAAAAGACTACGAACACGTTGTCTGCAGCTCGACCGACGCGGCCTACCTTGACGAATGGTTCGAACGCGACAAAGCGATCCTTTACAACTGGAAAGCTGACAGCGAAACCACCGACGCGATCACTCAGCACGCTTACGTGCCTGCAGCCGCGATGGTCAGTTTCCTGAAACGCGAAAAGTTTAAACCAACCGCGAATTACAGCCCTCGTCGTGCTGACCGAGTGGCTTGGTTCCAAGAAAAATGGGGTCTCGGCTGAGCCCGATGGGCAGTCCGTCCGAGCCAAAAAACTCTCCCATTCGATTCGCCATTTCAACCGTTCGCGTCCCCGCGAATCCTGCGGAAATCGAATCGAATTGCGGTGCAACTGAACTTGCCCCCGAGGCAGCCGAAGACCTGTTGGAAGAATGCTGGGAGCAGATTGATTCTTCGAATCAGTCCCCCAACCCGCTGGCTGCGCCTCTGCAGCGACATCTCCAACGCGCCAGGCACGTCTACCGATTGGAATCAAACGCCACTCCATTCCCTTCGACGGAATGGGCCGATTGGGCATGGAGCGTCAACGCACTTTGGTGGATTCCCGAGTCAGACGGCGAACCAGCCTTGCTCAGGGATCCTGCTGGTCGACAGCTGCACGGACCGGGGTCCTTTGATGCGGAAGCACAAATTCCGTTTCTTCCTGAATCGCGGCAACGACGCCTCGACTCAGAAACAGCCATTCGCAATCGCAATCTCGACCCAGTCGACGGCACCGCTCCTCTGCCCAGCAGCAGCGAAACCGAGACATTTGCACCAGCCATCGCCGCAAAACGAATGCTTGGCCTCTTCGCCGTCGCCGCTCGCGCCGAAGCGATGGCCAACGGGCAGACCCTGGACCTGGACCGAGTCCGCGAGCGATCACCCTTGGCGGCGGATGCGTTGACTCCGGCCGAGAAAGATTTCTTCGACTTTGTTTCGCCTCCCGCAGAAATGGTCGACACCGCCGCATGGCGATACGAATCGCTGCACACATTGCAGTGGGCTCTACAGATGCAGCCTGAACTGGATTGGCCGGACGAACGCTGCGACCTCGCCAGTGTGCTTCGACTGATCCTGTCGCTTCCCCACGAAGACCTGATCGGGCATGCCATTTTGCGGCCTGTGGAAGAGCTTCTCCGAGCCGCCGATTTGCATGTTTGCTTGTGGTGGAAATTGGCGGTTGAAGGAGCGGCGGGACGAGACATTCCCGGCGAACTTGATCCGGGTGTCGTCGCTGAACGCGTGCACGCCCTCTCGTGGCTGCTGCAACTTTCGGGTGGCGTTCCCGAGGAAGCCGCTGACATGTCCTGGGATCAAATCGGCCGTGAAATCGAGCGCGGCATCGTCGGTTGATCCGGCACCCAAAATCGTTGGGCAACCTGTCGAAGTCGCCTTTTTGCGGCCTACTCGATGCACCGGTGCTGACGTATAACTTTTAACAAACCATTCGCACTCCGAATTCCTGAGTTCTAATCGCATGACCCAGTTGCTGTCTGCCCGCGCGGGCGAAATCACTTCCGAAATGGAATCCGTCGCCAAACGCGAAGACTTGCCGGTCGAGCTGATTCGCGACGAAGTCGCCGCGGGACGCATGGTGATCCCAGCCAACAAGGTCCATGCGGCTGGCGTCTTGGAACCAATGGCGATCGGCATCGCTGCCAAGTGCAAAATCAACGCGAACATCGGCAACAGCGCCGTCACCAGCAACGTCGGTGAGGAACTGGAAAAGCTTCACACCGCTGTTCACTTCGGTGCCGACACGGTCATGGATTTGTCGACCGGCAAAGACATCGACAACATCCGTCGTCAAATCATTGAAAAGAGCCCCGTTCCAATCGGAACCGTGCCGATCTACCAAATGCTGGAAGAGCTTGGCGGCAACATCGAAGACATGAACGCCCAGCACTTTTTGGACATGGTCGAGCACCAAGCCAAGCAGGGCGTCGACTACATGACGATTCACTGCGGCGTCAAACTGGAACACCTGCACCTGACCGTCAATCGCGTGACCGGTATCGTCAGCCGCGGTGGATCGCTGATCGCCAAATGGATGATGGCTCACAACAAGCAAAACCCATTGCTGGAAGCCTTCGACGATCTTTGCGACATCATGCGTGAGTACGACGTGACTTGGTCGCTGGGCGATGGACTGCGTCCTGGTTCGATCGCAGACGCTTCCGACGACGCTCAGTTCGCTGAACTGGACGTTCTTGGTGAATGCACCAAACGCGGCTGGGAAAAAGGCACGCAGGTCATGGTTGAAGGACCAGGACACATTCCTTTGGACCAAATCCAAATGAACATCGAGCGGCAAATCGAAGTCTGCCACGGTGCTCCGTTCTATGTCTTGGGCCCATTGGTCACCGACATCGCTCCTGGCTACGACCATATCACCAGCTGCATCGGTGCGGCCAATGCCGGCATGCACGGCGCCGCCATGCTTTGCTATGTGACGCCCAAAGAGCACTTGGGTCTGCCAAACGAAGAAGACGTCAAGCAAGGCGTGATTGCATACAAGATTGCCGCCCACACCGCTGACGTCGCACGCAAACGCAAAGGCGCCCAAGATCGTGATGACGCCCTTTCGAAAGCTCGATTTGCATTCGACTGGAAAGAGCAATTCCGTTTGTCACTCGACCCGGAAACAGCTCAGCGATACCACGACGAAACACTTCCTCAAGACACCTTCAAGAGCGCCCACTTCTGCAGCATGTGCGGACCAAAGTATTGCTCGATGAAGATCACCGAGGACATCCGTCAAATGGCCAAGGAAAAGAAGCTGGTCGAACTCCCAACGACCTGATTGGCTCTGCGAGTCATTGGCAACGCCAAGCAACGATCCAAAGCCTCGGAACTGCACTTCAGTTTCGAGGCTTTTTTTAGGCAAACCGCAACTCCACGCCAACCGATGCCCTCATACTGAGCTCTCTTGACGCGACCACTCGGACTATCAAATCGATTGTTCCGATGGCTCGACTTGAAAAACTTGGCTTTCGGAATTGCTGACATGTACCACGTGCCATCAAACAAGACCTGGGACCCGACAGCGATTGCGGAACGATTGCGAGAACGAAACCTGGACGCAACCGTGATAGCTGACTCGGTGCGGATCACGCTTCCATCCGCTCCGCCACACAATTTCTTCGAACGGTTGGGAAATCTCATCTTGAGGACTGGTCCACAACACCTGGTACTTTCTTTCGACTCCCAAAAGTTCATTCGCAACATCACCCTCGAATATGATCCGTTGAAAATATCAACAGAAATGGCAGTGTTCACTCAGATCGGAAAAGCATGCAAAGAGATCGGATATTGGTCCGCTCCCGATCGAGAAATCGCATTGAGATATTGCCCTGATTCAGCAGAGCTCCGCGACCTGCTCGACAAAGTGGAGCAAATGCAGATCGAGAAAGAGAACCTCGTCGCCAAACAAGATTTTGAACAGGCCGCTCAAATTCGAGATGCACAAACTCCCTTGGAGCAACGAATCGATGCAATTCTGTTCGAGGCGACAAACGAGCCAGATAATTCCGCTGACAATCCTGCGGAATCATGACCCTGATCGCCATTCTGCTGGCCGTTGTCTTGCCCGCATTGACCCTTCTCATCGACAAGAAGCTCAAGCAGCAACGAGAACGCTGGGAAGAGAACCGGAAACGCCTGCTGGCGATCGGCGAAGACGACGATGAACCGTCGCCCTTGCAGTCACCCCTGGGTGACGAACTTCCGCCGACAAAAAACGGAGACCTGCGGAAACCTTACGAATCCGGCAATCCGTACCAACCGCCTCAGTGAGCCTTGCCTTCTTCCAGGTGGTGTTTGTGCCGGACGATGTCGCCGCTGACCATGTAAATGGTTTCTTCCGCAACGTTGGTGGCCATGTCCGCGATTCGTTCCAGATGACGCGTGGCACTGAAGCAATGAACAGCGGGCTCGACCCAGTCCGTGTCGGTCTTCATCATCGATTGCAACTCTTCGATCAATTCGACGTTCAGACGATCCACCTCATCATCCCGAGCGATCACGTCACGCGCGAGACTAGCGTCTTGCTCAATGAACGAGTCCAAAGCTTCCCGGACCATTTCCAACGTGATGGTCACCATTTTGTTGATATCATCTGGCACAGCGAACAACGGAAACAAATCCAAAGACTTGCTTCTCTCGGCGATATTGCAGGCCAAATCAGCCATCCGTTCCAACTCACCATTGAGCTTGATCGCCGAAACCATCCAACGCAAATCAATTGCGACCGGCTGATAAAGCGCCAACAACTTCAAACACTCTTCCTCGATTCGTATGTCTTTCGCATCAACCTTGTCGTCGGTTTCGATCACCTGAACCGCCATGTCGGGACGGCGTTCGACGAGTGCCCGCACGGACATATTGATCATCTGCTCGACAACGCCAAATTGCTCCACCAAATCGGTGCGGAGATCCATGACGGCTCGATGGAGATGCTTGCTCATACGTGTTTCCAAAGCGATCCTCGAGCGAACATCGTTCGCCGAAGGATGAGAATAAATAGATATTGCCTGCCAACGCAACGAGATCGGATCAACCGAAACGCCCGCGAACGTAATCGTCGGTTCGCTTCTCTTGAGGCTTGGTGAAGACATCCTGCGTGGGCCCTGATTCGACCAACTTTCCTTCAAAGAAGAAAGCCGTCCGATCGCTACAGCGACTGGCTTGCTGCATGTTGTGCGTCACCATGACGATCGTGTATTGCTCACGCAACTCATAGATCAAATCCTCGATCGCCAAAGTGCTGGCAGGATCCAGCGCGCTACATGGCTCATCCATCAACAACACCTCGGGCCCCACTGCAATCGCGCGAGCAATGCACAATCGCTGCTGCTGACCACCCGACAACCCCAATGCTGGGGCGTGAAGTCGATCCTTCACTTCATCCCAAACTGCCGCTTTGCGAAGCGACCATTCGACCAACTCGTCCAATTCTGCGCGACTCAGATAGAGGTGCAGCTTTGGACCGAAGGCAACGTTTTCGTAGATCGATTTTGGAAACGGGTTGGGTTTTTGGAACACCATCCCGACGCGACGACGAAGATTCACGACGTCGGTCGCTTGCGCCAGCACATCCAGTTCATCGATCATCAGTGTTCCGCGACTGTTCGCGGAAGGAACGATGTCGTTCATCCGGTTGATCCATCGCAACAACGTGCTCTTGCCACAACCGCTGGGGCCGATGAAGGCCGTCACTTGGTTGCGAGGCACATCGAGTGACAGATCGTGGATCGCCTGGAACGAACCGTACCAAGCGTTGAAATTCGCAATGCGAATGCAAATCTCCGGCGCCACCTCCGCTTTCGCGGGTGCATCCGATTGGGGAGTCGCCGATCGAGAGACTTCAGACATCGTGGAAGTATTCGCGTTTAGAGCTTTCATTGGACTGTTTTATCCCACCCGCATTTTTTGTCGAAGATAAATCGCCGCTGAATTCATCAGCAACAAGACTGCAAGCAGCACAATAATCGCCGCGGCGGCGAGTTCCTGATAAGCCGCTTGCTGTCGACCAGCCCAATTAAAAATCAGTACCGGCATCGTCACCACATTATCCATCAAATTCTGGGGTCCGGAATTCTTCGCCACCGCAGCACCCAGGACAACCAAGATCGGTGCAGCTTCACCAATCGCACGCCCCATCGCCAAAATGGCGCCCGTCATGATACCCGGCATCGCCGCGGGGAGCGAAACGTGCCGAACGGTTTGCCATTTCGTGGATCCCAAACCAAACGAAGCTTCCCGCAAACTAGGGGCCACTCCGCGAAGGGCTTCTTGAGACGCGATGATCACAATAGGCAAAATAACCAAGGAGAGCGTCAGCCCCGCCGCGAGGAAACTCTTGCCAAATGGAAGCCGCAGGTAATACCACTTCGTCTCGGAGTAAGAGCCACCACCTTGGCCTTTGCGAACGGTTCTTTCTCGAACCTTCGGATCGCTTGGTTTGGGTTCACCCGAGGCAGGATCCCAAATCGCCAATTCAAACTTCTGTCCGTCGCGATCGACCGCCTGCGTTGGAGCGTCAATCTTGATGGTCTTCTCGGCCTCCTCTTCCTGAGGGATCAGAACCGTGTGGCCGCCCCCCGCGAGCGAGAGAACTTGGTAGTAGTGGTTCACACCAAACAACTCGGTTCCGCTGGACTCGTTGACTTGAATCCGGCCAAAAACGTTGAACATGAAGACGAACAAACTCAACCCCAACAATCCGTAAACGATTGACGGAACGCCGGCGAGGTTAGAAATATTCAACTGGATGAAGCTGTGCAGCATCCGCAGTGGCTTGCTGTTCGGCTTGAACTCTTCCAAGAAGATCGCCGTGCCAATGCCCAGGGGCAAAGCCGACGCGGCGCAAATGCCACAGATGAAGATCGAACCAACAATCGACGGCCACATACCGGCCGAGTCAGGATTGAGTTCGCTATGTGAATTCTGCAGCAAGTCCCAGGTCAACCGTGAATGGCCTTGCCATCCAATGGAAACCAACAGAACCCCCAGAACCACAACGCTGAGGCCGGAGATCAAAACGCAGAGCAGATAAAACAAACGGCTGTAGAGTTTGCGTCGACTCGAGTTGTCAGTCGATACCGCAAAGCCGCCGCCCGGATACCCAGATTCCGGGGGTGGGCTGCCGTCGTCGACCGATGAGCTGGTAGCAGTCGCCATTAGATTTGCATGTGGGAGAAAAGACGCGGGATGAATCAGGAATAAACTTCTTGGTAACGACGGCGGATCAATTGGCCGACCAAGGTCATTCCAAATGTGATCACAAACAGCGTGAATGCGACCGCGTACAAACTGAAGTATTGAACGGTCCCGTACTCGTTCTCACTTTTGATCATTTCGACAATGAAGCCTGTCATCGTCTGAGATTGCTCACGCGGATCCGCTGTGAACGTGGCTCGCGTTCCCGCAGCCAAAGCCACCACCATCGTCTCGCCAATCGCACGGCTGAACGCCAGCAAGAAGGCGGAGATGATTCCTGAAAGAGCCGCGGGAACAACAACCTTGATGGATGTTTCAAATGGGGTGCACCCCAAACCATAGGCCCCTTCGCGAAGAGCTCTTGGAACGGCGTGCAGAGCGTCTTCGGACAAACTGCTTACCATCGGCAAACACAAGATACCAACCGCGATCCCGGCACTGGTTGCATTGAACGTGTCGAAACCGCCACCGGAAAAGAATTGCAACGATGGACTGACCACCAAGACCGCAAAGTAACCAAGAACCACCGTGGGTATCCCCGCGATGACTTCCAATGTTGGCTTCAAAATGGCTCGAACACGGCTCGAAGCAAACTCCGACAAATAGATCGCCGTGATCAAACCGCATGGCAATGCGATTAGCATCGCGATGACCGTGACTCGTAGAGTCCCGGACAACAGTGGCCAGATCCCAAACTGGGCCTTCTCGATGTCTTTGCTCTGAAGTGCAGTCCACTCGGTTCCGGTTAGGAAACCACTCAGAGAGACATACTTGCTCTGAATGAAATGCCAGCTCTCACCAATCAACATCACGATGATGCCCACGGTGATCCCGATGGTCAGCAGAGCACATAATGCGAGCAAAGCCACCATGGCTTTTTCTTGCACCACGCCGATTCCCGTCGACCGGAACTTCTTATTGACTAGTGCGGCTGGACGATTCAAGGCAGTCACCCCGATTGGCCACCCTGCTTGATCAGCAAGGCGACCTTAAGAAAAGCATTCGCCGCCGGAACGGCGACGAGTAGAACAGTTTGAAAGAAACCGGAACGGTCAACTTACTTGACGAGGTTTTCGTCAACGAACAAGTCAGTGAGTGCACCGCTGCGGCTTTCGCCAGATTCGTCAACGAAGTGGGTGCCGGTTTTGACGGCGTCCAAGTTGGTTTGAGCCTTGGCCATCACGGCCTCTGGCAAACGGACGTAGCCAACCTTTTCACTGACTTCTGGTGTGTTGACCAAGAAGTATTCAACGAAGGTTTGAACTTCCGCACGATTCAACGACTCAGTGTTGACATAGATGAACAACGGGCGGCTGAAAGGAGCGTACTTGTTCGAAGCAATGTTGTCGGTGGTTGGCTCGTAAGCGACTTCGTCCTTCGGGTTGACGATTGGAACCGCACGCAGCTTGTCTTTGTTTTCTTCGTAGTAAGCAACGCCAAAGAAACCGATCGCGAATTTGTTGTCCGAAACACCTTTGACCAGGATGTTGTCGTCTTCGTTCAAGTTCATGTCGCCACGAAGTTCTTTCTTCGACTTCTTTGCCAACACTTCGTGGAAGTAATCGTACGTGCCCGAACCGGTACCGGGGGAGTAAATTTGGATGGCTTCTTCTGGCCAGCTAGGATCCACGTCGCTCCAGTTCTTCACGGCTTCTTCGCCAACGAACATGGTTTTCAGTTGATCAACGGTCAGTTCTTTGACCCAATCGTTTTGCGGGTTCACAACGATGGTCAGACCATCGTAAGCAACAGGAAGTTCGACGAACTCAACGCCGCTTTCTTTGCACTCTTCAAATTCGCCGCCTTTGATCGGACGTGATGCGTCGGAGATGTCCGTGCCCTTGTCGTAGAAGCTCTTGAAACCGTTTCCGGTCCCGTTCCCGCTGACGATGATGTCAACTTCAGGGTGTTCTTTGATGAAGCCTTCCCGAATAGCGTTGCTGATTGGCTGAACGGTGCTGCTGCCATCAACCTTGATCGTGCCGACCAAGTTCGACTCGGTCACCGGGGCGGTGGAATCGCCTCCGGCGTCGGTGTTCGAAGAAGACTTGTCACAGCCCGTCGAAACGACCGCGAGAGCGATCAAGCACGAGGAAGCAAAAGAAGAAAATTTCATGTTCGGATCGCCAGAATACGGAGACAATGGGGGGTGGGGAGAACGTCTGATTCAATGAGGCACAAATCCGACAGATTCAGTTCTGCGATGCGGTTTGGTGCCCGCGCGGTGGGATTGTAGTCCTGATTCCTGGCTTGACAAACAGACGCGAAAGGGCAGTCGAGTAGCCTATTCATCCCCCTAAAACACTGGGTTTTGCGAGATTCCATCCCCCTTAACATTGCCAATGCCGCGATTCGCGCCGGCAAACCGTGTTGAAGATATTATGAAGAAATCCGCTGCCGAATCGCGCAAAGCTTCCTCAACCAGGATTTTCTACCTGGACGAGCCATCCAGAGAACGCAAATGCGCAGCGGCGATTCGCAATTGAGGCTGATTCTCGCGGTCGAATCACGATCTCGGAGCTCGAAATCAGACCCTCCTTGCTCGCTAGTGGGCCGCGAGAGGATCGCCGCTGACGGACTCTCCGTTGGCTTCCGCCTGCTCGATCACTTGCGGCAATCGCCGCCAAAGAGCGATCGCTTCGCCGACCATCCAGGCTTGCAGCACCAGCACCAACGCTCCAAATCCGATCAGCACGTAGTCCCGTTGGGGCCACCAGTTGTTCACCAAGTCAAACACCATCGCCCAGGCAGGCAACAACAACATCATTCCCATCGGGATCGCCAGAACGGCAACGGGCCGACTACGCCTGGCAAGATAGAACACTGCGACCATCAACGCCAAACCTGCCAGCAACTGATTCGTCGCACCGAACAGTGGCCACAACATCAAACCACCTTTGCCGGGACTGTCACCCGCAAAAACGGCGATGGCCATTCCGACCCCGACGGCAATCGTCGTCGCGACGTATTTGTTGGTGCCCGTTTGCCAGCCCGCCGAAGATGCGAGTTCACTGATCACGTAGCGTTGCAAACGAGTCGCGGTGTCCAATGTCGTTGCGGCGAAACAAGCCACCATCACTGCCATGATTGCGACGCCGTATTTCAACGGAACACCGATGGCTGAGACAAAATTGGCACCACCGTCGATGAACGCGGCCAGCTTTTTATCGAGCCCTTGCCCCTTCCATCCACCTCCCGCGGCAACCGTTCCCGCAGCCTCGTCAGCAGCGGTTGGCCCCGTCCGATAGTAGGAACGCCAGGCAGCTGAACCATCCAGCACCGCCTCGCCCGCGGCAGCTTCCGCCATCGCGACGGGTTCTTGCCGCGTGATTTCGATCGAACCCGACGATGTATCTCGAGTCAAACGCCCCATTCCAACGCCCGCACAACAGGCCAGGATCACCAACACAGCCAGCATGCCTTCGCCCAGCATCGAACCGTAACCAATCATCTGAGCATCGCGAGCGTTCTTCAATTGCTTGCTCGTCGTTCCGCTGCTGACCAAGCAATGAAACCCGCTGCACGCACCACACGCGATCGTGATGAAAAGGAACGGCAGCATCGGCGGCGCATCCGCAGGCACCTGCTTGGCGATTGCGGGTGCCGCCGTGGACAAGTTGGCTTGTCCGCTCAGCGAAGCAATAGCCAATCCGGCGACCAACAAAATCAAAGCCACGCCTAGTTGCAAACTGTTCAAGAAATCACGTGGCTGCAGCAACAACCAAACCGGCAACACCGACGCGAAAAACGCGTAGATCAGCAACAACAACGTCCAAACCACCACCGGAGTCATGTAAACCGAATCGGCGGGCAACACATCGGCCAAATCCAGCGGCAACACCGTCGTGCCCAGATAAACGGTCAGGTACAAGATTCCCAAACCGATCAAACAGGGCACCACCAAGTTGCCTCCGCGGCGGATCACGGCCCAACCGATGAACGCCGCCACCGGCATCGCGGTCCAAACTGACAGCACCGATTCGGGATACAGCTTGAAAATATTCGCGATCACCAACCCAAACACAGCCAGGACGATCGACAAGGCCATCGCCAAAACAATCAGGAACAACACCTTGGCACGAGGCGAGATCAAACGCCCCGCGGCTTGCCCGATTGATTCTCCGCGACTTCGGATTGAGATCACCAAAGCGGCGAGATCGTGCACGCCGCCAATCAAAATCGATCCAAACACAACCCACAACAATGCCGGCAACCACCCCCAAAAAACCGCGAGCGCCGGACCGACGATTGGGCCCGTTCCGGCGATGCTGGTGAAATGGTGGCCAAACACGATGGACCGGTCCGTCGGAACGAAATCGACGTCGTCCCGCTGTGCCACGCTGGGCATCGTTTCATCGGCGCTCAACCGAAACAACTTCGTCGCCAAATAGCGGCCATAAGTGTGGTAGGCGACAACAAACGCGATCATCGAAAGGATCGCAATGACAAGAGTGCTCATACGGAGTGATCAGCGGCGGGCGAAGGTGGGGATGAACGGTGGGATGAAGCGTGGCGGCGACTGAACGCCGGTTGACCAGCATCGGTTAACGGCCAAGTCAGGCGACCGGGCAGGGAGGTTGGAATGTGCGGCGGGACGCGAATCGCACTCACCATTCTATGGATGGTGCATGCGATCATTCCCGGCGGAATTCCTGCCTTTGGCCGGTCGTCGTTTCGAGTTTGCCCCCTATAATACGCGAAACGCGTGGGCTCCGAACGATGCCGCTGGCCCGATCGAGACCATTTCGCATTTGCGACCACTCACTCTTCAAGACTGAATCATGAGCTCTGCTCCAAGCAACGGAAACGCCCCATCCAAAATTGAAAAGACCATCATCATCGGCAGCGGGCCGGCGGGTTGGTCAGCGGCCATTTACGCGGCTCGAGCAAACCTGGATCCGATCCTTTTCGAAGGCACGGTCAAACCCGAAATGATTCCTTTGGGTCAGCTCGCTTACACCACTGAAATCGAAAACTTCGCGGGTTTCCCGGCCGGAAACGTCCGTGCGTTCGTGGAATCCGCCGTGGACAAAGATCGCCATTGGAACCTGCCGATGGCTCCGGAGGGACACGAAAAAGACGGCCAGCCTCACTACGCCGTGCAGGGCGTGGAGCTGATGGAACTGATGAAGCAGCAAGCCCTCAACTTTGGCACCCGAGTGATCGGCGACGACATCGAACGTGTCGATTTCTCCGGACCGCCACACACTTTGTATCCCGCCTCCGGCGATCCGATCCAGGCTCACACCGTGATAATCGCCACCGGCGCACGAGCCAATTACTTGGGTCTGCCCAGCGAAGAGCTTTACAAGAACAAGGGCGTCAGCGCTTGTGCCGTTTGCGATGGTGCATTGCCCGTTTACCGCAGCAAACCCTTGGCGGTTGTCGGCGGTGGTGACTCGGCCGTCGAAGAAGCCACTTACCTCGCCAATCTGAAAGGTGCCGACACGATCTACTTGCTCGTGCGTCGCGACCAAATGCGTGCCAGCAAAGTCATGCAAGATCGTGCGATCAATCATCCCAACATCGAGATCCTCTGGAACACCGTGGTGGAAGAAGTGCTCGGCGATGAAAAACTGGTCAACGGCCTGCGTCTCAAAGACACCGTGGATGGATCGACGCGGGAACTGAAGGTCGGCGGCATGTTTGTCGCCATCGGCCACACACCAAACACTTCGTTCTTGGACGGTGCCGTCGACATGAACAGCGAAGGCTACATCCAGTGGACCAAGTCGTTCCGCACGAACACATCGGCAAACGGCGTTTTCGCTGCCGGTGATGTTGCCGACGATTACTACCGTCAAGCAATCACGTCAGCCGGAACAGGCTGCATGGCAGCTCTCGACGCCGAACGTTTCTTGGTTGAGCACGAAGAAACAACCGGAACCAGCGAAGCTCGTCCGTCGCTGACGTAGGCAATGGAAGGCTGAACTTCGAACCAGAGAAGTTCAGCCCGCCTTGAATGGCCAAATTCAAGTGGAATCGTGTGGGTTGATGTTGGTCTTTGGCCAACGAAACCCTTTCGCAAGATCGCGACGCCTGAACTCACGTGTTGGACTCGCATTGTCGCGGCCCTAGTTGGATGAATCACCGGAGTTGCCTTGCAACTCCAGCACCGCCCACGCGAATGCTTCTCCAATCTGGGCCATCGTTTTCCCGCATCCCAGATAGTGGTAACCAGCGTTCGACGCGCCGCGTTTCCATAAAGCGAGTTCTTCTTCCGAGATCAATTCGCGTTCGAATTCCTGCATGAACTCAGCTTGCTGCTCTTTGCTCATCGAGCCATCGTGGTTCTCATGCCCACGCTGCTTCGTCCGCAGTTGATACGACTTCTGCCGGACTTCCCCAAATTTGCTTGCAATCGCGCCGAGCGGTTCGTCCCAGTAAGGCCCCGTTGGAACCGCGACGACGTTGCCACGAAAAGCGTCCATCTTTGCGGGCGCCGCCATCGCATCCCGGAATTGCCGGTGATCAGGGCTCGGGTGCTCGCCATCAACTCCCATCACACCGATCACAAACGGCAAGTCCGTCGCACTCGAGTCCACGTCGCCCAAATCGGAACGCACATCGCGGATGAAGTCGGCCATCCACTCGGAGTATTTTTCAAAACGGTTCTGCTCCGAATCAGCAGGCAACCGTGGGTAAACATCGCGGTTGACGACATCGTTCCAACCTTGGAACCAAACGAAGCCTGCTAGCTCAAAGCCCTGGTCGTCTTGATAACCTGGCACGACTCGATCGAGATCACCGAGCACCGACTTCACATGCTGGACCATCAAGCGATAGTACTTCCCGGAGTCTTCCTCGTGGTTACGGTCTCGCTCGATGTCGTTCTTGGTCCTCGGATAAACGCCAGCACTCGGCGGACGAAAGTCGTAGAACAGTGACTTCCCACCCCACGCGGTTTTGATCAGCAGAACCGGCGCGTCGGTGTGTTCTTCAATCGTCAAACCGAATGTAAACTCTGGGCCGATCTTGCCGCCGTCTTCACTCGGCTTGGGTCGCGAACCGTACCCGGTGGTCAGCTTGCCGACTCCCTCGCCGTTGTTGTCGCCTCGTCCGGTCAAATACGAGATGGAAACTCGGTCGCAAACGCGGAAGGTTCCGTCTTCGTTGCGCATTTTCGCGAGCAAAGACTTGGACTGCGGGTCCTCGCTCATGTAGTCGATCGTCTCGACCTTGGCGTGCCCTTCCATGTTGGATTGCCCTGCGAGGATATAAACCTGCAGTGGCTTGGAAGAGCTTGGCTCAGCAGGAGTCTCCCCGCGAGCCGGGATCACGACGAGCAGACAGCCAACCAGACAGACACAACGCAACATCGATGCAGCCTCAACATGAAACGGAAGTTTGATGAGGCGATCGCGTTGATGGCGTTCGCCCGGTCAAGCCAGGATGTCGTGCACGACCTCACCGTGCACGTCGGTCAGACGAAATTGCCGTCCCTGATATCGGAACGTCAGCCGCTCGTGATCCACTCCCAGCAGGTGCATGATAGTCGCGTGCAGATCATGAATGTGCACGGGATCTTCGGTCAGGTTGTACCCAAAGTCATCGGTTGCACCGTGCACGATGCCAGGCTTCACCCCTCCGCCGGCCATCCACAAACTGAAACACCTTGGGTGGTGATCGCGACCGAAGCTGCTTTCCGTCAGCTTGCCCTGGCAATAATTGGTGCGACCAAATTCACCGCCCCAAATGACGAGAGTGTCTTCCAACATCCCCAAACGTTTGAGATCTTGAACCAGCGCCGCGGATGCTTGATCGGTTGCCTTGCACTGCTTGGGCAATCCGTTGGGCAGCCCACCGTGGTGATCCCAACCTTTGTGATAGAGCTGGATGAAACGCACGCCACGCTGTGCCAATCGCCGAGCCATCAAGCAGTTCGCGGCGAATGAACCAGGGTTCTTGGAATCCTTGCCATACAGCTCGAAAACCTCTTCCGGTTCATCCGCGAAATCGGTGGCCTCCGGGATGGATGACTGCATCGCGAACGCCATTTCGTACTGAGCGATTCGAGCTTCGACCAGAGGATCGGCTTGGGTCGCCAACTGCATTTGGTGCAGTTTCGAAAGGGCATCCATGGCGGAGCGACGACTTTGCGTGTCGATGCCTTGCGGGTTGCTTAAGTACAGCACCGGATCGGCGCCGCTTCGGAACTGAACGCCTTGATGCTCGCTGGGCAGAAACCCATTGCCCCAAAATCGTGAAACCAATGGCTGGCCGCTGTTTTGGTTCTTGGTTGTCATCACGACGAACGCGGGCAAGTTTTCGTTCTCGCTGCCCAATCCATAATCCACCCAGGCGCCCATGCTGGGCCGCCCGGGGAACATGCTGCCGGTCTGCATGAACGTGACCGCGGGACCGTGGTTGATCGCTTCGGTGTACATCGACCGAACAACACAAATGTCATCCGCGATCTTGGATGTGTACGGCAATTGGTCGCTCATCCAAGTCCCCGATTCGCCGTGCTGTTTGAAATCAAACGGAGAACCCACCAATGGCAAACTGGACTGGTTGCCGCTCATTCCGGTCAGACGTTGGCCGCCGCGAATTTCATCGGGCAGTTCCGTGCCATGCTTTTCATTGAGCAACGGTTTGTAGTCGAACAAATCCAGTTGCGATGGAGCGCCCGACTGGAACAAAAAGATCACCCGCTTCGCTTTGGCGGCGTGATGCAACGTTCCCATCGAACCCGGAACCGGAGCACCAGGGCCGAGCGAATTCGCTGAATTCGCAAACGCGTTCGAGTCACCCAAACTGCTGGCCAGCAACTGTCCCAATGCCATGCCGCCAAACCCATAGGCGGAGTTCTGCAGCAAGGCACGACGATTGATCGAGATCGGATTCAAATCAGAGTGGCTCATCGTTTCACCAGGCATAAGTCAAAGTTCAGCAACGTTCCAACGACAACCGTCATCGCAGCCACGCGGTTGGCATCCAGCGATTCATCAGGTGTGGCATCGCCGATCACGAGAAACTCGCTCGTCGCTGCTTCGTGAGATTGAAAATAGTCTTTTTGTTCTTCGTACAACTCGACCAGCACGCTGAGTTGATCCGGGGTCGGCCGCCGACTGGTCGTGATTCGAAATGCATCGCGAAGCATCGCTTTCGAGTCTTTCTGCGAGCCGTCTCGAACCAATTCTTCCGCCAACCCACGAGAGGCCTCGATCGTTTGCGGACCGTTGAGCATCACAAACGCCTGCAGCGGCGACGCCGTTCGTTCCCGCTGCACGCGACAGACATCTCGTTTGGCAGCATCCAAGGTCGTCATCACCGGCGCGGGGCTGGTTCGCTTCCAGTACGTGTACAAACTTCGTCGGTACAAACCCTCGCCTTTGTCTCGATCGGTCGGTTTGAACGACACTTCCACTTCGTACGGTTTCGCTGGCGGTCCTCCCATCGATCGAACCAAGCGTCCACCCGCAGCGAGTGCTTGGTCACGCAACATCTCGGCGGGCAATCGGTACGTCGGGAAATGCGAGAGCAGACGATTGGTTGGATCAATCAACGCAAGTTTCTCTTGCGAAGACACACTGCTGCGACCATAGGCATCCGAAAGCATGATTTGCTTCATCATCCGCTTCAGGTCCCAATCGTTGTCCGCTAAATCCAATGCCAACCAATCCAGCAGTTCAGGATGGGTTGGCGGCATGCCTTGGCTGCCAAAGTCTTCCGGCGTGCGAACCAAACCTTGTCCAAAACAGATTTGCCACAATCGATTCACAGCCACTCGAGAAGTCAGCGGATGCTCGCGGTTGCACAACCACTTTGCCAAAGCCAAGCGGTTCGGGCTGGATGACTCATCGGACTGAAGTGGTGGCAAAAATTCCGGTGTTCCTGGTTGGACTTCTTGTTGCGGGCTGTCGTAGACACCACGAGCCAGCAGGTGAGTCGGCCGCGGTTCCGGCGTCTCACGCATCACCATGATTTCATCGATTGATTCTTCGAGCTTGCATTTCGCGACGCGCGCGTCACGCAACTTTGTACGAGCCGCGATGATCTCTTCGTCCCAGCGAACCAAAGCGTGTTGGATCAGTTGCCCCTGATCCCATTCCGCTTCTTTGTCGAACTCATAGTCGTCGCGAGCGAGTTGCTGGATTTCCAGATCACTCAACTGAACATCGAAGACGCGAAATTGGTCGACGGCACCCTGTTTGAAACCACGGTCTCTCATCCGTTCGCCGATCGCGATGTTGTCGCCGCCTCCACCTTGGATTTGTTTGGACAACGCGTCTCGGACAACACTGGTTTCGACCGCTTTGCCATTGACGTGAATTGTCAATCCGGAAGCGGAACTGGAACCTTCCGTCGACGCGGTGACATGCACCCACTCGCCGACTGGGATGGCATCGTTGGTCACAACGCTGATCGCATTGCCTGGCCAAAAATGGATCTGCGACCATTGAAGTTTTCCGTCCAAGATCAGCAACTCATATCCGCGACTGGCGGCATCGGTCCAGGCTCGCGAACGATGCCAAACGACCGCCCGTTCCTTGACGTCCGGCGTCTTCATCCACAGAGAAACCGAGAACGGCTGCGAACGATCAAAGTTGCCCACCTCAGTCGCGACGGCGTCATCGCCGGTCAGTTGCCAAGCTTTGCCAACCTTCCCTTCGACGGATTGGTTGGGCGACTTCGGATCGTCTTCGAAATCCAACGATGCGATCGGTTGAGCCAAGGGTTGCTCCGGCAATGATTCGCTCACGATCGCGTCAGGTTGACTCAATCGCTGAGACCAATGATCGCTTCGCTTCTGAATCGTTTGACGAAGCTGTTGCTCCGCGACGGCGATGTCGCTTTGCAATTGTTTCAGTTGGCGTTCTTCGTCTTCGGTTGGCAATGGCAACGTCGGCGTGGGAACCGATGGCGTGAAGTACGAATACAGCCCAGCTTCATCGATGTTGTCAAAGAACGCGTTGAGTTGAAAGTAATTCTCTTGACTGATCGGATCGTACTTGTGGTTGTGACACCGACAGCACTCATACGTCAGTCCCATCATCGCCGTCGCGACCGTTTGGGCCCGGTCGGCCACGTATTCAATGCGGAACTCTTCGGGCACACTTCCGCCTTCCACTTTTTGCGGATGCAGACGATTGAAGGTTGTCGCCAAAATCTGATCGCGAGTCGCATCGGGCAACAAATCACCCGCCAGTTGTTGCGTCACGAATTCATCGTAGGGCAGGTTGTCGTTGAACGCGTTGATTACCCAATCACGCCAAGGCCAAACAAATCGATCGCGATCGACTTGGTAGCCATAAGTGTCGCTGTAGCGAGCGGCATCGAGCCAGTCGGTTGCCATGCGTTCGCCATATTCCGGTCGCGCGAGCAGCCGATCGATCACGCGGGTTTTGGCCATCGGCGTTTGGTCCGCCAAGAACGAATCCATCTCGGAAAGTGTGGGCGGCACACCAACCAAATCAAACGTCACGCGTCGCAACCAAGTCTCGCGGTCAGCTTCGCCTTCGGGTTTCAAACCAGCCTTCGTCAACGCACGATTGACGAACCGATCGATCTCATTGGCTGAATCAGATGACTTCTCCGTGCCTGCTTCCTCGTTTGGCACGTCGACTTCCGTTGGAGAGATGAACGACCAGTGGCTTTGATAGTGAGCTCCTTGTTCGATCCAGCGACGGACCGTTTCCGTTTGCTCGGGTGTGACCTTGCGTTCCGAATCCGGCGGCGGCATCAACATGTCCGGATCATCGGACACCATTCGCAACCACACTTCGCTGTCTTCCCAATCGCCTTCGACGATCGCCCAATCCTTGGCACCTTCCTCCGTGTCCAAGTGCAAACCGGCTTCGCGATTTTCATCGTCCGGTCCGTGACAGTGAAAGCAATTCTCAGACAAGATCGGACGAATGTCACGATTGAACTGAACTGTGTCTTCCGACTCTTTCGCGTCCTCCGCAACGGCGGGCTGGACCAGCGCAACCGCCCAAACGAAAGGAACAATCAGCGTCCAAGAACCAAGCTTCCAACGATCCAATTTGCGATCGCTGGAGCGGGGTGAAGATGAAGTCAATGAATCACGCATTGCGTGCAATGGCTTTTGTGTTGGGAAAGATTTGATGATGGCTCTACGAACAAACGAACCGCAAGGGTTCGTCCAAGCCCACACCACATCTTAGACGGTCCGCAACATTCCGTCACATATATAGACTACGCGATCAGCACGCTCGGCCACGCGTTCATCATGAGTCACCACCACCAGGGTGGCACCTTCTTCCTTGCGGATTTCATCCAACAAATCCATCACTTCGTTCCCGCGCTCCGTGTCCAGTGCACCGGTGGGTTCATCCGCCAGAATCAATGGCGGGTTCCCCGCAATCGCTCTCGCGATGGCCACGCGTTGTCGTTGCCCGATCGAAAGCTTGTCGGCCCGGTGGTTCACTCGGTCGCCCAGCCCGACCCGCTTCAACAACCGAATCGCTTCGGCCTTCCGCCGCGACACATTCGGATGTGTGTCGAACATCGTCAACTGAACGTTCTCCTGCGCGGTCAGATTCGGCAGCAAGTGATACGACTGAAAGATGAAGCCGATCTTGTGGGCTCGAAACTGATCCAAACTGGGTTGCTCGGCCAAAGGTTTCCCTTCAAACCAAACCTCCCCTTGGGTTGGCTCATCGAGTGCCCCCAACATATTGAGCAGCGTCGATTTGCCACCTCCGCTGGGCCCGACGATCGCCACGAATTCGGCGGACGCGATCGACAATGTGACATTCACCAATGCATCGACATCGCCGTCCGCATAGTGCTTGCAGACACCCCGCAGCTCAAGCAAAGGAATCGCGTTGGTCGAGGTCGTGCCACTTGGATCGGTCAACCGTTTTGTCTCTTTTTGCTCGAGGACAAGGATTCGCGGGTTCAAACGACGGAAACGAACCCGTCACCGAGAATCGTATCATGCGAATCCGACAGACGGACTACCACGCAACATGAAGAACGTTCCGGAAAATGTTCAACATTGCAGTAGTTGAGCTGTGCTAAATTAGTTCTCCGCGAAACGCCCTCCCTGGCCCGAACGCTCGGGCAACAATCCTTCCCCCCCAACTTTGAAGACACTTCCTATGAAACGATGGATGACCTTCGGCTGGATCGCCGCTCTCAGCTTCACCGCTTGCTTGCAACCTGCCATGAGTTCCGCTGACGAATACTACGAAGTCCGCACAATCGTTTTGGGCGAAAAAGGCGACGCCGCCGCGATTGATCAGTACCTCGAAAAAGCACTGATTCCCGCATTGGAACGACAAAACATCGGCCCCATCGGCGTGTTTGCACCCAAACCTGGTTCGGAAACAGAACAGGGATCGGTTTTCGTCGTCATCCCGTTTTCAAAACTCGGCCAAATGGAATCTTCTCGCGAGGCATTGGCGAAGGATGACGAATACCAAACGGCCGCCGCCGACTACTTAGGACGCGACCCAAAATCGGCTCCGTACTCCCGAATCAGCAGCGAATTGCTGACCGCGATGGATTGTTGGCCCAAGACCGTTGTTCCCGACGGAACGCTCGAAAACGACGAACGGGTTTACGAACTTCGCTTGTACGAAAGCTCCAACGAGCGGCTTGGTGACCTCAAAGTCGAAATGTTCAACGCCGGCGAAGTCCCAATTTTCCTCGACAGCGGCATTCAGCCCATTTTCATCGGGCAAGCTTTGATTGGTCCGCAAACGCCCAGTCTGACTTACCTGACGGTGTACAAAGATGAAGCGGCCCGAGCAAAAGCGTGGGACGCTTTCCGAGCCCACCCGGACTGGAAAGTACTGAGCAAGAACAAACGATACGGTGGCACGGTCAGCCGGATCGACAAATTCGTACTCTCGGCGAAACCTTACTCGCAAATGTGACCCCAGCGAGGCTGTCCCAGTCGACGGCCTGCCGGTACGATTCGCACCATGACTCCCATGATGCGACAGTACCACGAGGCGAAAGAGGCGTGCGGCGACGCATTGCTCTTCTTTCGCATGGGCGATTTCTACGAGCTGTTTTTGGACGACGCCAAGGTCGCTGCGGGGATCTTGGGTCTTACCCTGACCAGCCGCGATAAAGACAGCGAGAATCCGACTGCGATGGCGGGGTTCCCCCATCACCAGTTGGATCAGTACCTGCAAAAGCTGATTCGTGCCGGCTTTCGAGCCGCGGTCTGCGAGCAAGTCGAAGACCCGAAAGCCGCGAAAGGCTTGGTACGGCGTGAAATCACGCGCGTCGTCAGCGCTGGAACGCTGACCGACGAGGGTTTGCTCGATCCGAAAGAACCGAACTACTTGGCCGCCGTCTTCGCCCCCAGCCAGAAGGCTCGCGAAAAAGCGCAGAAGGAAGCGGCGAAGAACAACGATCCAAGTGGTGGCGACGTCGTCGGGATCGCTTGGGCGGAACTATCCAGCGGCCGATTCGAAGCCGGCGTTTTCCCACGAGCCCGCCTGGACGATGAACTGGCGCGAATCGGTCCCGCCGAAGTACTCCACTGCGAAGACGACGCCTCCGTTCATCCGGACTCCACCGCAACATGGTCCTGGACCGCTCGGCCGGCGTGGAGCTACGCGGCCGCCGACGCTGAAAAATCACTTTGCAAACAGCTCTCCGTCGCCAACCTCGAAGGCCTCGGTTTTGAAGACAACGGCGACGTCGCGATTCGCGCCGCCGGAGCCGTCCTCTGCTACCTGAAAGAAACCCAGCGTGGCTCGCTGGACCACTTTCGATCGCTGACGTGCCACAACCGCAGCCCGGTTTTGCAGATCGACGCCGCGACGCGTCGCAGTCTCGAAATCACTCGAACCATGCGGACGGGTTCCCGCGACGGCGCCTTGCTTGGGGTCATCGATCGCACCGTCACGCCGATGGGTTCGCGGTTGTTGGCCGATCACTTGGCCGCTCCGCTGATTGATGCGGATGCCATCACCTATCGAACGGACGCGGTCGACGAGTTTGTTCGCAACAACAACTTGCGCAGCGATATCCGAGCGGTTCTTGGCGACACCTACGACCTAACCCGGTTGCTCGCCCGAGTCGCAACGGGACGCACCGGACCTCGCGACCTTCGTCAAATCGCGGTCACGCTGAGTGGACTTCCGGCGCTGAAGGCTCGCTTGGCCGAACGCGACAGTGCCTGCCTGACTTGTTTGGAATCGGAACTGCATCTGTGCCCCGAACTTCGCGAACAACTCGAAGCCGCACTCAACGACGAATGCCCGTTATCCGCAGCCGATGGCAACTTCATTCGCGAAGGCTTTGATTCCGAACTCGACACACTTCGCGAATTGGCTCGAGGTGGAAAACAGTGGATCGCTGAATATCAACAGCGGCAAATGGATGAGACCGGCATCGCGAATTTGAAGGTCGGTTACAACCGTGTCTTTGGGTATTTCCTGGAAGTCAGCAACGCTCAGAAAGACAAAATCCCCGCGGACTTCATCCGCAAACAGACGCTGAAGAATTGCGAACGGTACATCACGCCGGAACTGAAGGAATACGAAGAGAAGGTTCTGGCCGCGGACGACAAAGCGTCCAGTCGTGAGCAAATGCTGTTCACTCTGCTTCGCGAAAACACGCACAAGCATCTGGCGATCTTGCAAGAAGTTGCTAACGCGATCGCGATGACTGACGTGATCGCTTCGCTGGCCGAAGTCGCTGCCCAGCATCACTGGGTGCGTCCGAGCCTGACCGACGACAGCGTGCTTCGCATCGAAGGCGGCCGGCACCCGGTGCTAGATGTCACGATGGCACAGGGCGAGTTTGTTCCCAACGATTGCATTCAAAGTCCCGAAACGGGAATGATCCTGCTGATCACCGGTCCCAACATGGCCGGCAAGAGCACCTACATTCGCCAAGTCGCACTGATCACGCTGCTGGCTCAAACCGGCAGTTTTGTACCGGCGACCTCCGCCGAGATTGGGATCGCCGATCGAATTTTTGCTCGAGTCGGAGCCAGCGATGAACTCAGTCGCGGCCAAAGCACGTTCATGGTGGAGATGGTCGAGACGGCTCGCATCTTGAACACGGCAACATCGCGCAGCCTGGTCATCCTCGATGAAATCGGTCGCGGGACCAGCACCTACGATGGCCTGTCGTTAGCATGGGCGATCACGGAACACTTGCACGAACAAATCGGCGCCCGAACACTTTTCGCCACGCACTATCACGAGCTTGCGGCTCTTCAAGAAACGCTTCCGCGTGTTGCGAACCTGAGCGTTGCGGTGAAGGAATGGCAGGATGAAGTGGTGTTCTTGCATCGCATCGTCGCGGGAAGTGCTGACAAGAGCTACGGCATCCAAGTCGCTCGACTGGCGGGCATTCCTGTGGAAGTCAATGAACGTGCCAAGGATGTGCTGGCTCAACTCGAAGCGGATCACCGCGACAGCTTGGACCGGCCAACGATCGCTCCACCAAGCGGCGGCAAAGGATCCGGCGACACGTACCAACTGACCCTGTTTGGCTACGCCGATCACCCGTTGATCCAAGAGATCGAATCCGTCGACATCGATTCCATGTCGCCGATCCAGGCGTGGCAGTTCTTGCAGGAAGCCAAGGCAAAACTCACCGCAGGCCCGAACCCCGTTCGGGGTTGAGATAGCTTTCATGTTAGCGGAGTGGCGCGAGCCACCCGGTGAGGAACCGGATGGCTCGCGCCATTCCGCCAAGAAGTTAGAACGCCCAAAGCGTGCCAGCGAGTTTCAACGGAGAACCTCAGTTCTCCGTCTTCAATTCTTTCCACCATTCAACGTGCGGGTCGCTGGACTCACCGTCACGTAAGAAGTTGCCGACCGCGAATTCGTCGATTCCATCGGCATCCATGTCGGCGACTTCCAACGTCAGGTGATACTGGAAATCTGTCTCGAGGATTTCTCCTTCGAAGACTCCCGCTTCACCTTGCCGCAGAAGCAGCAGTGACGGCGAACCGCTACCCTGCCAACGTTTGATCGTCGGCGAGGCAAGCAGTGCTCCGGCGACCACATCGAGATCACCATCACCATCGAAATCACCCGCCTGCGCCCGCAACACGCCCGGCATGCTGGCCAGCCGATGATGTCGGAACTCAGCCCGTGGCGGTTGGCCCGATTTGGCTGATGGAGTCTCTTCCCATTGGCTTTGACCCTGGAACGGATTCTCCAGCCACTGAACCATATGATGACGCTTCGCACCTCGATCGAACGAGTCGCCGTTGCTGAACAACACATCGACATCGTCATCGCCATCCAAATCAACCAACTCGATGCCAGTCGATCCATAGGACGGATCGGGAGCCGCGTACATCACGACATTTCGAAATCGCCCGGTCCCGTCGTTGAAGAACGCTTCGATGGACTCATGCTCTTGGCTGACCAACGCGACAAAATCCAAATGCCCGTCCCCATTCAGATCGACCGTCGGAACGTTGACTGGGCCGGATCGTTCGTCGATCGTTTCCATCGTGAATGCCTCGCTGCCAAGTGCGAGATCGACCTCGCCATCGCGACGCAACAAATATAGCCCGCCTGTTTTTCTCCATCCGAACACCGCGACGACAAAGTCGAGGTCTCCGTCGGAATCGAAATCGCCGGGCTGAACTTCGGCGACTCGGCCCAGGCCTTCTGCCAAAACAATCTTCTGCATCTCGCCGACTTGATCAGCGTCGGCGGGTGCTGCTTGGCGTAGCGCAATGACTTGACCGAGGTCGCTGTCCGCCGCATTGAACTCGCCCACATCAGCAACGATCAAATCCAACACTCCATCGGCATCAATGTCACAAGACTCGACGTGGACCGGCTGAAACAGAGTCGCCAAACGCTTCGGGGAAGTCGATAAACGATCGGGCCACGTGGCAAAGACGGCTCCCGTATTCACGTCGCAGGCCACCAACGCCGGCGAAGCACCTAAACCAGACGCGATCCATTGAAGGTGGCTGATCCCGGGTGGCCGCGACGTTTGCAAATCCACCGCGAGCTGCTGCCATTCCACCTTGCTCGGTCCAAACTCTTGCTCGGCAAACGGCAACCCTTTTGATTTCGGAGCCTGCAGCTGAAAGAACTTCAACGTCTCCGTGCGATCAGGAACAACGACATCTGTGCGTTTGGAATCTTTGTACGTCATGTACATTTGGTCGACGATCTGCGGCCACTCACCTTGAGGTGCCCCCTCGGGTTTCGGCATCACATGGCAACTCGAACAAAACACTTCAACCTGCGGGCGAACTCGCTCGACCAATCGATCATCGAGCGTTCGCGAATCGGGAGTTGCCAGTGCATCTGACTCAGAAGGATCGACGATGGAATCATCCGAGTCTTTGGCGTCATTCGCGGATGACTTGTCCGATGAAGGCGTGCAACCACTCTCCGCCGAAAGCACTCCGATTGCCATCCCGATGCAGAGCCACCGAGCGATTGTCGTGTGCGTGCCGCGAAACAAAAATTCATCCCAAGAACGAGTTTGCCAGATATCGTCGAAATCTCCTTGGCAGTTTAGTCCTGTCGCCAATGGCAAAGCAATTGCTGAGATACAATGGCGGCCATGAACGCTGCTTGTTTTTCCATGAAGAATTCCGTCCGTCGCCGCTCCTTTGGCGTCGGTCGATTCGTTGCTGCTTGGGCTTTGCTGAGCCTTTGCGTCGGGTGCCCCAGTTCCACGCCGCCCAGCAATCCAAACGATGAAACGACTGCCAAACGCCCCCTGGGTCGCATGCGAGTGCTGGGGCGAAACGGAAAATGGGACGACGCGTGGCAGCTTCGCGAAGCCGTGTTGGAAAAGCACGGTGATGATGCGGACGCGATCACCTACGTCGCGAGAGTTGCCCACCAAACCGGACGCGCCAATCTGGCCGCGGACTACCTCGAACAAGCCAGCCAGGTTGAGAACTATGCTTCAGCAAAGCGAGTCGACGAAACGTTGATCGCCATGATCTCAGCTGGTCGGACGCACGATGCGATGGCGTTCTTGGAACAGGTCGTGGAATCTCATCCGGATCGCCACGAGACTCGGCGGGTGCTGTTCGATCTGCAAATGGGAACCGAAGAACGCGGCGATGGTTTGGAACACGGGCGTCAGCTGATTCTGGAGCGACAGTTTGACCTCGAACTTCTGATGACGATGACCGATACCGAAATCCGGTCGATGGATGCCAAACCGCTGGACGAGATGGTGGAACGCAATCCGGATGACCTCCGGCCGCTGATTGGTGCAGCTCGTTCGGCTCTCGATCAAAACTTGTTCGACGAAGCAAGAGACAGCTTGGATCGAATCATCAAGCGCCACCCCGATTATGCAACCGCGGCCGCGATGCGATTGCTGTTGCTCGCTGAACAAGCGGATTGGCAAGAGCTCAAATCCTCACTGCCAACGTTGCCTGCGGAAGTCATCCAACGCCGACATTTCTGGACCGCGATCGGAATGTGGTCGGAATCGACCGGCCACTCCGGCTCAGCAGCCCGGGCGTACTTGCGAGCAGCTCAACTTGACCCAGACATATCGCGTTCTTGGCTGGACTTGCAGCGAGTTCTCCAAAGCAATCCTTCGATTGGAGTCGCATCGGATGTGATTGAGGCCATCGGCAATCGGGCCAAGCAGCTCAACCGTTTCAATCAACTTCGGCGACGCTTCGACCGGTCTGGACGAATTTCTCGATCCGTGATCGCTGACATGGTGGGTGTCGTTCGAGAAATGGGTCGTCCCTGGGAAGCCGAAGCCTGGATCTCGGTCGCCATGCAACTTCCGGAGGATGATTCCGTCGACCTACAACAGATGCGCAAAGAGTTGGTCACCGAACTCCGCCGCGACACTCCATGGCAACAAGTCAACGACTTTCCGGAGCTGCAACTAGATCTTTCAAGTCAGGCGTTTCAGCCTTCCGTTGAACAGTTCCTCCGCGAGCAATCGAGCGAAAGCAATCCAGGCCCGACTCCTTCGCGACCCAATGATTCAGATGTCGAAATGGCATCCAATCCGAAAACGACACTTCGCCCGATTGAACTGGTCAACGAAGCCCAACAGCGTGGCATTTCGTTCTTGGCTTCAACGGGCGACGACCTGAACCGACCCGGAATCAGCTTGCATCAAACGCTCGGTTGCGGTGGAGCGACGCTGGATTTCGATCGCGACGGATGGAGTGACTTGGCACTCGTCACGGCGGGAGGAACGCCTCCACAGAAGGACTCGCCACCCAACGTGTTGCTTCGAAACCAAGACGGCATATTCACGACCGCCCCAGAATCGGCCGGCGTCAATGATCGCGGGTTCGCACAAGGATTCGCGGTGGGTGATCTCAACGAAGATGGCTGGCCCGATCTGCTTTGCACGAACTACGGCCCCAACACACTCTTGATCAACCAGGGCGACGGGACATACGTTGATGCAACCCATCAGTGGCTCGCCAACCCCGAGGAATCACGTTGGTCAACCGGCGCCGCATTCGCGGACCTGGATTCCGATGGTCTGTCTGACTTGGTTGTCCTGAACTACTGCGAGGGCTTGGATCCCGTCACGTATGTTTGTGGCGATGGGACGGACGAACCCGCTCGGTCTTGCTCGCCGATGCGATTCAGCGGCGACCATGACCAGTTCTTCAAAACTGATTCTCGAGGACTGATTGAAGACGTTACGGAGCAGTGGAATGCCACGACCACCGATGCGGGTCGCGGACTTGGGGTGGTCATCGGCGGCTTTGAAAATCGCCCGAGCAACCAAGTGTTCGTCGCCAACGACATGACCAGCAATTTTTACTGGTCGCGTGCTCAGAGTCAGTCAACCGATGAAGACAACGCGGCCGTGAACTGGACGGAGTCCGCTTTGCCGCGAGGGTTGGCAGTCGACGCTCGCTCAGTCGCGCAAGGATCGATGGGCATCGCAACTGACGACTTCAACGACGATGGCAAACTCGATTTCTACGTCACCAATTTTGACCAAGAGTACAACACGCTTCACTTGCAAACCGGCCCGGGCAGCTGGCGTGACTCAACGATGGCGGTGGACTTGGGCGTGGACACGCTACCGCTAGTCGGGTTTGGAACCACCACGGCGGATCTCGATGGTGACGGGAAAAACGAGTTGGTCGTGTCCAACGGGCACGTCGATATCTTTCAACGCGACGACCTGTCCGAGGAACCATCTCAGGAACCGGCTCGCCGCAGCCAATACGCCCAACCAATGCAGATTTTCCAACGTGGATCCGATGGTCGATTTGCTAAAGCGGACTCGTCCGGCGAATACCTCTCGCAACCGCACGTTGGACGGAGCCTGTGGACGATCGATGCCAACCGCGATTTCCGACCTGACCTCGTGGTGACGCACCAAACCGAACCGGTCGCCTTGCTGGTCAATCACACCGAGTCTGAATCGCCCAAGCTAAAGATCCACGTGACCGGAACGCAATCATCTCGCGATGCAATTGGCTCTAAGATCACAGTGGTCGCCGGCGACTGGAAAAAGACTCATTGGGTCACCGCTGGCGGCAGCTATCTCTGCAACGAAGAACCGTCGTGGATGCTGAGTTGCCCTGATTCCGGTGACAAAGTCGACGTTCAAATCACTTGGCCAGATGGCCAGCGACAAACGTTTGCGGAAGTGACAACCAACGGCGAATGGATGCTGGTGCAGGGGCTGACTGAAGCGATCGACCTTCGGTGACGAAGCAACGGGAATGTTCGTGCGAGTTAGACGCGAAGCCTTCAGCCGTCCTGCGGGCGATTCGAAATGGCACTAAAAAACCCCAGTGAAAACACCAGGGTTAGATTGTTCGGGAGATCATCGCCGACGGTTTAAACGCCGACAATCGATCGAGCTCACTCTTCGGTGACGCGAACGGTCTTCATCGTGTCGCCTTGCTCAATCGCATCGACGATGTCTTGGCCTTCGATGACTTTGCCAAACACGCTGTGGCGGTTGTCCAGGTGAGGCTGGGCTTCGTGAGTGATGAAGAACTGCGACCCATTGGTGTTGGGTCCCGCGTTGGCCATCGACAAAACGCCGGGACCATCGTGCTTGAGTTCGGGATGAAATTCATCTTCGAACTGGTAGCCGGGGCCGCCGCGTCCGCTTCCTTCGGGGCAACCGCCTTGGACCATGAAGTTGGGGATCACACGGTGGAAAACCAATCCGTCGTAGTACTTTTTCTCGCAGAGCGTTTCGAAGTTTTCGACAGTCTTGGGGGTTTTGTCGTCAAACAATTCGATGCGAATCGTTCCGCGATCGGTATCAAACGTGGCAACTTTCATCGGTCACTTTCGTCTAAGAAGTAAAAACGGTTCGTTGGATTGGTCGGTTGAGTCAACGCTGGCAGCGGCAATTGCGTATGCGGTGTGACTTACAAATCGAGCGAGGATTCCAATTCACGAAGCTCTCGCTCAGTCTCGTCTTCAATCGTCATTTCGTCGATTGGCTGGTTCAAAGCACCTAGGTCGTCGGGAATCGTTGCGGACGGATTCGACGAATCGAGTTCTTTGCGAGTCCCGTCGGGAAGGATCAAGATCGCTTCTTCGATTCCACCATCCGAGCCGACTTTCACGGCGGCTTTGGCGGAACCGCTGGTGCCCTCCAGGTCAAACACGATGAAGTCAGGGTTTTCTTCCGCTTCGTTGACTGTTTCACCGAAGTTCATGGACATCGACTCAATCTCGCCGATCTCTTCCGTGACCGCGGGCATTCGATTCAATTCTTCTTTCACCGGTTCAAAAACAACTCCCAAACCGCCGACTTGCGACATCGCGTACCAAAGGACGCCACAGCAAATCACCATCGAGACGAAGCCGAGCCCCAAGACGATCGCCAGGACCATCGGCCACTTTTTCTTCACGGGGGACTGCGCACCAGGACCACCGGGTCCGCCCACGACTTCTGGAGTCAATGGATTTTGATACGCCCGGTTCGGATCAAATGGATCGTTTGGTGTATTGGACATGATTCCGTTTCGCCCACGCGATGGTGAAAAATCTTCCCTGACGAGCATTTGACGACTGTGATCGCCGCCGTGGTCCCGCCAAGAGGCCGCAACGTTTACCGAGCTGGCACACTCTGCTGTTTCCTAACAGAGAGAACATTAAACCGAAATGCCACCGGTTTTAATACCGCCCCGGAATCTTCCACTCCTGAGCATTGGTATTCCGATTCAATTCGGGTATTTTGGGGGGCGTTGGCTGCATCGAAATGAACCACGTTGGTTCCTTTTCAATTGCTGCGGTTGGGTAGAACCGTTTGTCTGACAGTTTCGTTCTCTGCTCTGGCAAGACTGCCACGAGCGCAAAAAAGTCTTTAGGAGACTCGCGTCCATGACCAAGTGCAAGTTGGAATACATCTGGCTCGACGGCTACAAGCCTACCCAGAGTTTGCGTGGAAAGACCAAGATCGTCGATGATTTCAGCGGCAAGCTGGAAGACTTGGACATTTGGTCCTTCGACGGCTCCTCCACCGAACAGGCGGAAGGCGGCAGCAGCGACTGCTTGTTGAAACCTGTCTACGTCTGCCCCGATCCAGCTCGCCTGGGCACCGGCTACATCGTGATGTGCGAAGTCCTCAACGCGGACAAGACGGCACACGAATCGAACGGTCGCGACATGATCGACGACGATGACAACGACTTCTGGTTCGGATTCGAGCAAGAGTACGTGCTCGAAGACGTCGAAACCGGCAAACCAGTCGGCTTCCCCATCAACGGCTACCCAGGTCCTCAGGGCCCATACTACTGCAGCGTTGGAGCTTCCAATGCAATCGCTCGCGACATGGTCGAAGAGCACCTCGAACTGTGCTTGGAAGCTGGCCTGAACGTCGAAGGCATCAACGCCGAAGTGATGATGGGTCAGTGGGAATATCAAATCTTCGCCAAGGGTGCCAAAGAAGCTGGCGACCAGATCTGGGTTTCTCGATACCTGCTCGAACGAACTGGCGAAAAGTATGGCCTGAAGGTCGACTACCATTGCAAACCCGTCAAAGGTGACTGGAATGGCAGCGGAATGCACGCCAACTTCTCGAACACCACGCTGCGAACCTGCGGCAGCAAGGAAGTTTACGAAGCGATTTGCCAAGCATTCGAGCCTCGCGTCAAAGAGCACATCGATGTCTATGGTGCTGACAACAACCAGCGTCTGACTGGCCTTCACGAAACCCAGTCGATCGATGAATTCAGCTACGGCATCTCGGACCGCGGTGCATCGATCCGGATTCCAATCTTCACCGTTGAACACGGCTGGAAGGGTTGGTTGGAAGATCGTCGCCCAGCATCGAACGCCGACCCGTACAAGGTCGCCGCTCAGATCATCAAGACAGTGAAGTCGGCAGCCGTCCCATCCGGCGTCTGATCGACGTTTCCGGCCCAGGCTTCTGAGCCGATTTGATTGCGAGCGACTCCAATCGCTGCAATCAATATCACTCTCAACTTCAATGCCGAGTCACGCAAGTGACTCGGCATTTTTTGTGCGCTGACAATCCCCGCCAACTCGGGCTGTCACTCAGCCCGCCACGTCGCGCCCACCGAACGGCTACAATATGAAGCGCCGCGTCTAAATTGATGACGCCTATTGTTTTTCCAGTTCTTCCTTGGAGTCCCCCCATGAACGTCTCGAACCTTCATCGAGTCTTCGCCGTTTTGTGTTGCCTGACGCTAGGCACGGCAGTCGGCTGCCCGTCTCAACCAACAACCGCTTTGGAAGACGCCGACCAATCCGCAATCGAAGCCTATCAGGCTGAGCAAGCCAAAGAACAAGCTGCAATGGATGACTCGCTCGACACCAAGCCATAATGAAGGAACTTTGAATTTCGACCGATTCCGACTCGATCTAAGTTCGCTTGTAACAAATTAAAAAGCCGGCTTTGCTCACATAAGCAAAGCCGGCTTTTACTATTTTCTAAACGAATTCGCGAGCATCAAAACTCTTCGTCGATGATCTCTCGACCACCTTTGGTTCCCATGGCTCCCCATACACCGTACGGGCTTTTTGAACCTGGCCTCGCGGTTGCCATCGCTGCACTTTGCCAAACCATCTCGTGGTTTTGGTTGCCTGCATCAATTGAGTCCGTGATGAACTTGACCGCTCCATCGCCCATCAAAATATGAGCCCCACCTTGGTGACGGCTCGATGGCGGGAACATCCCAGTCTGCCCGGCATTGTTGCCTCCACAAATGGCTGCGTTGGGCGGAGCAATCGTGTGGATGCCGCTGAAGTTGGGCCGGAAGTCGGCCCACTTATAACCACGGCCGCCATTCACACCTTGGATCGGAGTGCCTGCAAGCCAGAACTGCGGGCGTTCCGGATCGATTTGGCCGTCCTCGACGCAGAAATTTGGGTTGGCCCGCACTTCGTTGGGCGGATTTCCGTTGATGGACTGGATTCCACGTGTATCGCGATCTCCGACATCAGTGATCAACTCGGCCATGGCAACCGTGTTGGACAGCCCGTCCAAAACATCTCGGAATTTCGCGTTGGCGTGTGGCACAAACATGCCACGGTCAGCGGCACGGGAACGTTGGGCCCAACCGCTGTGTTGAGCGTATTTCCAGTTGGGAGTACCACCACCACCGGTTCGTGCCGGAGGATTCACCGGCCCTCGCACCGACCATTCCATTGAATCGCCGAGGCACAATCCGTAGTTGGTTCGACCTTGTCCAGGCAATCCTTGTCCGGGGTCACTTGGGCAACGCAGCGTCGGAAGGTTCGTCATCCAAGGACGATACTCCAAGAATTCGACGGTCGGCCCCATTGGAGGCCATGGTGTCGCCAAAGGAGTGGTTGGATCGAGAGCGTTGACCAAGCTGGGATTGCTGATCTCCTCCCACAGGCCTTGTTGCTCGACAAATGGAGTCATCCCAACCAAAGCCGACAAGCGCCAGGCATTGTTGGTTGCGAAGTTCCCCCACCAATCGGTCGAAGCATTCGCGGAGTTTCCACGAGAGATTGCCGGAGTTCCGCCAGGACCGTCGGTACCCGCTCCATGCATTGGCAACTGGTTGTACGCAGAGTGGTAGTTGTGAATCGCCAACCCCAGCTGCTTGAAATTATTGCTGCAACTCATCCGACGAGCTGCTTCTCGGGCTGCTTGCACTGCTGGCAGCAGCAGCCCCACCAAAACGCCAATAATGGCAATGACCACCAAAAGCTCCACCAAAGTGAAACCTTTCGGCTGAACGCGAAAACGCTTCATGACAATATCTCCTAGAAACAAAATGAAACAGCACTTACTCAATACGAGCAGAGCGAGTGCCTTCCCATCTTAGGGATAATGTCAACCTTCGGTACAGAAACATCACGTACCAAAACACATTTTTCGCGAGTTTATCTCACGAAACACCCGTCCAGAGGTCGCTTCCCTTCCCTAGCAATCACCCCTCCAATGGCAATGAACCCCGCCTTTGTATCGAAGGATGCTCTGCAACCGGTTTCAGACTGGAGTGCTATTTCCGCAAGTCCCGCTACCAAACAGTCTTGTGTTTTCACCCCACATCGGGCTTTACCTCAATCAGCCATCGCCGGTACGATTTGGCGTGAAACCCGATGGGCTGCGATGTGAATCACTCGGAATGTGCTTCCAAGCCCACAACTGAACACAGCAAAGGATTGTGCCATGGGTGGCGCTGTGACGTTATTGTTGGTCGCGACGATGGGCATCACCTTCGGATGGACTCCGGACGGTGCTGATGGGGTGAAATACATCATCCAAGTCCCGCCTGACCAGCTCGAACAACTCGAACGTGTCGGTGAAATCACCAGCACGATCTCGCCGGAAGTGCGAGGGCGAGTCAGCGAAATCGTGATTCGCGTAGGAAACGGCCCCGTTCCACGTGAAGTGCCTGCGCGTTGGATGACAAACGCATCTCATCCATCTGGCGTCTCCCAAGTGGTCTCGGATGAAGATGCGCTTCGCGGCTTGCCAATCGCGGCGGACGACCGTCGTCCGATCCCGATTCCGATGTCATCCAATTCGACGCAACCTGGGGTCATTCCTGGAAACGTCAACTCGCCGAGCATCACTCGGTTGATGAAGCCTCAATCCGGTGGCATGAGCATGCCTGGCGGATTTGAAGCCCCCGCTCCAACCGGCGGACCATCCACCAGCGGTTTCAATATGCCGCCCTCATTGGCCACAGGCCCCGCGGGTCCTGCTCCTAGCACCGCGGCACCCAACACGGGATCGCTCAACGACAGCCTCCGCGCCGGAGCCGAAGCGTTCGGCGAAGCAACACGACGGACCTTGGGTTTGGGAACTCCCAACACCGCTTCAACCAATCCAAACATGGCAACGCGTGATCCGTCGATGACAGTCGCTCCGCCACCATTCACAGGCCCCGCGAATTCTGGCGCCATGGATCGCAGTGCTCGGGCTGGTGGTCCATCGACCGATCCAGCTGCATCCACCGGAACCAACGCTCGTCCTTGGCCGAACGATGACGACGATTGGTACGCGCTTGGGAACCGTCCCGCACAGCGTCCATCGACCGCCCCCGTCAACAATTCCACCGCGGATTCAATGACGTCCACAACGGGTGCGTCGCCTCGACCAGGAACCGACCCGGCGAACCGCAACAACCCAAACACGGGTTTTAGCACCGGCAATTTCAATCAAATGCCCAGCGGACTCAACGGCCAGAGCTCGTACGGTCAAACAAACGCGGACACCGTCGCCAATTCATCCTCACGACGCGACACCCCGTACTCCAACCCGGCCACTGGCCGTGACAACACAATCAATCGAAATGAATATGCTCCTGGCTTGACCGCAGCCCAAGCGGCTCGGCTTCCTGACAATGGCTACGACTTCGACGACGCTGGTGTCCCCATCGATCGTGCGGGATATCGCTTGAACGTCTACGGAGAACGGATCGATCAGAACGGTCGACCTCTGAACGATTCGAGCTACGCTGACAATCGCTCCGGCGCGAACACGGGCGTAGCAAGCACCCCGCAGGCCCCCGACAGCAATCCGTTTCCTGGACGTACATCGGCAACGAACCAGCCAACTCGGGGCTATCCAGATTCGACGTACGCCAGCCAACAAGGCAACAGTCCTACCCAACCCGCCTATCCCGACAACCGAAACACTGCCTCGGGCGCACCGGCGAATCCCCAGGCACCGAACGGTCAGGCGTACCCGAACCCGAATTCGCAACAATCGCCGCCTACGATGCCGAATACCTACGCCGCTCAGCCCACCAGCGGGTATCCCAATCCGAACCAACCCGCAGCGCCATACCTGCAGGTCCCGAACTACAACACCAACCCGCCCTACGCGGCGACAAATCCGGCCATCAATCCGGCCACCGGATACCCCTACACGAACACGAGCTACCCAAACACAGGTCCGACCTATTTGGCCAGCAACAACGCGCCCACGGGAGCACCTCCGACTGGAGGGTCCAACGCGGGCGCACCGCCCCGAAATCAGGGCTCCAGTTCCGCCGATAACCTGGATGCGACCACCGGGCCACCGATGGACAACGGCAGTCGGCCGGACCGCGAAAAAGTGGCCACGCAGACTCTATTCAACGCATTGCTGCTGGTTTCCTTCGTCGCCAATTTGTACCTCATGTATTGGTTGAACGTCCTGCGTCTGAAATACCAGGAAATGGTCGCCGCGAAACGGGCCGCCGCGAGCTCCAACGCGACCGCTGTCGCCTAGGAAGCAGCCTGCCTTGGTCGGGGGTGGGGGAAATGTCCTTCAACGCATAAAACTATGTGTTGCTTTGACATTCCCATCTCATTCGTTCGGTTATCCCGTGTCCGCGAATTCGACCGCCGCTTTTCGTGCCCCCGCCGCGAGCCCCCATTTTCCGACTCTCGAAGAACAAGTGCTGGCGTTTTGGGACCAGCATTCGATCTACGAGCAATCGCTCGCCCGCCGCGCCAACGCTCCCACCTTCGTCTTCTACGAAGGCCCGCCAACGGCCAATGGGATGCCCCACCCGGGCCACTGCCTGACGCGTGCGATCAAAGACGTTTTCCCTCGCTACAAAACCATGCGTGGTTACCGCTGCGAACGCAAAGCGGGCTGGGACACGCACGGATTGCCCGTCGAAGTCGAAGTCGGCAAAGAACTCGGCATCCACAGCAAGGAAGAGATCGAAGCATACGGTGTCGAACCGTTCATCCAAAAATGCCAATCCAGCGTTTGGCGTTACATGCAGGAATGGCAAACGCTGACCCGACGACTGGGTTTCTGGGTCAACCTGGAAGAAGCCTATGTGACCTATCACCAATCCTATGTTGAGAGTGTCTGGTGGTCACTGAAAAACTTGTTTGCCCGCGGACTGCTCTACCAAGGCCACAAAATCGTGTGGTGGTGGGCTCAAGGCGGCACGGCACTTTCCGCTGGCGAAGTCGGCCAAGGCTACCGCGAAGTCGCTGATCCGAGCGTCTACGTTCTGTTCCCGCTGGTTGATCAACCCGAACGATCCTTGGTCGTCTGGACCACGACCCCGTGGACGTTGCCCAGCAACATGTACGCGGCGGTGAAGCCCGAACTGGACTACGCCGTGGTCAAAGATTCCGAAACCGGTCAAGAGTTGGTCCTGGCCGCCGCCTTGGTCGAGTCGCTCGCGGGCAAATTGAAACGTGAATTGACCGTCGTCGAAACCATCTCGGGTGAGTCACTGGTCGGCCAACGTTACCAACCTCCGTTTGATGATTACCATTCCCGGCTGAGCGATCCGTCGGGCGAGTTGGTCACCGGCGAACAAGAATCGCTTTACTGGCGTGTCGTTGCCGCTGACTTTGTGACCACCGATTCGGGCAGTGGCTTGGTTCACCTGGCACCCGCGTTTGGTGAAATCGATCACGAAGTTTTGGTCACCGAGCGAACTCGATTCGTCGACGGCCAACGCCCCGAACTGCTTTGTGCGGTCGGTCCCGACGGCAAGTTCACTGACGAATTCGCTTCGATGAAAGGGGTGTGGGTGAAGGAAGCCGACAAGGCTCTAACGCGAACGCTTCGCGAGTCCGGACGTCTGCTGCACCTGGAACAATACCTGCACGATTACCCGTTCTGCTGGCGAGCCGATGACGATCCTTTGATCCAGTACCCGCGAGAAAGCTGGTTCATCCGAACGACCAAGTTCCGTGACTTGATGTTGAAGAACAACAGCAAGATCGGATGGCAACCCGAGCACATCCGCGACGGACGATTTGGGAACTTCCTGGAAAGCAACGTTGACTGGGCGCTGTCACGCGAACGTTACTGGGGCACGCCGCTGCCGATCTGGGTCTGCCAATCCACCGGCCGGATGGAAGCCATCGAAAGCTACGAGGAGTTGCTGGCCAAACCTGGTGTCGACGGCACGCAGGTTTGGGACGACGCGAAATCAGCCAACCCTGAACTGCCCGACGATCTTCGCGTGCACAAACCGTACATCGATGCGGTCACCTACGATTCTCCATTCGAATCCGGTGCCCGGATGCAACGAGTCAGCGAGGTCATCGACTGCTGGTACGACAGCGGTGCGATGCCGTTTGCTCAGTGGGGATGGCCGCATCAAAACGACGCTCAGTTCCAAGAACAATTCCCCGCGGACTTCATCAGCGAAGCGATTGACCAAACTCGCGGTTGGTTCTACAGCCAATTGGCGATCAGCACGATGTTGTTCGGCGAAGGCGCCTCCATTCGCGAAGCAGGAACTCAGGCGAGCGAATCCGCTCCGTCACGTGACAGTGAGTCGGACTACCCGCATCCGTTCCGTAACTGCATCGTGCTGGGATTGATGCTGTCGCAGTGGTACGAATCCGCTGGCAAAGAAGGCCAACCCAAAACGGTATTGCTGTCAGAAGCCGAGGCAGATCAGGCCGATGGCAAGTTCACAAAAAAGACCGGCAAGATGTCCAAGAGTCTTCGGAACTACCGAAGCCCCTCGGAGATTTTTGACAAGTACGGTGCTGACGCGATGCGTTGGTACTTCTTCGCCAACCAAGCCCCTTGGAATTCGATCATCTACGCCGATCAAGCGATCCGCGATTCGATCCCCGAGTTCTTGCTGCGACTTTGGAACACGTACAGCTTCTTCTCCATCTACGCCGAGATCGATGGGTTTGATCCGACAACCGCGACGGGTGTGGATAACCAAGTGACACCAGAATCGCTGGCCTTGGCACCGACCTATCGTCCAATCAGTGAACGAAGCGAGATCGATCGTTGGATTCACTCCGAATTGCATCGCACGCTGGCGACGGTCATCGACCGCATGGACGCGTTCGACAACTACAACGCGTGCCAAGCGATCACCAACTTGTTGGATGGCCTGAGCAACTGGTACGTCCGGCGCAGTCGTGATCGATTCTGGGCACCTGAATCGGATTCACCAGACAAGCACGATGCGTACTGGACGCTGTACGAAGTGATGTTGGAACTGACCAAGGTCATTGCTCCCTTCGTTCCGTTCCTGGCCGACACTTTGTGGAAAGAATTGACCGCACCATTCGGTGACAAATCGCTGAAGAGCGTTCACCTCTGCGATTTCCCCAAACCAGATGCCTCCCGAGTCGATCAAAAGCTATCCGATTCCATGCGATTGCTTCGCGAGATCGCATCGATGGGGCGTTCGGCTCGCGCGGATGCGAAGCTGAAAGTTCGCCTGCCACTGTCCAAGGTCGAAGTCATCTTGACCGACGATTCCGCGATTGATTGGCTGCAAAGTCACGACGCTTTGGTTCGCGAAGAATTGAATGTCAAAGCGGTCGACTACACGACTGATGGTGGCGACTACGTTCAGTACACCATCGTGCCCAACTTCAAACGGCTTGGTCCTAAAGTTGGCAAGAACATTCCCGTCGTCAAAAAAATGTTGGGCGAAGCGGATGGAAATCAATTGCTGACGCAGCTTCAAACCGCTGGCTACGTCGAACTGGAGCTTCCTTCCGGTCCGTTGAAGCTCGACGGCGAAGACATCGAAGTTCGCTTGCAAGCTCGCGATGGATGGGCGGCCGCTCAAGGCTCGGGGTGCGTCGTCGTGCTCAACACCGAAGTCACTCCCGAACTGCGTCGCGAAGGATTGGCCAAGGACTTGATTCGCGGAATCCAAAGTCAACGCAAAGAACTCGATTGCCAATACACCGATCGAATCCGAGTGGCCGTCGAAACGTCGGATGCGGAACTGCAATCTGCGATCGATGAACACCGCGAGATGATTTGTGGCGAAACATTGGCCGATGAATTGACCATGGGCACTCTGCAAAATGCTCAACAAGTCACCATCGAGGGCGGCGAACTGTATGTCGCCAAAGTGAGTGAAGCGTGAGCGATCCAAGCACCTTGAAAGTAGCCGTCTTCCTGAGCGGAGGCGGCCGGACGTTGGCCAATTTAATTCGCCATCGCGACGAGCATGGTTTGCCAATCGATTTCCGATTGGTGATTGCCAGCCGAGAAGGATTGGGCGGAATCGAGATCGCCGAGGACGCTGGCATCGAAACTCGGGTCATTCGCAAAACGGATTTTGATTCCGACAAAGCCTACAGCGAAGCCATGTTTGGTCCCTGCCGAGACGCCGGCTCGACCCATGTGATCATGGCGGGGTTCCTGAAACACGTTTTGATCCCGGGCGACTTTGAACATCGAGTGATCAACATCCATCCGTCTCTGCTGCCAGCATTCGGCGGAAAGGGAATGTACGGTCGCAATGTGCATGCGGCGGCGATTGAACGAGGCGTGAAGATCAGTGGCTGCACGGTTCACTATGTGGACAATCTTTACGACAACGGACCAATCATCCACCAGAAGGCCTGTCCGATCCTTCCCACCGACACGCCCGACGACCTGTCCTCCCGCGTGTTCAAACTGGAATGCGAAACGTTGCCGGAAGCCATCCGAATGATGGCTGACGAGCAAGGTACCTGAACGTTTCGCTCAACACCGACCGCGTTTCTTTGTTGAAACACCGTCGTGAAACCGCGAATACCCAATCGCGAACGCTGAGAGTTGGCAAGCTTTGCCGATTGAGGCATTTGATCGCATCCCGCGGATGCTTCTGGACAATCCGAACACCACCAGTCGATTCACCCAAAGTGTTTGTCGGCGTTGTTCGGATTGTCCACGCGATTTTGGGTTGTTCAGGTTCACACGATGATGCTCATCATTCCTCGTCGTGAAACGTTCGCGATTGTTACGCTTTGCCTGGGCCTATGGAGTGGTTTTGCTGCCACGCCATTAGCAACCGGCGATGATGGCGTTCCGTACGGCGGACAACGAACGCTCAGCGACCAAGAGTTGCTCGAAGTCGGCCAATTGTTGGGCGTCGGCAATCGATTGTACGGACGCCAACCTGCCGCCTCCGTCGCGTCGCGTCAACCGAGCATTCCACGTCGCCCCGATCGTTTGGTTGGGGCCGAGACCGATCCGCTAGCCGCCTTCGCTGATCCTTCCGCCGAAGCGGATCCGCTCGCGGGTCTTGGTAGCAGCGAACCAATCAAACCACCGGCCGCCAAAACGCCCGAGAAGAAGGATCCGCACGAGGGGCTTTGGACGGAAGAATGCTATCCGTCGGCGGAGTCATGCCGCGCGTGCCATCCCAAGCACTACGACGAATGGAGCGTCAGCAGCCATGCCTACGCCTCCGTCTCGCCCATGTTCCAACGTTTCGAACAAGCGATGACAGAATTGACCGAAGGCACCGTGGGTTCCTTCTGCATGCGATGTCATTCGCCCGTTGCAACTCAGCTCGAAATCCCGCGAACGGTCAGCATTTTGGATCAGCCGCCCGTCGCTCGCGAAGGCGTGACGTGCGTCAGCTGTCACCGGATCAATGAGCACTACGGACGCAGCAGCAACGGTGATCGTCGAATCGAGCCGGGCAACATCCATGCTCCAGTCGGTCGTGGAGGCAACGGAACGGGACTGGCGGCGGCTTTGGCCAATGCGGAAAAGAACAAACTCAAAACGCACCCGGGTCAAAAAGGTGCGGGCCAAGCGATCCACAACGGGTCCTACTTCTTTGAACCGCTCACCAAATCGGACATTTGCGCGTCGTGTCACCAAGTCGCGGTGCATCCCGGTATTTCGCTGGAAGTTGTTCACGCTCAGTACCGCAGCAGCCCCGCGGCGAAGTGTGGCATCTCATGCCAGGACTGCCACATGGGTGCGGTCCCCGGCAAAGCAGCGGGCTACGAAGAATGCCACGTGGCGGAGCTTTCAGGCAAGCCTTATGGGGAACCCAAGAAACACTCCAACCATACGTTTTGGGGTCCTGGATACTCGATCGCTCACCCGGGAATCTTCCCGCACAATCCCAAAGCGAAAGCTTTCACGCCTCGTCAATGGCTGACGTTTGACGACCGGGCCGGCTGGGGCACCGAAGCCTTTGAACGCAACGTCCCCGAGGGGATGCATTTCCCAAAACCGTGGGACAACGCTGACGATCGACGTGATGGACGCAAAGTCATTGATGCCAACATTGCAAAGCTCGATGAAAAGCGTGGCTACTCAGCGATGACGCTGGAAGCCGGTGCTCACATCAGCGATCCGATGTTCTTCACGACACCTCAAGTTGGCATGCCGCTGAAGATGGGCTACCGAGTCGACAACATCAGCACCGGACATAATTTGCCCACGGGCTCGCTCGGTGCACAACCGCAGCTTTGGCTCAACGCAGTCTTGATCAACCCCAACAACCAACGCGTTTGGGAAACTGGGTACTTGGACGCCAACGCGGACCTCTGTGACATGCACAGTGTGGAAGTCGCCAAGGGTCGCATCCCGCGAGACAAGAACTTGTTCAACTTGCAAACCAAGTTCTTGATCAACAACATCCGTGGCACAGACCGCGAAGCTGCGTTGCCATTGAACTTCAGCTTGGACCAATTGGTGTTTCTGCGTCCGGGAGCGTTGCCGATCAGCGTGCTCAACCACCCACCGCTGATTCGCATGGAAGCTCACAGCATCGCACCGTTGGATCATCGAATTGCCAAGTACACCGTTCCAGCAGAAGCGTTCCGGGTCCCCGGTCCGTACCGACTGAGTGTTCGGATGCGGAGCCGGACCGAACCAATGTACTTCATGCGCCAAATCAACAGCACGCCCGACATGATTCGCCGCATGAACGAGCGGATGATCGACATCTGCCATGACTCGCACACGTTCATGGTGCGTTGATCATGCCACCATCTCGCCTTTCAATTCAAACCACGCTCGCGTTGTGCGTCGCCTGCTTGTTCATGGCAGCGACATCTGCGGACCTGCTCGCGCAGTCCCAACGACCTCGCCCGAAGCGTTTGCCAATCGTTGAACCGGAAACACAGACGGCTCAGCCACGAGAAAAGGTGCGGGCCTCGAACTTGGTAGTCTCCGGCGTTGCCAACTTTCACCCTCCCTCAGGGAGGGTCGAGCAAAGCGAGGGGAGGGCCGAGCGCAACCGCAGCACTCCCCCACCACAACCCGAACCAAGCCATCTCCCCCAACACCAATCCAACTTCAACTTCGCCGGTCACTCAGCCGCATCGCTCGGCTCGCCAAGCATCTCGGGGCAGTCGGTTCTGCAACAGGAATCCGCAGCTGACTTTGCGAAATCAGCTGGGCTGGAGAACCTGTCGCACTTCGCCAACGACTTCTCGCCCACACCCTTGCCACAACAATCGGACTGGCACGATGGATCTCGCGAGCAGTGGGTGTACGACGCGAAAGCTGCCGTGCCGACTCAAAGCCCGTGGATTGAGTGGGGACGGACGTTCTATGGCGATGGGATCACACCGCGAGGCAAGAACTGGTTCGGCAGCACCAACATGGCGCGTCCGGAGTTCTACTTGTACGGCGATTTCCGGTCGGGAGTCAGCACCGGACGCAATGCGGCGGGACGGACCGACAACTGGGCCAATCGCCTCAATCTGGATCTCGACCTCCGTCTGACTGACTCGGAACGCTTCCACGGATTCATCGGGCCGCTTGATCGCAATGGTCAATTCAACCGAGTTGATTTTCAGGACGGCAAGTTTGACTACCAAGGTGTCTTTGACCCGAACTTCGTAACCGCCTTCTTCGAAGGTGATCTCGGTGCGATGTGGGGCGGCTTTCACGGCAAATCGTCGCCAGCCGAAATGCCGGTGACGATCGGATTGATTCCGCTGCTGTTCCAAAACGGAATCTGGATGGAAGACGCTGTGACCGGTGCCGCGTTTGCGATCCCGGCTCGGCACAGCAGAACGCTCAACTGGGCAAACTTTGACTGGACATTTTTTGCGGCGATTGACCAAATCAACAGCAACGCATTTGGAACTGACAAACACGCTGCACAAGCCTTTGGCACCGCCTGTTTCATCGAAGCCTACGACGGTTACATCGAGGCGGGATACGCGTATCTGCGTGACCGTGATGACACTCGGCGAAGCTATCACAACATGACGGTCAGCTTCACCAAACGTTACTTCGATCGCATCAGCAACTCGATTCGTTTGATCATTAACACCGGCCAGAACCTTCCCGACGCGGACGTGACCGCCGACGGCGGATTGTTCCTGTGGGAAAACAGCTTGATCACCGCGTCGCCACTCACCGTGGTTCCCTACGCCAACTTCTTCTACGGTTGGGGCAGGCCTCAATCAGTCGCACGAGCCGGCGGAAGCGGCGGTATCCTTCGCAACACCGGCATCAACTTCGACACCGACGGTCTGAACGGATTTGCGACACTGGATCCGACCGGGTTCGACACCGTTGGCGGATCGATTGGCATCGACTTGATTGGCAATCAATTGGACCGCCAACTGCTTTTGGAAGCGTCGTATCTCACCGAACACGGTGACTCCAATCCGTTCGTGCAAGGTGACCAATTCGGTCTCGGCACCCGCTATCAATTCCCAGTTTCCAACCGGACGTTGCTCCGCTTCGACGTCATGCACGGCTGGCGAAGCGATCTGCCAAACGTCTACGGAACCCGAATGGAATACCGCTGGAAGTTCTGAGCAAGGCAATTGTAGTTTGAACTTGATCGCCACTGCGCGACAGCGGCACGCAGACATTGTCCAACCAAACCGCCTCCGTTTTCACTAGCGACAGCCAAGAGGTTCGGCGACAAATGGGACATTCTCAAGTCAAATCAGCCGTCCTCGGTGAGGACGGACATTCTGCATGAGAATCGATCTTCCAAGCAAAGAGATCGCTACGATTTGGTATTGCCTGATCGCGTTTGGCGGCATCGCATCGTTTTGCTTGCACGAATTTGCAGGCTTACCAATCCTGCACTCCCTTTGGGCGACAATCCCCGCCTTCCTTGTCGCGGGATATGTCGCCATGCGTTGGATGGACCACGCACTCGACGAATCCTTCCGCCGCATCAACACCCCGATTCAAATCTCGACCGTCGCAGGTCTTGGCGAACTACGGCAGTTCCCAGACCGATGGGAAATTAAGCTTTGCCCAGACGCTCCACATTCAGCGATCATTGAGCGAACGATTTTGATTGACGCGTCCTGCGAAGGGCCAACATCCGAGCAGCTGGAGATGATTCGCCAACTTCCTCAACAGTTCGCCAGTATTGAATCAAATATCCGAGAAGAGCTACGAAGTTACTTCGCGGACATGGGAGCACCTGAAGACTATGAGACCGTCGACTTCGGTAGTGTGAGCGCACATATCCTCTCACCGAACGACGAGATCGACCTTGAGGTTTGGTACTCGTCCATCCCAGAGCACGGCTACATGGGATACACAGTGTGCCTTCGAGACTGGAAGGTGCATGAAATCTATGGCGGTGATTGAACCAACGACTAGCACGCATTGAGTGCGATTTGATCGAGTTCTTGACCGCCTCGAATGACTCGTACGATGTCGACCGTCTTCTCAGTGACGAAGTACAACACGACATAGTTGTCAAACCCGTTTACCAACTTCGCTCGCAGCCCCTTGGCGTCATCACGGTTGGTCGGCACGTTACCGCCAGCATTTGGGAACTGCGAGAGCAGTTCAACTGTAGATTCAACCGCATCGAGAAAACGCATCGCGGCATCAAGATTATTCTCCGCGATGTTCTGTGAATGCCCGGCGATGTCGTCGATCGCGAGACGCCGACGATGCGGAACCCTTTGATTTGCCATTCAGCTTCAGTGCTTCGATCGCAGGCGATCGCGAATCGCTTCGATTTCTTCGGGATCCCACGGTTCACTGGGGCCGCTATTGACCCCCTCGATGGCGAGTATTTCGACTTGTCTTTGGCGATCGCTGATTTTGGCAATCATCTGCGATACAAACTCGCCAACATCGGTGAACCCATTTTTCTGGGCACGTTCCGTGACATCCATCATCACGGCATCTGGCAAACTCACGGAAATGGTAGACATTTGGGCATCCTCTTTGTTGGCGGTGGTTTTAATTGTACTGCAACGTGATGTTGCCGCCGATCCAAAAATTTGCAGAGGGAAACTCGGGTCCAAGCCCGGTAGGATGCTTCTGAATAACCGGACTCCCCCAGTCTTCCATCACGTTTGCCGCCCCCACGCACCGCATTTTCCAAAATGAAACCAGACGACGACCTGTGCCTGTGTTTCCACGTTCCTCGACGAAAAGTCGAGCAGTTCATTCGCGTGCAAAAACCTCGGCGTGCAAGCGAACTGTCGGAGTGTTTTGGGGCCGGGACGGGATGCGGTTGGTGTCGTCCGTTTCTTCAGCGTTTATTCGATTCCAAGCAACCAGATTCCGAGTCCTTGCCTGAACCGGCCAAATACCAAAGCGACCGCAAGGACTACCGCCGACAACAATCCGACGATTGCTGAGCGGTCGCGAATACACCGCCATCAAAACCCGACCAATCGTCAAAGACGTCCTTCCTCTCACGGGAACTTGGTGCGTCGTATGACTGAGACGCGTTCGCGAAATGTGAGCGTTCTAGCTTTCAATGCCAGTTTGTTTCGCATTCTTTCATTGATCGCAGGTGTTTCGGTTGAGTCATCCAACTTCCCATTCAGATTCAGCCACCTCCACCGTTGAACGACTGGAATCGGAAGTCCGCGGATACTGCCGACTCTTTCCAAGCGTCTTCAAGAGTGCCAGCGGCTCAATCTTGACGACCGCAGAAGGTCGCCCGCTCATCGATTTTTTCTGCGGGGCCGGATCACTCAACTACGGGCACAATCCGCCGGCGGTAAAGCAAGCGCTCGTGGAATACATCTCCCAAGATGGAATCCAACATTCGTTGGACATGATGACCGAGGCCAAAACGCGGTTCTTGGAAACGTTCGAACGAACGATTCTGCAACCACGATCGATGGACTACAAAATCCAGTTCACCGGCCCGACGGGTACCAACGCGGTCGAAGCGGCACTCAAACTGGCCAAACAGCATCGTGAGCGTTCCCACGTGGTTGCGTTCACCAATGCATACCACGGGCATTCGCTTGGCTCGCTTTCGGTGACCGGGAACCAGAGTTATCACAGCGAATACTACGGATCGCACAACAACGTCAGCTTCCTTCCATATGACGGCTACCTTGGTGAATTCGACACGAGCATCTTGCTCGAGAAGATGCTGTCGGACCGCAGCAGCGGCATGCCACTCCCGGCCGCAGTTGTCCTCGAGACAATTCAGGGCGAGGGCGGCATCCACGTTGCGAGCGACGAATGGTTGCAACGAATCCAAACGCTGTGTCGCCAACATGATGTGCTACTGATCATCGATGACATCCAGGTTGGCAACGGTCGAACCGGTGAATTCTTCAGCTTCGAAAAAGCCGGGCTCACACCGGACATGGTGTGTCTTTCCAAATCGATTGGAGGCGGACTGCCGCTGTCGTTGTTGCTTATTCGTCCCGAGTGCGATGTTTGGCAACCAGGTCAACACACCGGCACATTCCGTGGAAACAATCTCGCATTCGTCGCAGCGGAAGCTGTGCTGAATCAATGGAATGACGCATCCTTCATCAGTGGCATTCAAGATCGCAGCGAGACCCTTCGCATGCATTTGTCTTCGATCGTACTGGAGAACTCTGAGGAGAACTGGGAACTTCGTGGCCGCGGGATGATTTGGGGACTCGATGTCCGCTCTGGCGAACTGGCTCGCAAAGTCATCGACCTTGCATTTCAAACTGGATTGCTTCTGGAAGCTTCCGGCAGTGAAGACGAAGTCCTGAAGTTCATGCCCGCTCTGAATATCCCTGAGCATCTACTTCTTCAGGGCCTGAACCTTTTCCGAGACAGCTTGAACGCAGTGCTCTTGAAACCAGCCGCATCCAAACCAGCTTTGGTTCCAACAAAGGAAACACGGAACGCCTCTCAGGGTTCATCGATGGTGCGCTCATGAACAAGGTGAACTCGCTCACGGCCTCAACGGTGCCGTTCATCGATCTCTTCTGGAAACAATGCGAGGCCACCCCGCACCGCATCGCCGTAGTTCAAGAAGATTGTTCATGGACCTATCAAGATCTGCTCTCTCAATCATGCAAGATCGCCCAATCGCTCCTGCGTGATGGTGTGGAACAAGGCGACCGAGTGGGCATTTGCCTTGACCGGAGTCCCATCGCGATCGCATCCATGCTGGGAATCCACTTGGCTGGTGCCGCGTTCGTGCCACTGGATCCGGAGTACCCCACTGAGCGTTTGCGGTACATGCTCGAAGACGCGGAAATCCGAACGCTGATCGGACACGCAAAGTATCAACCGTTATTTGATGCCGGCGGCTCCGACGATCAATCAGTGCATTCGTCGGCGGGACTCAACTGGATCGAAGCATCGGACCTGCTTGCTATCCAACCTTCCCCCGCCAATCTCGACCGAAACAACTTCCCTGCCTTTTGTGGCGAGCAACTTGCCTACGTCATGTACACGTCGGGATCGACTGGCAATCCCAAAGGCGTGCTGATCAATCACGCTGCGTTGACGACCTACTGCCGAGCGGACTTGGACGTCTATCGCTTGCGTGCCGATGACCGAACGCTGCAGTTCTCGACGCTCACGTTTGACATCGCCATCGAAGAGATCTTCCCACCTTTGCTTTGCGGCAGCTGTGTCGTGGTTCGTCCGCTCGAACGAGCCGATTCAGTCAACGAGCTATCCCATCTGATTGACACCCACCAAATCACCGCCGTCCACCTCGCGACCGCCTACTGGCATCAATGGGTCGACCTAATGAAAGCGACTGATTCGCGAATTCCATCGAGTCTGCGATTGATGGTTGTCACCGGAGAAAAAGTGAGCGTTGATCACTATCGACGTTGGCAAACCATTTGCGATCACAACGTGCTGTGGTGCAACGCCTATGGACCGACGGAAGCCACCGTCACGGCCACAGTTTTCATTCCCGACGCGGACTTCTCCGAAGCCAACATGCCGATTGGCAAACCTTTGCCAGGCTACTCCGCGGTGATTCTCGACCAGAATCGAAACGAAGTTCCGATCGGCGAAACAGGCCAGCTGTTCATCGGAGGACCGGCCCTCGCCGATGGCTACCTCAACCGTCCCGAATTGACTCAAGCCGCCTTCATCGAACGAGAAAACCCAGCGGGCGAAACGCAACGTTGGTACCAAGCCGGCGACATCGCTCGGTGGATGGACGATGGAAACATCGATTTCGGCGGACGAGTCGATCACCAGATCAAGCTCGGATCGTATCGCATCGAACCCGGTGAGATTGAAGCTGCGTTGACTTCGATCACGGAGGTGAGTGAAGCTCTCGTCACTGCGGAAACGATGGATGGTCAGAAGACACTGCTTGCGCACATTGGACTGGGTCGCAACTCGCTCTCCAGCGTCAATGGTGACACTGGATCACTGGCACACTTGGAAGCAACGGCCTCCCGCATCACGAAACAACTGCGTGAGCTGCTTCCGCCCTACATGTTGCCAACACGTTTCGTGTTTATGGAAGTCTTCCCCAAAACGATCAACGGAAAAATTGATCGCGAAGGTCTTCCCGATAGCAGCCACGCTGTGACGGCTCGTGATGAAGACCTCATTACCCCGCAGACAGAACTACAACAAAAGCTTTGTGACATTTGGAGCTCAGTCCTGCAAATCCCACAAATCGGAATCGAAGACGATTTCTTTTTGCTCGGTGGCAGTTCCTTGTTGGTGACTCAAGTGGTTTCCCGGCTGAAAGACCAACTTGGATTGGAGCTTCCCGTCCGAGATTTCTTCGCCAACCCGACGGTCGAATTGGCTGCTCGGCACATTGAGGCGATGCTCGGTGAACAATCAAATCCTTCATGCGACTCGGCGAAGGTGATTCAATCCCAGCGAGACCGTTTGCCACAGGTGGAAGCGTGTTTCTTGCCCAGTGGAGCACACGAACTCTTCGCGGTTCACTATTCACCACCTACACAACAACCGCGTCAAAACCGCGCGGTCGTACTGTGCAATGCCTACGGGCACGAGTACGCACGCAGCTATCGCAACCTGCAGCAGCTTGCCATGCAATTGGCACAAAACGGATTCGAAGTTTTGCGATTCGACTACGCCGGAACCGGCAACTCGCATGGCAACGCCCTGGAAGCCACGCCGCATGTGATGATGAAGAACATCCGCGATGCCACGACTTGGATGCGTCTACGACACCAAGTCAATTCGGTATCGATGATCGGCATCCGCCTGGGTGCGACGTTGGCCGCTTGCTCGGCAACAACCAGCGTCGATCAACTGCTGCTCTGGGATCCCATTGTCCGCGGTGAATCGTTCCTGCAGCATCTCGATCAATTGCATGAAGAGACGTTGTCCAACGGGATGCGTTTCTCTCGGCCTCGTCAATCAAGTGCGATCGACCAAGCCTATGGCACCAGGATCAACCACGTTGTCCGCCGACAACTGAGCCAATTGGTTTTGAAACTGGATGACAAGCCGAGCAGTTCAGTCGTGACGCTGCTTTGCAGTCGCGACTACCAGATGGCCAAGATGGCCGATTCACAAATACAAACGGATGCTTCGGTCATCCAGCTCAGCGATGAAATCGGCTGGGACCGTCCTGAGCTCACCGAGTCCGCGTTCTCCTCGCCTGATGCAAACCAGCAAATCACAGATCTGCTGCTCGGTGGATCAAGTGAACACGGTCAATTCAATTCTCACCGTGCAATCGAGGTGAAATCATGAATGTTTCCAACACTCCCACGGCCGCATTCCCGAGCACGGCCATGGTTCCGCCGATGGTCCCATCCGGTCCTGCGCGAAAGGATCGACAAACTGTCAATCGCATCGCGACTGAACAAGCCATCGTCTTCGGCAGTCATGATCATTTGGTCGGCATCTATCATCCGACAACCAACGCAGTGAATGACAAGACCGCCGTGATCTTTGTCACTCCAGGAATGCTTCACAACGCGGGACCGTTTCGATTGCACGTCGATCTTGCTCGCACACTCGGCAGTCGCGGTGTAGCGTCCTTGCGATTCGATTTGTCGGGGATTGGCGAGAGCTTACCGGTTGGGTCCAGCGGCCGGTCGATCGATCGAGCCAGCGGTGAAATCAGCCAAGCGATTGATTGGTTGCAAGAACATCACGGCATCCAACAAGTGATCTTGTTCGGCCTGTGTTCTGGGGCGGACGATTCCATCCATGCTGCTCAGCAAGATCCGCGAGTCTGCGGAATCGTCGCGATGGATGCCTGCGGGTACCCGACGCGTCGTTTCCGATGGAATCGCATTCGACATCACTACTTGCCGCGTCTCGCATCGCCCACCGCATGGAAACGCTTGAGCCGACGACTGCTCGGCAAGACCAGCGCAACCCAGTGGCTGCTTCAACTGCTACCTGACGCTCCGAGTCCGAACTATTCAACCATGCCGATGGGCACGGATTTGCGAGAGTTTCCTTCTCGCAACATTGCGAAGCAGGAGTTCCAACGCTTGGTGGATCAAGGTTGCCGGTTGCATCTGATTTACACCGGCGGAGTGTCAGAGATCTACAACTATGCCGAGCAATTCTTTGACATGCTTCCCGGTGTCCGCTGGAAAGATCACGCGACGGTGGATTTCTATCCCGAGATGGATCACGTCGCGATTCTTTGCGAGGACCGAAAAAAGCTCGTTGATCGGGTGACCGAACGCGTGGTCGACTTCGCTGAAGCAAGCTGATCGACGAACTGGGTAGCAATCAGATCCCTTGCTTTTTGAGCTGCGATAACGAACGATAAAGGCGGCGAAAGCAGCCGAGCTTTCGGAAACGTTGGTCAAGGAATGGTTGGATGTCTCGTTTTTTCTTTGGAATGTTAACTGGTGCCGTGCTGATGTACGGCTCGATGCACTATCACTTGGTGCGCGGTGAAGAAGGGTTCTTTTTGGTTCCGAAGATTAGCAACAACCTTCAAGACGTCTACGTCGACATTCGAGAGTACACGCTCGACGATTGGAACGAACACAAACCATTGGCTGCCGCGATCATGAAGAGCAATCAAGCGGAGTTGTTGTCCGATTCGACGCTCACAGGCTTTCGCGAAAATGTTCATTCGTTGGTGGATGGCCTGTTTTCGAAGTGATGCAACCGTCACGACCGATTCATTGAATTCGCTTGCCTCATTCGTGTCATTCACGACAACGCGACTCTGAATCGGAACGTTCGAGACCGACGGGCGACCTAGACGATGATTTCCAGCAGCGCTCAATTCAGAGCGTAGGCTTCACGCGTGATGGGAATGATCGCAATGGACATGAATCGGAATCGGTACTTCATGATCGGAGTCCTGCTGATATTGCTGGGCGTCCAATTTCGAATGGTCGACTCGTTTGTTCTGAACGAACAGACAACCCGGACGATGGCAAAGATGTCGAAGAAGTCCAATGTGGTGGCCCAAGATTCGTTCAGTAATTTCCTGATGCAGGTGCACCCGAAACCAACCAAACGCGTTCACCCGCCACGCTGGTTGGGACTGGCGATGATCGCCGTCGGAACTGTCGTCAGTTTGCACGCCATCGCGATGCCTCGTGAATGAGTTTCGTCGGTTGAGACTTTCGGCGGTATCAGCAACAACCAAAGATGTCTGCATCGCACCCCACGCGAAAAGTTGAATCCATGCAAAACGAACGATTCATTCGACGGGATTGGATCATCCGCTACCGAGTCACCCCCGTGGTGCTTGCGTTCGGGTTCACGATTTGCCTGGGTGGAACATTGGTTTCGGCAGCTGACCCGGTCGGCAGTGGCCAATCCAACTTTGGACAGCAAGGCATCCCTTCGATGGCCAGCGGAAACGCGGGCGTCGGTGATCCGCTGACGAACGCGGGTGTGATCTTGCGAGAAGGAACCCGAGTCGGACCGGTCACCGGACGATTTGTGATCAGCGGCCACCGCTGGCGTTTTCTTCCCGAGCAAGCGGAATCCGTTCACGAGCAAAACCTGGACACGCTCGTTCAACATGGTCTGGCTCGCAAACCGACTCAGGAAGAAGAAACCCTCCTTGGCAAAAAGCAACCGATCGGTCGAGGAATTGGCACCTTCGACTCGGCGAACCTCGAAGATCCCGATCTGCCGATCACTCCGGCCGCCATCGCGGTCCCGATGACGTTGGTGACCGAAAATTTGATGCTCGACCGAATTTCACGAGCGATCGAAGAAGATTCCAACGACGACCGATGGACCGTCACAGGCTACGTCACTGAATTTCGCGACGAAAACCGCCTCGTGATCGAAACGACGGTCCGAGCACCGATGTTGACCAATTCCAAACCGGTTCTCGGTGGACGCTGAATTCATCTGGCGATGCAAACCGGATTGCGTCAAAATCAGCGGACACTGCCCGTCTCGACGGAGCAAAGTGTGCTGTGCAGGAGTCGCCAGCCAATCCAAATCACGTCTTGAATTCGGGTAGGAAACCGTGAAATCGCGTCTGCGTCTGATGCGTCAACGTGCTCTCGACGCAATTGCTTACGCGATGGTGCGTTTGATCGTTTCGTCGATCCAAGTGATGCCGCTCGACATGGGCGATCGGTTCTGCCGCGTGGTGGCAGCGATCCTGAGTGGCCCGTTGTCAATTCGCAAACGAGTCATCCGGTCAACGCTTTCGCAAGTCTTCCCGGGACTGCCCGAATCGGACCAAAAAGAACTGACATTCGCGATGTGGCATCATTTGATGCTGATGGTTTGCGAAGTCGCCTGGGCACAACGGCGATTGCATCGCAGCAACTGGTATCAACACGTTCGATTCCACGGCAGCCAAACGATGCTGCGATGCATGCTGAGCGATCGTCCCTCTGTTTATGTAACCGGCCACTTCGGCAACTTCGAAGTCGGCGGATACACGATGGGTTTGATGGGCGTGCGAACACTGGCGATCGCACGCCGACTCGACAACCAATACCTGCACAATTGGGTCGAAGACTTTCGCAGTGCAAAGGGTCAGGACATGGTCGACAAGATCGGCTGTGCACCGGTTGTCGAAAAACATTTGACTGACGGAGGCCTGTTGTCACTGCTCGGCGATCAACATGCGGGCGAGAAAGGTCTGTGGACCGAATTCTGTGGGGTGCCGGCGTCGTGCCACAAAGCTCTCGCGTTGTTTTCGTTGACTGCGAACGCGCCCATGATGAGCGTTTACACACGTCGTCTCGGAGGCAAACCGATGCAGTTCGAATCGGGGTTGCTCGGAGTCGTGGACCCCGCAACGGATTCAGAGAATGGCCAATCCGTCGGACAGCTGACCGAGTGGTACAACGGACAACTCGAATCGATGATCGATCTGGCACCCGAGCAATACTGGTGGCTTCATCGACGTTGGCGAACACCGCCCGAAAGAGTCGCTCGTCGATTGGCGAAGAAACGCGAAAAAGCCTTGAAGGCAAGCTCGGTTTCGAACGCGTCCACTTCGCAAGCAGCCTGATCAGCGTTATTCAAACGCAACCGGAGTCCTCGGGTTCACTCGGCTGGCGTTAAGAATTCTGTCGTGAAGCAATCTTCGGCCTTCACAGAGTCGGTATCCACCAATTCCAGTTCGATCATCTGATCAACCAATTCTTGCCAACGAACCGAGCTCATCGTCCCAACCTCGGCGTTTTTTCCGGATGGCATTGCCAGAGGGATCATCTGCTCCGCTCCAAAACGCAAAGCCTCTTCCGTCATACCATGTTTATTCGCGTCGAGAATCGCTTCGTTGGCCTCTTCCGGTGACGTGAGATATTGGTTCCAACCCGCGACGGTGCCTTCCACCATTTCGCGAACGACTTCGGGCGACTCTCGAATCATGTCGCCGGTTGTCACCAAGACGCTCGAATACGGATTCCAACCCAGCTCGCTGACCATCAATGTGCGAACCTCCAAACCCTGTTGTTCCGCGATCAACGGCTCGGCGACGCTGTAGGCTTGCACAGCAATTTTGGGGTCAGTCACCATGGCCGCGATGCTGTTGTGATAAGGCACCTGACGAACATCTTTGAGGTACCCACGTTTTTCAAGGAATGCGAGAAACGCCCGTCCGGCTTGGCGTTGCAATGTCATCCCGGATAAGTCGTCCAGGCTTTCAACACCGCTATCCGCACGAACGAGAATGCACCGCGGATGGTCTTGAACGGCCGCCATGACCGCGACCACGTCGGCTCCTTGAGCTCGAAACAGGACCACATCGTCCGCATTCGTGATAGCGAATTGGCTGCGTCCCATCGCGAGTTCAGGTGCAACCGGTGTCGCACGTCCTCCCGGTTGGATTTCCACATTGAGTCCCATCGACTCATACGTGCCGTCGGCGACCGATTGGTAGACCCCGCCGTGCTCGACTTCGGGATACCAATTCAATTGGACTGATACATCACGAATCGAATCGTCCGCGGTGTCGCCCGAAGTGACTTCGGTTCGCTGCGAACACCCGGAGGCAAATACGAGCAGCATGCACCCGAAGAACGACCAAGTTCGCATCCGTTCAGACGCACGGACGCTGGCGGAATGAAGGTGCGATCGCATCGGTGAACTCAATTCACAAGGAGGTATCGTTTCAGGAACAGTCGGCTCAGTAGATTCACTCCGCCAAAAAGAATCAAACCCAGCAGCGTGGAAACCGCCAAGGCGGCCATCAAAGCGTCCGTCATTGTACGAGCTTGCCAGCCTGTCATCACGGCCCCCAGTCCTTCGTAGTCGGCCCCGTTGCTGACAAAAAATTCAGCAACGATCGCACCGATCACGGCCAGTCCACTGCTGATTCGAGCACCGAGAACCAGAAACGGAACCGCCGTGGGCAATTGGACGCGGCATAGTCTTTGCCATCGAGTCGCACCGTACATTCGCAACAAGTCTTCGTGTTCTGAACGGACCGACGTCAGACCGGTGGTGACGTTGTTGACGATTGGAAACAAGCAAATGATCACTGTGGCAATCACGGCGGTTCGAAACTCGTACCCCGACCAAATCACCAACAACGGAGCAATCGCAACGATGGGGACGGTTTGCAAGAACACCACGTAAGGAAACAACGCTCGACGCAACAACCGCGACTGACTGAATAGAACCGATACGCCACCACCCACGATCACGGCGACGAACAAACTGACAGTCGCCGTCCACAACGTGATCCAACCAGAATCCAGCAAGACCATTCGATGTTGCCAGGCGGCTTCGGCGACTTGCCATGGCGTGGGCAGGAGAAGCTTTGGCAGATCGAATAGCACCACAATAAGATGCCATCCCACGATGCCAATCGCGGCCACAGCAATCACTGCCAAAACAGTCCATGCGATCTCACGACCGCTTTCGCGAGTCGGTCCAGGGTTATCGGAAAGCTCGTCGCTCATGCGAAGGATCCTTCCATGTCGGGCGACGCAGCTTTCTCGAGCGTGTCGCTGACTCGTCCAAAGAACACACCAAATTCACTGGTGCGTCTCAGATCATCGTGCGGGTCGGATGTCGACAACGGGTTGTCCAATTCGCTGACGATACGTCCTTGGTGCATCACGCAAATTCGTTCGCTGAGCTGGATCGCCTCGGCAATGTTGTGAGTGACCAGAACGCTGGTGAACCGGTGATGACGCCACAACTGCAACAGCAGTCGGCCCAGTTGATTCCTCAGCAGGTCGTCCAACGCCGCAAATGGTTCGTCGAGCAACAAGAACTCGGGACGCGTCACCAGTGCTCTCGCGATGGAGGCTCGCATCTTCATTCCACCGGACAACTGATGCGGGAAACGCTTCGCGGCGTCGGTCAGTTGCACTTCGTGGATGGCCGCCAAAGCCTGCTCCCGCATTTCTGTCGCAGACGGTCGATCGCGGCGTCTTCCAAGCGAGAGTGGCAAGGTCACGTTCTTCAGGACATTCGCCCAAGGCAACAACGCGGGTTGCTGGAACACAAATGAAGTGGCGACAGAACGCCGATCCCCCGCGCGAGAATCGGCCCGCTGAGTTTCCACCTTGCTTCGCTGAGTTACTACACCGCTTCGCTGAGATGCTCCACCGCTTCGCTGGGTTCCTCCACCGCTTCGCTGGCAAACACCACCGGTCAGAGGTTGCAATCCAGCGATCACTCGAAGCAGGGTGGTTTTGCCGCATCCACTCGGCCCCACAAGTGCCAGCCTTTCTCCCTGCCGGACCGACAGATTGATACGATCGAGGGCGCACACTCCGCCTGGATAGGTTACCGTGGCATCGCGGCAAAGAACTGCGGTGCCAGCATCGAGTTTGTCGGAGGGGGCGTTCATGTCAAACAGAGTTTAATCATTCGACAATGGACTCTGACAGGACGGTGACATCTCTTGGCCGTAGAGATTGCGACGGCAGAATGAAACCACCCGGACCGCAGTTCCGCGATGGTGAGTTTGGTGAAGGCATTGGATATTCGATGAAGACATTGGAAGTGCATTGTTTGGGAACGGCGGGGTATCACCCCAATGAGTCACGACACACGTCGTGTTACTTCCTTCCAAAGTGCGGCGTGCTGCTTGATGCGGGCACGGGAATCTTCCGTTTACCAGAGCTCATCGAGACAGATCACCTCGACATTTTGCTCAGCCACGCTCACCTCGATCACGTCGTTGGCCTGACGTTTCTATTGGACATTCTGTACCAACGCCCGGTGAAGGAAGTTCGTGTCTGGGGACAGGCCGAGAAGCTGGCCGCGATTCAGGAGCACTTGTTCCATGAGAGCCTGTTCCCGGTTCCGCTACCGGTGACATGGCACTCAATTGATGAGAAACCAGAGTGGGACCTGCATGGAACAACCATGTCATGGCGGCCGCAAGAACACCCGGGTGGTTCGGTGGCCTACCGACTGGAAACGCCACAACTGGAATCATCACCATCGGATTCAGCCGCGGTTTTGCTCTATGTCACCGACACACTCGGCACAGAAGATCCCGCAACATTGCAATGGATGTCCGGCGCCGATCTGTTGATGCATGAGTGCAACTTCGACGATCAAAATCAGAAATGGGCGGAGAAGACCGGCCACTGCTACCTGAAGAAAGTGCTGGACATCGCCCGACAGACCCAGCCGCAACGGTTGTTGCTCACACATATCAACCCAATCGCTGAGCTAGAACTCAACGACGAAGATGAATTGCTTGAGTGCCCCATCCAAATCGCGACTGACGGTTTGCATGTCGCGTTTTGATGGCCAGTGGATGCCAATGAATCGCGACCTCGGATAGGACGCGATCATGTCGCAGCGGTTTCGCGGCGTGCTTCCTCGACTCGGTACATCTCACGCCAAGGCAATTGAATGCCGCCGTCGATCGTCAGCGTGCTCCCGGTGATGTACTCACTCTTAGGGTCACACAAGAACACCGCACCGCGACCGATTTCGCGAATGTGGCCGAGTCGGCCCCAAGGCAATTTGGCACCTTCGGAACGCAGCGTTTCTTCTTGGAAGAATTTTCGTTCGCCGGGAGTGTCGATCCAACCGGGGTGAATGAGGTTCACGCGAATTCGTTGTGAGGCGAGTTCCACCGCGGCGGTTCTGGCCATCTGATCATTGGCAGCTTTGGCCATGTTGTAAGCCATCGCGCCGGGCATCGGCATGTGCGCGTGTGGGCTGCTGATGACAACGATGTTCCCACCGTTTCCAGCGTCAACCATCTGTTGAGCACCTGATCGAACGAGATGAAACGCGCCCCACATACTGACATCAATCGTGCGGCGAAATTCCTCCATGTCGGATTCCAGCATCAGGTGCCGATCGCTGTACGCAGCGTTGCTGACCACGATGTCCAACCCGCCCATGTGATCGCTTGCGCCAGCGACCAACGCTTGGACCTCGTCCGGATCCGAGATATCCGCTCCGATCGCGAACGCTTCCACGCCCATTGCCTCGCACTCTTTCACGACGCTCGCGGCCTCATCGGGATTGGAGTGATAATTGATCGTAACCGACGCGCCCGCTTGAGCCATCTCCAAGGCGATCCCTCGTCCGATTCCGCGTGAAGCTCCCGAAATCAACGCACGCTTTCCCTTCAACGGTCGAGGGGTTTCGGCGGACGGGATCGAATCGGATGATTCAGCGGACATTCATTCAACTCCAGGAGCAGGGGTGTGGTTGGAAAACTTTTCCGACGAACATTCTGAGAGAAAACGCCCACGCAGTATAGCCAATCCGCCACAATGCGTCCGAGACTGACGCGTGCTCCCAGCCAAAGTTTTTTGATCCGCTTGACGTTTCAACCTCTCAATCGTCAATCTGCATGCATCCCATCGCTCATCGTGTTTGCTCAATCGATGGAGAGCCCGCCGCTGAATGCCTGACGGAGTTGGTTGTCTTGCATGACCGAATCGGCCAGCAATCTGCGTCCCCACCCACCAACGATGGCCAATGACAAACGATCCTAGTCCCCAACAGCCTGGAACGGAATTCACCGGCTCGAAACTACTGCCCACGGATCCATTGGTCGTGATCGGGTGGCGAGAATGGGTCGGGTTGCCGGAGTTGAGAGTTCGTCATGTCAAAGCAAAGATTGACACCGGAGCACGATCCAGTTCGCTTCATGCATTCGATGTGGACACCTATTTCGAAAACGATGTCGAACGAGTTCGATTCTCGATTCACCCCGTTCAGAGACGAGATGACCTGCACATCGAAGCCGACGTGCCGATCCTGGAACGCCGGCACGTGCGCAGCAGCAACGGAAACGTCAGCGAACGGATTGTGATTCGTACCGCACTGGAAATTTTGCGTCGCCGCGTGATGGTTGATTTGACACTCGCGAATCGTGACTCAATGGGTTTCCGAATGCTGGTGGGTCGCGAAGCCATTCGAAACCGATTCCTGGTCGACTCAGCCGCGTCCTTTTTGGCCGGTCGAAGACGACGCAAACGCCCCGGTGGGAACGAACCCCCACGCAAGTGATTCGCCGAAACGAGACCGTTCCGTCCGGTCGAAGATAGACATTGTTTCCGAGCTTGGCACTGGACACATCCGTGCCGGGTTGTTCGGACCGCCTTCAGCAACTCCCAGCTTCCTGAGAGAAAACCCTTGAAACTTGCCATCCTGTCTTGCTCACCACGTTGCTACAGCACGCGTCGCCTGGTGGAAGCCGCTGAACAACGCGGCATCAAAGCCAAAGTCCTGAACACGCTGAAGTTCGCCATCGACTTGGCCGAAGGTGAACCTGACCTTTACTATCGAAGCAAGCAGCTCAGCGATTATGACGGCGTCCTGCCACGGATCGGTGCCTCGATCACTTACTTCGGCACCGCTGTCGTTCGACAGTTCGAGCAAATGGACGTGTTCTGTGCGAACTCATCCGCCGGGATCAGTAACTCACGCGACAAGCTTCGCAGTTTGCAAATTCTCTCCCGACATCAAATCGGGATTCCCAAGACGACCTTCGTTCGCGATCGAAAAGACATCCTGCCCGCAATCGAGCGAGTCGGTGGCTCACCGGTCATCATCAAGTTGTTGGAAGGCACCCAAGGCGTTGGCGTGATTTTGGCAGAGAACGTGAAAGTCGCCGAAGCCATCATCGAGACTCTGCAAAGCACGAAGCAGAACGTCCTGGTGCAACAATTCGTCGCCGAAAGCCGCGGCAAAGACATTCGAGCGTTCGTGATTGGCGACCGCGTCGTTGCCGCGATGCGACGTGTTGCGGTGGGCAATGAATTCCGCAGCAACGTTCACCGCGGTGGTCAAACCGAGGCGGTCGTTCTGGACGAAACGTATGCCGAAACGGCTGTTCGAGCAGCACAAATCATGGGGCTTCGAGTTGCCGGAGTGGACATGCTCGAGGGTGCCAATGGCCCGCAGGTGATGGAGGTCAACTCATCGCCGGGTCTGGAGGGAATCGAGTCTGCCACGAAACTCGACATCGCCGGCGCGATCATCGATTACATGTCCGCTCAGGTTGACTTTCCCGAAGTCGATGTTCGCCAACGACTGACGGTCAGCCGCGGCTATGGAGTGACTGAACTGCACGTCCGTGATGGATCGGATTACGTCGGCAAAACGATCGACGAATCGGGGCTGCCGGAGTTGGACATCAACGTTTTAACGCTTTACCGCGGCACAACGGTGATCCCCAACCCGAGACTCAAACGCACGTTGGAACCCAACGATCGCTTGCTGTGCTTTGGGAAGTTGGAATCAATGCGAGGCATGGTTCCCGAGAAAGTCCGCAAACAACGCCGGCCGAAAATCAAACGCTTGCCCGATTCGGCGGCGACGATTCACGCCGAATCTTCTCGCGACGATTGATCCTCGACGGAACCGCCCATCAGCAACTCCAAACGCAACTGAATCGGTTCGTCGGAGGTGCGATAGGCCAGTTCGATGGGCATGTAACCAAGCGGCACGCCGGCGACGGAATCCGTCGCCAACTTCACAGCGTCTTTGTGAGTGCACAGCAAACGCTGCGGCGGCTGCTTGCCACCTTTCAATTTGGTGACCCAAGCCCGTAACTTTTCGCGAGCGGCTCGCTCGTATGCGTCGTGGTCGGGCAGGCGAAGATGGTCCACCACGATGGCTCCACAATCGCGAACGGTTTGCTCAAACGCATCCGGATTGCCGATCGCGGACACCAAGGCAACGGGAAGGTCATTCAAGACTTCGATCGCCTCCCAATCGCCGTCGGAACTTTGAATGGTTGACGGACGGTGCTCCGTTTCGAGGACCGGACAGTCAGGAGCGTACTGCGCGATCGTTGAACGTATCGCCAACACTTCCTCCGGATCGACTTGGTCCACGCGAGTGATCAAGACCCAATCCGCTCGCGCCACGCTATCAAGTGGTTCACGCAGCGTGCCTCGCGGCAGCACATGACCATAGCCAAACGGGCAGGTCGCATCGACGACCACGATGTCCAAATCTCTCCGCAGTCGTCGGTGTTGGAAACCATCGTCCATCACCAAGACCTCGGCGGCCAACTCCTCCACCGCGATTCGAGCTGCTTCGACTCGGTCGGGATGCTGAACGTGAGGCACATCGGGCAAACGTTCTTGCAACTCCATGGCTTCGTCATTCATCCCACCATCGCTGGCACCGTAGCCGCGACTGATGATGGACACGCGAAAATCCATGGCTCTCAGTCGGCGGCACAGATCCGCCACGACCGGCGTCTTGCCCGTTCCGCCGGTGGTAAGATTGCCGACGCTGATGACCGGAACGCCAGCCTCGCATGTTTCTTTCGCGCCACTGTCATATTGGTGGCGACGATGCCTGGCACCCAAGTTGTAAAATCCGCTGGCACACCACAATGCTCCTCGAGCCATGTAAGAAAAAGGATCTCGCAATTGGCCGCTCAGTAGCGGTCGATAGTCCCAGCTCATGGTGTCGTTTGTTCCTCATCCTCAGCTAATTCGCTGGGCGTTAGCTTGTATTCTTTCTTGCCGACATTGCGGCGACCGCCGGTCAAGTCGTCCGTCAAAGGCGACTCAGACTGACTCAGTGTTTCATCGGTGCTTTGTGGATCGATTTTCCGACAAGCCTCGGTCAGCGTATCAGCGATGTCGTCCAGCCAATCCTCCCAGGTTTCGACCGTGGTTCCTTTGGGAGGGACGTTTGCCATTTCGTCGCACAACAGGATCATCCTCAGGCAGTGTCGGAACAGGATCCCTTCTTCCTTTTGAAGTTTGCGTGCCGTGACATACTTATTGAAGTCGCCACCGAACTCAAGCAATTCACCCACAATCCAAACCGGACGGACCCGCACGTCATCGACTTTGGAAAATTCATCGCGAAACAGCCGCAATAGTTTTTCGCCAATGGTGAGCGGCCACACTCGAGGTTCTTCGAACATCACTCGCCCGAATCCCCGGTCCTTGACCTCTTCCTCCTCTTCTTCTTGACCGCCACCGAGTTCTTCGATCGTCGCCAGCCCTCGCTGCAGCAACAAAGCGTCCAAACGGGTTTGAGCCAATTGTCCAGGCGGAACCATGTCGTAGGACGGCATCCGAGCAAACTTCGCCACTGAACCCGGCACTTCCAACATGCTTTCCAAAACGGCGATCCGTTCTTGATCATCGGCGTCCGCCAATTGATCCGCCATGAAAACACCAAACAACGGATTGACACTTTTCAACTGGACCAACCGCTCGAGCCGAACCGTCGGATTGGCAGTTTCCGGTCGATAGTCCTCCAACTCATACCCGCGTTTCGCGAGAGCTTCCGCGTCGTCGAGTGGTTGAGCTTCTTCGGCTGCTTGCTCGGGTGGTGCCTCCGGTTCCGCCGCCCGCATTTCGTCCAGCAGTTCGCCAAACAACCCGCCGGTCGCGGCTGGCTTGGGATCGACCTGTTCCGATTTCGGTTGACCGGGCTTGGTACCCTTCGGCGTTGGTTTGCGTTCAGCAGCAATGCGTGGCAGCGGTTGCAACTCGATGTAGCCGCCCGACCACATCGTGATCAACATTCGATTGAGATCCTTTTGCGCCACTTCGATCTGGGCAGGTGTCATCAACCTTCGGCCCACCAGTTCACGAATGGGCTGGACGCTCTGATCTTTGGACAACAGATACGCAAGCAATCGCCAAGGGACTTTTCCGCGACTGGACAGGTCCGCCGATTTCGCGACTTGCAATTGTTCGAACTGAGTCTCCGTCCAGTACGATTCGCCCGCTCTGCGTTTGGGCATTTTCTTCTTCAGTTGCTTCTTGGCCCTCATCAACCCGGGGTCTTTGGTGTCCTCCGGAATGGAATCGTACTTTTCACGCCAACGGTTGATTTTGACATCATCCTCGTGAGCCAACGCATAGACATAACCTCGATCATCGAACTGCGGACGTCCGGCACGACCAAAAATTTGTTGCGCCGATGCGATGTCGACCAATTTCTTTTTGTCACGCGGTCCTTTCAACAAGCATGGCAACACGACGCTACGCGCGGGCAAGTTAATTCCCGCTGCCAGAGTTTCGGTGCACACACAAATACTGAGCAGCTTCTTTTGAAACAACTCTTCGACGATCCGGCGATATCGAGGCAAGATCCCGGCGTGGTGGACCCCGACTCCTCGCATCAGGATTTGCTTGAGCTTTGGTCCGACGCCGTTGGTGAAGTCCGCTGCGTTGAGAATGTCAGCCAGTTCCTTTTGGCGAGCTTTGTCGATCAGCGATTTGCCTTTCAGCATTTCCGCATTCGTCCAGCACAGCGATCGACTGAAGCAAAACAGCAACGAAGGGGTGCGGCGTTCCTCGTCATCACCTGCCGAGATTTTCTCGCAAAATTCATTCAGCAGTTCATCTTCCACCCACTCGTATTGCAGCGGCACCTTTCGCTCAGTTCCTTGCACCAGTTGTAGATTCCGACCGTGGGCGTTTCGCAACCAACTGGTGAACGCCATGGAGTTGCCAACCGTCGCACTCAGGAGAAGCGTGCGCACGTGCTTGGGCAGTAGCCCAAGAGTCAGTTCCCAAACCACACCGCGTTCATAATCATTGAACGAGTGGAACTCATCCATCACCACGCAAGTGACATCGTCAAACTCGAACGCGTCCGGGTTGAGCAAACGGTTGAGCAGAATCTCGGCCACGACCACCAGAACGGGCGCGTCCGCGTTGACGCTGCGGTTGCCGGTCACCAAGCCGACTTGATCCGCGGAGAAACCCCAACGAACAGCGGACTCTCGAAGTTCATCCAGCTTCTGATCCGTCAGCGCGATCAGCGGCGTGGTGTAGTACATCCGCTTGCCGGTCCGAAGTGCCTCGTAAACGGCAGCTTCGGCGATCAACGTTTTTCCCGTTCCGGTCGGGGCACAAACGAGCACACCATGCTGCGCCGCGGGGCCCCCTTCGGACGGCTGGGTGTCGCCGGTGAAATAGGCAAGCAACGCTTCCTCTTGAACCGGATAGGGCTCGTAGGGAAGCAGCTCGAAATACTCCTCCGCCAGTGTGTCTCGATCAAGATCGGGCTCAACGGTGGCAGAGCGGGGGGAAAGCGATTCGGGTGCCGATGGCGAGTTGTCGTTCATGCCGTCTTTGTATCACAAGTACCCGAAATTGGGGCTGCGTCAAAGCTTTCCCCGTCGCCTCTGAACTCCTCACATCCTGGATGCCAGCGACGTCGGATTTGCGTCCGCGCTTCGCATTCCTGCTTCGCGACCGTTCACGCCGGAACCAAAACCCAAAACCGCAGGGCGTCTTTTGAAACCCCCGGCGAGCGAATTGCATTGATTTCCGGCATGACCGCTACGAGCACTTTTGACATGCATTTCCAGGGTTTGAATCATCTCCCCCCAACGTGGCCCGATTGAATCCAGACCTAGGTTCCCTGTGAGTCTTTCACTTAAAAAGGGGCAACTTTTATGAAGACTAAAGGGGCAATCACACAAGCACCGTCACTCGGGCACGTTTTCGCACAAATTGCGATCGTGACGCTGCTGAGCACCAACTTGCGACCGGTTGAGGGAGCGAAACCGAATTCGCTTGGAGCAAAACCATCTGATACGCGTCTGTTGAAGTTCGGCATGTCGACCGCTTTGAGCGGGCCGGCAGCGGAACTCGGTATCAATATGCGGCATGGAATTCTCGCCGCATTCGGCGAACCGGAGACAAGGAAGGCACTTCCTTCCACGCAACTGGAACTCATTGCCCTCGATGATGGGTACGAACCGGCCCGCACCGCCCCCAACATGCATCAACTCACTGGTGTTCACAATGTTCTAACCGTGGTTGGCAATGTTGGAACGCCCACCGCCATCACAGCCATCCCGATCGCACAGAAGTCAAACACGCCGTTCTTTGGCGCCTTCACGGGAGCCAGCGTTTTGAGAACACAGGATTCCAGCAACCTCGTTATCAACTACCGAGCCAGCTATGCAGAAGAAACGGCCGCCATGGTCGACGCTTTGGTGGCGAAAGGAATCCGAGCAGACGAGATTGGCTTTTTCACTCAAAACGATAGCTACGGCGACGACGGATTCTTTGGTGGTCTGGCCGCGATCCGCCGGCACCAGCCAGTCAAAGTATCGAGCGTTCCACATGGTCGCTATCGCCGAAACACGTCACAAGTTGAAGAGGGACTCGCCGATCTGTTGATGCATCAGCCTCTTCCGAAAGCGGTCATCATGGTAGGGACCTATGAACCCTGTTCGAAGTTGGTCCGCTTAGCACGCATGAATGACTTCAATCCTCAATTCTTGGCTGTATCGTTCGTTGGTGCCGATGCACTCCAACGATCTCTCGGTGACATGGCCAACGGGATCATCGCGACGCAAGTGGTTCCACACTTCGATAGCGATCTGCGGTTGGTCCGTGACTACCGTCGTGCGATGCAGACCTACAATTCCGAACTGCCGCTGTCGTTTGTGTCGCTGGAAGGTTACATCGTCGGACGCATCTTGATCAAAGCGGTTGCATCGATCCAAGGGGAAGTCAGCCGCAAAGCGATTGCGGAAGCCCTGCAAAGGCTCGGACAATTTGACATAGGCTTGGGCAGCCCCCTGACTCTCGGTCCAGACGACCATCAAGCCAGCAAAAAGGTTTGGCCTGTCTTGATTGGCGCCGATGGCAGCCAATCACTCGTATGGGAGGAGCTGTCCATTGAATAATTCAAACTCTATCGCAAGCGGCACGCCCCCCAAGAAGTCAAAGAACGCCCACGATGCTCAACGTAGAGTTCGCTGGCTGAGTGCAACAGCGGTTTGCAGTGGCGTTCTGTTCTTTGCCATCGCGACCGCCTTGTTGAACTGGCACGAAGACAGCCGAACCAAAGCAGATTTAATCGAAGCTCAGGTCAACGATGCGAGGCTAGCAATGAGCCGAGTGACGGTCAGCCGAAACAAAGAGTGGACGGAGCTGCTGTCGGATTCGGCCGTTACGACCGACGCACCCTTGGTTCACCTGGGCAATCATTGGCACGAAGAATTGCTGCTGGTCCAAAGCACTTGCGATTCTCTCAACGCTGCCCTTGATTTCCAGGGCGACGAACGGCTGCAGATCAAAGCTGCACCGTTGAAGGAATGGAACAACCGGGCAGAAATCTGGAAGCGTCGACAAATCTATCTGACAGCAATGTCGGAACGACGTTTCTCGGAGTTGGACCGCACGCTCGTCGATTTGTTGCAAACCGCTGACAAAAAACGGGGCATACACCGCCTCAATCTGGCGCTTGGGTTGCGGAGCCATCTTTCGAACCAGCCAAAACCCATCGCGGAGATCATGAGGGATTGCGCCGGTTCGACGCTCACCAATCAGCTCAGCGGTGATATCAAGCAACTACGTTTCAATCTCAGCCAATTGATAGCGACTCCCAATGTCGATGACTTGACCGATATGAGTCAAAACCATATTCGCCCTATTTTGTTGCGGTTGAAGGCATCAACCGAAGAGCTCGGGAAATCGAAGGTAATCGACGAAGTCGAATCGACCATTTTTGATCCGATGACGGATCACATCGAACCAAGGAAATCACCCGGCTCCTTCACCGATCATTTGCCCGGACTCCTGGCATTGCAGTTCGCTCTCGCTGAAAGCAGGTCCGAGCGTGAGAGACTTGTCGAACTCGCAGCTGAGCACGCTAGCATGTTCGATGAGCAACGAAACAAGCTTGCTTTGGCAGGCGCAAAACAAAAAAACCGATACTCGGAAAGCTTTGCAAAAACACTCAAGACCGTTTGGGGAGTCAACCTCGCATCCGGAGCAATTCTAGGACTGATCTTCCTCATTCTCACGCGAAAGGTGTCGAAAGACATCGCAATGCAGGTCGATGCGATTGATCACACGGCAACCGAGTTGGCAAACGAGCAGCTCTTGCTGGGCTCGGTGCTTTCCAATTTGCCGATCCCGCTCTTCTGGAAAGACCAAATGGGTTGCTACCAGGGATGCAGTCGCTCTTTCGCTCAATGGATGGGGCTGACCTCCGAAGCGGACATTGTCGGAAAAACCGACGCTGAACTTCCCTGGGAAATCGGAACTCGCGAGCACAAGATTGCCTTGGAAAGTTCGATCATGCGTTATGGGATTCCCATTAAGAACCAAGAGATGGCAAAGCATCGTTCGGACGGGAGGTCCTTCGTCGTGCTCGCCAGTAAAACGCCACTACGCAACCTGGAAGACAAGAGCGTTGGTCTGGTGGGCGCCTACATTGACATCACGGAACGCAAGGCTGCAGAAGAACGACTCAATGGGTTGGCAAAAATTCAAGCCGAATGTCCCAGCGAGATCTACGTGTTTAGCACGCACAACCTTGAACTACTGGAACTCAATCACGCCGCCTGTCAAAACCTGCTGGTGGATGAAACCGGGTATCGCGGAAAAGGCCTTCCTGACTTTCTTGACGCGACAAACGCAAAGAAACTGAAGAAGCATCTGCAGCCCATCATCCAGGGCGATGCCGTTGAAGTGGAATACGAATCAACCCACCAACGAACCGACGGCACGACCTACCCGGTTCACGTCCGAACGCTCACCATCGAGCACGAATCCAAACAGGTGTTCGTTGCCTGTGCAACGGACATGACGAGCTACAAAAAGCTTGAAAACAAACTTGCTCAAGCTCAGAAGCTGGAGTCGATTGGGCAACTTGCCGCTGGCATTGCTCACGAAATCAACACTCCAATGCAGTGCATCGGAGGCAACATTGATTTCCTGCAAGAACACTCCGGTCGTCTACTTGCTGTCGTCGACACCTTCCAAGAACTGCTGAAGATGAGCCCGGAGAGCAGGGAAAAAAGAATTGAGACTGCTCTCGAGATGCTGAAAGAAAATCGTTTGAACTTCATACGTTCGCAGTTCCCGATGGCGATCGAAGAGACATCAACAGCCGCCAGCCGAGTTGTCGAAATTGTGCGGGCAATGAGAGTGATGTCGCACCCCGGGTCGCAAGCCAAAAGCGACACGGACATCAATGCTCTCATTCATGACGCAAGCATCCTCAGTCGCAATCGATGGAAATGCGTCGCTTCGGTGGAGCTGTCGCTCGCGAGTGATCTACCAATAATCGGTGCCTTGCCCGCTGAACTCAGCCAGGTCTTCCTGAATCTAATCATCAATGCGGCGGATGCGATTGGTGAAACACTGAACGACGATTCAATCGAACTAGGCGAGATCGATGTCACCACCCGATTCGACGACAATCACGTCTATATAGAAATCAGGGACAATGGTCCAGGAATGTCAGATGAGGTCAAAGCCAAAGCCTTTGAACCATTTTTCACGACGAAAGAGGTCGGCAAAGGAACCGGGCAAGGGTTGTCCATCACTTACGACGTCATCACCAAACTGCATCAAGGGACGGTCGAGATCCAAAGTGAACTCGGCGAAGGAACCCTGTTCACTCTGTCCCTTCCGCGAGAGACAAAGCAAACTGATTCTTCGACAAACGCCATCGCGGTAGCACCGATGCCCATGCCGGCCATCGACGCTCCGATCGCACTCTCTTGAAAAGCCCGAACTACCGCCCAAACAATCGATCGATCCGAAGCTTTTCGATTCCTTTGTTCAGACTGTCTTCGAGCTGTTGTTGGCCGCGGCCGATCTGTTCCTGAAGGAAATTCGCGCCGGCATCCTGTGCGGCTCGAGTTCCCATGTCCGCCATGATCCGCTGGATACCAGACGAATCCAACTGTGGACGATCCAAAGTCCCACTGACTGGAATGGTGATGGTTTGACCGGTCAACATACTTAGATCGCTTCCCATCCATGATGCATCCAGTGGGATTTGAGCGATCAAATCCAACTGCCCATTCATCGTCACGCGGCCGCTGGTGGTCACCTTGGCACGATCAATTTCCAATAGCAGTGCGCGGTGATCCACGACTCCGCCGGCGACGTTGAACTCGATCGTTTGAGCTGGCATGGTGATCAATGTCCGTCCGCTGCGAGGCGGGTTGGCACGTGATCCAATAGCAGCGAGAGATTGCAACTGCCGGGCACCTGCGATGACCTGATCCGCCAACGGTCCGGCGTTCATACGAACTTGATCAACTTCCAATCTGCCTCGAATCGTCGATTGATTCGGATTGTCGATGGAGACCATGCCTTGTTCGAGCGTCGCACTGAAGGTGCCATCCACTCGAGCGGCATCTGCTGCGATCGGAGCGATGTACTTCAGCCACTGGCCGGTGATCTCGGGCGTGAGCTGAACATTCTTGGCAATCGGCCCCGGCTTCAGATCGATCCAAATGGCAGGGCGATAGTGGACGTCTCCGGCCAACAAAAGCTTGCCATTGGCAGCCGAAGCCATCCCGTTCGTTTGATAGGTGGCCGGATCATTCGGGTCGTAGTCCAGCGGTGCCACCACCGGGCCGTATTGTTGCTGCACGTAGCGACTGGCACCCAGAACCGGAATCGTACTCGGAGCAATCGAGACGACCGTTTCGGTCATTTGGAAAGGCACTTCCGCAGGACCGAACCACATTCCAGCCGTATCAACGCTTTCCCAGCCCAAGCTGCCATTCACGTTGAATGAAACCTGGTCCTTGGGACCTTGCTGATACTCCAATTTCAATGGAGTCGAGTGAATTCCCTCGGCGATAATTGGTGTTCCTGTCAGCTCGGCGAGTCGACTGGCCACCTCATCCATCTTGAAATTCGCGGGGCCCTCCATGCGGACAGATTGCTGATCGCCTTTCCAATCAACCGTTCCCGACAAAGTCGTCGCGAACCAATCGCCAGCGATCTGCATGGCCTTGGCCTGCAGTGACGATTCGACCCGGTTCCATTCCGCTCGGCCATCGACACGCAGATTCGGCTCCGCCCAGACGACTCGCTTGGTGCTGCCAAAGTTGACCGACGTCGGCGGGACGGTCTCCACCAGCTCAAACTGTTGTCCCGTCAGGTGCGAGTCTAAAAACAGCACAGCCGGATCACCCGTGGCCACGACGCTGCCTTCCATTTTGCCTCGCAGCAACCACTCGCTCGACGCGGCGTTGTTGGCTGTCGCGTTTCGGTAAGCAACTTGTTGAGCCGACCGTGATTGAGAATTGGATTGCGATAGGCGTGGATTTTTTGGACGAGTCGCGAGACGCTCGCGGACACTGGTCTGCAATCGTTCCAGTTCCGCTTGCCACGCGATTTCGATATCGGTCATGCCGCCAATCCATTCACCCTGAATCGCAGCGGAGGCAGCATCCCCAGCGACGGTCAAAGATCGGATGATGACGTCTTGCTGTGGATAGCTCGCCTTGCCATCGAAATGCATTTTGACCAACTGTTGTTCCCAGATCTGATCCGACATTGGAACTTCGAGCTGAGTGATTTGGGCATCCACGGATTCCAGCAACGCCGCACCGGACTGACTCAGCCCTCCTCGTGCATTGAATCGAAAACCACCCTGCAGTGATTCGTAGCCCGCCGGCATCCAAGGTGCCAAAGTTTGTGCGATTGCATTGAGCTGACCTTGGCCGCTCATGCGTAACGGAATCAAACGGTTGGCATCCAAACCCGAGATCGCTTGGACCAATTCAACATCGGCTTCCAATCCATTTCCGAGAACGTTTAGTTTTCCGCTGGTCAATTCAGCCAAATGTCCACCGCCGCTTGGTTGCCAACGACCTGTCACATCCAGTTGAGACTGCAACGATGAAGGTTGAAAGCTTTGCCCGGGAGTCAGCTCGATTGCTAGTCCGGTCATCCGGCCATCGCCACGCAAACGCCACATTCCGTCGTTCTGAGCATTCCATTGCAGACCGCCTTGGACGTTGCCTTCCAAGCGTCGTTCGTCCAAGTCAATCAGTGGACGCAGAATACGAGCGAGCTTTCCGAAATTGATATCCACATTGGCGGATCCGCTTCGCAGGTCACCTTGGCCGTTGACCGCAGCGAAAGGACTGTCGAGTTGGAACTGTTCCGCGAAAAGCCTTTGGGAATCGCTTGCGACGATCGCAAGCACATCGATGGGTGCAACACGTACCTCGCCACCATCGGATTGAGCCTGAATGACGCCACTGCGAATGTTCAATCGGCGGCGACGAACGTTCTCGCCTCGAAGTGCCGTTGAGCCTGAATCCGCGAGGGGTTCGATGCGAGCTTCGACAATTCCGTCGACCAAAGTGACCCCGTTTCGCAGAGGCAACAACTCGGGCAATGCACGTCGCAATCGCGGCAAGTCAACTTGAACGGTCGCGGTTGCGTCGACTTGATTCAGCCACGCCAATGGATTCGTCGAAGCCCCCGCCAACGAAACGGAATCGGGGAACGAACCGTTCATTTGAACGCTAGCAAAGTCCGTCTTCGCGTTGATCTGTTGGGCGTTGAGACGTCCGCCGCGAATTTGCAAGTCGCCATCGAACGTTGCTAGCTCGTTGTCCCAAAGCTTCCTACCGGTTTGCGAATCTGCCGCAACCAGGTTTCGCACATACAATTGACGCAAGGAAAGGTTAGGCTCGCCAGCTCCTGTCAGTATCAGCTGTGTTCTGCCAGAAACATCGCCCGTGATAGCCGTCGGCAACTCGCTGCCGGGAAAACGACGCTGAGCAAGAGCGAGAACGGACAGCGGAAGAGAATCCGCATCAATCTCCACCGCAAGCTGCTCATTGGCTGCAGACGCATTCGTGGAATCCATTGCCAATTTAACGTGCCCGGCCAGCGACCCGTCGCCACCACCGGGCTGGCTCAAGACACCATCAAAGGTGACATCCAGCAACGATGCGTCGAGCGTGGCATCCGCGTGAGATTGGCTCAGAGTCCACGTTTGGTTGGTTGCCAGGTCGGTCGCTTGAACAGCGAGATCTTGCAGTTTGACTATGCCTCGAGGAACGAAGGCGGATGGTTCGCTGCTGGGGGCCAGAAGCTTGGCCAGGTCCTGTTCAATGGAAGTGGTTCCATTGCTAACTGTGCAGGAAAGCTGAACACCGCGAACAAGCACTTCACCAAATTGCCCCGATTGAGGTTCACCCGACCAAAGGTTGCTCAGCGAGATGGAGGTTTGCAAATCATCCACGGAGATCTCGGATCCGCCGGTGCGTCCCACCAGATGCAGGCCTCGAACTTGAAGAGGCGTCAACCAACCGATTTGCATCGACTCAACGTCGGCGTCCAAGTCGTACGAATCGAGCGTTCGCACCAACAAAGAACGTCCCATTGGCGAGTGACTGACGAGACTCGGAAGAGCCCCCACTGCAAGAATGACGAACGCCAGCAGCACCAGCACAAGCGTTCGCTTGCGTTGCAGTCGGCCTTGCCGGCGACTGCGGGTGCGAACTTCCTGCGAACGTTCCATGACACCTAATTTGGCATCGAGGTCGTAGTCCCGGCTCGCTTTGCGTCGCATCGCCATCGATCCAATCCGTGAAAAGTAAGCCGCATCCCCTTCCATCGTGGTGCGGCATGGCGAAGCATACCCATTTTTGTCAAACGACCCCAAGAGACGTTTTTGAAGCCTTCGCGGGACGGGTGCATGACTCAGGTTGCGAAGAAGATTCGTGGGTGATGGATCGTTGCCGCGGTGACGATTGCACTCGCACCATGGACGCGAACATCGTCGCATCGCACTTTCAGTCGGCGCAGAAAAAAAGCTCCCGGAAAGTACGAGGTCCTAGGGGGGCGGAGGACAACGCGCTTCTGTTCCGGGAGCCGGTGGGCGGTTTGTTCGATCAAGTGAGCACATCCTTGTGATCACCAACCGAACGTCCGTCATTTCAAAATCCTAACAAGGGTTTTCAGGTCGATCCGTGACCATCAAAAACGTCTTGAGAATCTCGCAGCCAGCCTTTCAATCGCAATCAAAAGACGACCAATGCGAGATGCAATTTTGAAACATCGCACGTCGCAATCGGACCGGGTTGGAGGTCCGTTTGCGACGATGGGGGCAACTTAGCCGGGGCCGCTTTCGTGGGTCAAGCCGAGTTCGTAAAAACTCTTTCAGGTTCTCGATGGTCCTTTGACTCCGATTCATTTTGGTCCCGAAAATCGTTTAGAATCAGCGTGAAAACTTTATCGATTTTCTTTTCACTCCCGCCAAAGCCAACTCCTTCAATGCAGTTCTCTTCACATTCCAAAGCGCAGAAAAATTCACAGGTTTCTACGGGTGATCCCTCATCTGCCGCGTCACGTTCCGCCGAGTTGCGTCATCACTCTGCAGCGACATCGGATCACCGAAGCTTGATCAACGCGACTGGCTCAAGTGCTTCGGCTGGTCAATTGCTAGCAAACCTCGTTCGTCGCTCATTCTGTCTCGTGCCGGTCGTCATGTTGCTGGCCTGCGCTGGCTGCCAGCCTCCAGCGGACACGTCAGCCGACTCAGGCAACAAAGAGTTGCACTTCGCGGTCATCCCCAAAGGCACCACGCACATTTTCTGGCAATCCGTCAAACATGGTGCGGAACAAGCCGGCGAAGAGATCAACGCGAAGATCACGTTCCGGGGACCTTCCAAAGAGAACGACCGTGATGAGCAAATCAATGTCGTGCAAGGATTCCTGAACGCTCGAGTTGACGGAATCTTGCTCGCTCCATTGGATGCCGACGCTCTGGTCCGTCCGGTGAAGGAAGCGAGTCGTGCCGGCGTACCGGTGGTGATTTTCGATAGCGGATTGAACACCGACCCGGACGATTTTGTTTCCTACGTCGCGACGAACAACTTCGAAGGCGGCAAACTGGCGGGCGAGGCGATGGCAAGCGCCTTGGGAGAAAAGGGCGGTGACGTGATCTTGCTGAGGTACGAACAAGGCAGTGAAAGCACTCACCAACGCGAAGAGGGTTTTCTGTATTCCATCGCCGAGTACCCAAACATCCGAGTTTTAAGCAGTGACCAGTACGCTGGCACCACCACGGAATCCGCCATCGACAAAGCTCAGGCGTTGTTGAATCGATTTGGCGAAGAAGTCGATGGGATCTGCACCGTTTGTGAACCAACCGCCGAAGGAGCCCTGCGTGCGCTCCGCGAGCGGAACCTGGCCGGCAAAGTCAACTTGGTCACCTTCGACAGCAGCGACTCGCTGCGAGACGCACTGTCGGCTGGCGATGTGCAGGCGATTGTGCTGCAGGATCCCGTCGCGATGGGCTACAAAGCAGTCAAAACGATGGCGGCTCATCTTCGTGGAGAAACGCCCGAGCAGTTCATCGACACCGGTGTTTTTGTCGCAACGGCAAAGAACCAAGACGACCCAAACATCTCGCGACTCTTGCGTCCCGCCATCGCAAGTGAGTGAGTTCAGGTGGACGCGGATGCGTTTGCGGGGCGGAACCCAACAAAAATTGCGTTCCCGCCGCATCTGATCAGTGTCGCAAACGACAGTCAGAGGATAGACTTCCCGGCATGAACAGAATGAGAAATCAACGCCCACCGCGTACAGGACGCGGATCACGACCCGCTCGCTTCGAAGAGCCTGTCGACACAATCGCTCTACTTGAATCCGTCGGACCGGTAGAAACGCCGCCAGACATGGATTCCTTCGATGAATTGGATCTGTCGCCGGTTATGCGCCAAGCGGTGAAGGACGCGGGATTCACAACGCCCTCGCCGATCCAAGCCGCTTTGATCCCGCATGCCTTGGATGGCAGAGACGTGATCGGGCAGGCCCGAACGGGTACCGGCAAAACTGCCGCGTTCGGGATTCCGATCCTCGAGCAGCTGGATTCCTTGGAAGATTGCCGCGACCCGCAAGCGATTGTGATCGTCCCGACTCGTGAGTTGGCCGATCAAGTTGCCGCGGAAGCCGAAAAGCTCGCTCGTGGCGTCCCGACCGAGATTGCAGTGCTGTCGGGTGGCAAAAACATGAACCGCCAGCTTCGTCAGCTGGAAAATGGAACACAACTTGTTGTGGGGACCCCCGGTCGAGTGCACGACCACCTTCAACGAGGCACTTTGCGCACTGACAAAGTGTGGTGCGTGGTGCTGGACGAAGCCGACCGCATGCTCGACATCGGATTCCGGCCGCAGATCGAACGGATCATGCGGAAATGCCCTCGAAATCGCCAAACCTTGCTGCTTTCGGCCACTTTGCCGCCGGTTGTTCGCCGTTTGGCGGAGAGCTACATGCACGAACCAGTCGTGATCGATTGCTGCCGTGATGAAATGGCTGTCGACACGATCGAACAGCGCTACTTCACCATTGCCCAGGACGACAAAGTTCGATTGCTGGAGTCGCTGCTGAAACGCGAAAAACCTGAACAGGCGATCATCTTCTGTCGCACCAAGCGTGGAACCGATCGCCTGCACAGAAAGCTGGCACATGAATACGGAAGCGCCTGCGGTGCCATTCACGGTGACTTGCAGCAGCGCGAGCGTGACCGCGTGCTTCAGAAACTTCGCGACGGCAACTTGAAGTTTCTGGTTGCAACGGACGTTGTCGGCCGCGGAATTGACATCAGTACGATCTCACACATCGTCAACTTTGATGTCCCCCAAGATTGCGACGACTACGTTCACCGAGTCGGCCGAACCGGTCGAATGGGCCGAGATGGTGTCGCCTATACCTTTGTCGTGCCTGGTGAAGGCGACATCCTGACCAGCATTGAACAACGGATCAACAAATTGCTGATCCGGGATCAAATGGATGGTTTTGAATCGCCCGCTGAGAAAGCAGCAGCGGTTGCCGCGGCGGCGCCCGAGCCAGAGAAAGAGGTACGGCGCACCCTCAACCCTATGACACGAAAACGCCGTCGCCGGCGCTGATTTCTACCAGGGAACTTTTTCGCAGGCCCAACGTCCAAGTTGACGCAAGAATGTGTCGATTGTGACGGCTGTGAGTTGCGAGACCTCTGACCCACCGTTCCCGCCCCCTCTTGTGGGCGTACCTCTCGGGTCGATTTCGTCATCAGAACCGGTGCAATTGGCACATTTGTCCAACGAGTGAACGCTGCGGTAAGTAGCGATGACGCAAAAATTTGCGACGTTATTTACCCCAACTATACTCATCGGACTGATCGCGCGAGCTGCGCCCCAATTGCCCGACATCGACGTCGGAGCGATCCCCAGCAACGCCGTGTGATCAGCCTTGTCATCCACGACTGATCTTTGATTGGCCGCAATTCCGCGGTCCGTTGAAGTTCCGAGATTCACAACAAGTTCGGCGGATTGGGTTGGAAATTGGCTGTTTCGGAAGCCAATGAAGGCCCAATCTCTGGTCTGCCTAGAAGGTTCGGTCTATGACCTCGCGTCAGCGAAACACAGTGTCTCCGTCCACGGAAAATGCCTCTTCCCGCGATCGTGCGCCATCGGCGCCGGTTCGTCGTCGGTCCAAGACGTCCAAACGCGGGGGCGAGAGTCGCCAACAGCGTCGACGTCATTTGGTCGAAACGCTCGAAGCTCGCCAATTACTGGCCGGGCCGCAACTCATTGGGGTGCAACCCAACGAGGGCGATTTGATCGACGACGGTGCGGTCCGCCAAACGGCACCGCGCGTGTTGACGTTCCGTTTCGACGAAAATCAACAGATCGACCCGACGACGTTGGGCGGTGTTGAAATCAGTCGTGCCGGTGGCGACAGCGACTTCAATGAGAAGATCGTGATCGAGCCGGGTTCGATTTCATTGGGCGATCCCAATCAAAATGAAATCATCGTCCGGTTTGCCGAAAACCTGCCGGATGACGACTACCAAATCAAACTGTTCGGTTACGACAATCCCGATGAAGACATCGTCGGAATTCGAAACCTGAATGGCGAACTGTTCGTTCCCGATGAAGCGGGCGAACGCGTCCAAACAATCGACTTCGATTTGGACCTGGGTGCATTGATCGAATCGGTCGTGCCGCAACCGGTTGTTCGCAACGCGGACGGAAGCCTGACGCAGAACCGCAATGAAATCGTTGTCTACTTCAACGAAGATCCGTTGTTCGTTGAGAACGATGCCAGCGGAAACCCCACCACGCGATCGGCCGAAAACCCTCGCTTCTACCAACTGCTGCTGACCCAAGACTCGGTCCGAACCACCGACGATGTGGTGTATCAACCCGCCAAGGTTGTGTACGACGAAGCGACCTTCACCGCACGCTTGTTCTTCGACACCGAAGACATCAACGACCTGCAGTTCGAGCAAGCCGTTCTCACCGCCCAAGATGCATCGCAACTGGCCCAGCTTGAGGCAGCCTTGGTCGCTGGCACGCCTACCGTGGCCGAAGCCGAAGCCAACCTAGCTGCCTTCAAAGAAACCTTCGCAGTTCCCGTTGGCGGAGGCACGTTCCGTCTGCGGATCGGAAACGCCATCAGCAGCTCGGCTGAATTGCAACTGCAACCAGCTGAAGTGATCCCTCGTCCGTTCACCAGCGTTGGTCTGGACAATAGCGGCAGCGAGTTTTTGATCCGATCGTTGTTGCTTGGCGAAGACCAACCAGAACGATCCGTTGCCTTCGTGAACTCGGCCGCGGGTGGATTGGCGGTCAGCTTGGATGCCAATGGACGCGTCGTCGTCGACTTTGGTGGATCCACACCAACGGTCAATGATTTGCGAGTCGCTGTTGCTAGCACGCCATCGGTCGCCGGATTGGTTGAAGTCGATTCAAACAGCTTCGGTTCGCTCGCACTGCCATTGAGCCTGACCAACAAGAGTGACTTCAACTTGGTTGGTTTGGGCGGCACGCTGACAACCTCGTACAACCTTGGCGAACTCGGTTCGACGGGTGAACTGTCGAGCGTTTTGATTCGCGAATCCATCTCGCCGATGCCGTTTGACTTGGATCTTCCCGGTGGGAACGACGATCCCGGACACCGTCAGGTCGACACCGCCTTCCAAGGCCACCTCAACCCATTGTTCGGTGCCGATTCGGTCGATGGCATCACCGAGATTGCCTACAACTTTGAATCCATTGTCGCTTCAACCGGCGGCACAACCTTCAGCAACCAGATCACCGATCGTCAGAAAGATCGCGTTCGTGAAGTGCTCGACCTCTGGTCGGCCAAGATCGGCGTGCAGTTCCGAGAAACGGTTTCCGAAGGCATCACGTTCGCCGTTGGTGACAACGCACGTCTGGCAAGCTCCGTCAGCTTCAACGTCATCAACGCCAACGTTCGCGTGGACGAAACCTTCGCGGATCCCGCGATTGTCTTCAGCAACCAGATCACTTTCGGAACAGCCTACGGCGAAGACTTCACTCGCAAAGCAGCCGCCGGCGTCGGATTGTTGCTCGGTTTGGAATTCGCTCCTGAATTGCCACCCGAAACATTGCTCAGCGGATCGTTCGCGTTCCTCAACGACACGATCAACCCGGATACCGAAGCGGCTCTGAACAACCTGGAACCCGTCTTCCCAGGTAACGCGGACGTGCTGCACGGTCAGTATCTCTATCGACCCGACAGTGTCGACATCGACATGTATCGGTTCGAGGTCAACCTGAACGACGCAGATCGACTCGGAACGTTGACCGTCGAAACTTTCGCGGAACGTTTGGCTCAATCCAGCCTTCTCGATACGACGTTGACCCTGTTCCAAGAAGTCGCTGCATCAGCGACCTCGGACTTCGACCTCGGCCCTTCGCTCACTGTCGAGTTCATGGCCGTCGCAGCAGGTGCCGAAGGCAACCAAACTCGAATCGAATTCGTTCAAAGCGATCGTGCTGCCAACGACGACGAAGTTCGCGTGCTGCGTCAAACCGGTGACGATGGACAATTGCTCGACAACGTCATCCTGTTGGACGTTCCACGTCGCAGCAGCGTGGGTGCCGTTCCGGTGTCCGCGTTGATCAATGCGATCAACGACGATCCGTTTGCTTCGTCACTGGTCCAAGCTCGCTTGATCGAAGGCGATGCAACGACCGACATTTCACGTCCGAACGAAGTGCTCGACTTCTCGGCCATCAGCCTCTCCGGCGGTGGCTTGGAACAACTCAGCCGCAACGACGATTACTTCAGCGAAGATTCCTACCTCACCGCGTCACTGGGTGCTGGCACTTACTACATCGGCGTCGCCGCAAGCGGCAACGATGAATACAACCCATTGATCCCTGAAAGTGGTTTCGGTGGTCGCACGCAGGGCGAATACGAACTGCTTGTCAAATTTGATCCTAACGTCGACGAAGTGAACGTGCTTCGCGACATGGACTTGGATGGCAACAACGTTGGCGATCGCATCGGTGTGCCTGGCACACCGTTGGATGGTGACGGCGATGGAGCTCCGGGCGGCTTGTACCAATTCTGGTTCCAAACCCGTCCAGAAGAACGGATCCTGGAATTTGAACTGACCGGCAACTCGATCACTCCCAATCAAACGATCGAAGTCATCAGCGGAACCGGTGTTCGCCGCGTTTACGAATTCGTACCGATCGGTCAAAGCTCGACCGTTCCAGGCAGCGTCACAGTTCAGTACAACGCCACCGTTGGTGCGGGTTCGCCCGCAGCAGGTTTGGCGAACGAATTGGCTACCACAATCAACCTGTTGACCGGCATCACGGGCGTCTCGGCGGAATTGATTGGCTCGGGTGAGTTGGTTCAACTGTCCGGCGAGCGATCCGTCGACACCTCGACTGACTTCCGGGGCATGACGATCCATGGCCGAACGATCTTCGTCGATAAAATGGGCGCCGCCCAAGCCGACGGCAGCATTGATTCGCCGATCAACAACATCGCCAGTGACGACGTGCTCAGCGCGTTCTCAGTCGCTCGTTTTGGTGACCAAGTTCGCATCGTTGGCAACGGTGGAATCGATGGAGACATCGAAACGGAAGACGACAACTTCAGCTATCAATTCGGTGTCACTGAAACCGGTGGCCGCGTCCTGGAAGACGGACGCAACATGGAAATCCCGCGAGGCGTGACCACGGTCATTGATGCGGGTGCCGCATTGAAATTCCGTAGTGCTCGCATCGGGGTCGGTAGTAGCAGCTTGCAAATCGACCGCAGCGGTTCATTGCTGCAAGTCTTGGGTACTCCACGACTGGTTGAATTGTCGACGGACAACGACGTCAACGACCCGACATTTGATCCGATCACAACTCTGTTGACAGATCCATCGGATGCGACCGCCGCCTACGAAAACGGCAGCGTGATCCTGACGAGCATGCGAGACCGTGACGTCGATGTCTCGGCGGCTGGAATCTCGCCGACAGCCGGACCTGGCGACTGGGGCGGAATTGTCTTCCGCAGTGACTTCGACTCGGTTCAAGGCCGAAGTTCGTTGGAAGACGAAGGCATCTTCATTGACCGCGTCAATCACGCTGAAATTCGCTTCGGCGGTGGTAGCAACTTGCTGATCGATTCGGTTCAACAGTTGGTCAACCCGATCACGATGATCGGTCGCCGACCCACGATCTCGTTCAACGACATCACACGCAGTGCCGATGCGGCGATCAGCGCTTCGCCGGACACGTTCGAGGAAACCACTTTCCAAGGTCCGAAGTTCCAAGTGGCCGGACGCTTCATCGCGGATTACGACCGCGTGGGTCCAGACATCTACTCGAACCAACTGCTTGATAACAGTATCAATGGCTTGTTCATTCGAGTTCAAACCACTGCCAATCAACCGCCTCGCGAATTGACCGTTTCCGGCCGATTCGACGACATCGATGTGGTTCACTACCTGGCAGAAAACCTTTCCATCGTGGGCACTCCCGGTGGCAGTATCCAAGACGGCATTCGTCCCGACCTGACCAGTTCCGCGGGCAACGTCAATCTGGGCGGGAACCTGGATCAAGGGACTTACGACTACAAGATGACGTTCGTCGACGTCTTCGGATTCGAATCCGCTGCGAGCGACCCAAGCGGCGATTTCGTCGTCCCATCGACTTTGAGCGGTTCGTCGATTGAACTTCGTAACTTGCCAGCGATCGGCGGAGTCAGCAACTTTGTCGCACGTCGTTTGTATCGCAGCATTCCGGGCACGAATGACTACGTCTTCGTCGCTCAATTGGACGCGACACGCCAGACGTTTGTTGACGATGGCGAACAGACCGCAGCCAACAGCACACTGCTCGACCCAGATTTGGACGGCGTTCGCGGCCGCTTGGACGCTTCGCTGACGATCGATCCGGGGATGATCATCAAGCTCAACGGAGCACGAATCGAACTGGGGCATGGCACACAACTGCTGGCCGAAGGCACTGCCCAGCGTCCAGTGATTTTCACCAGTTTGCTTGACGATCGTTTTGGTGCGGGCGGAACGTTCGACACCAGCAACGATGCAGCGACCGGCACGGTCTTCGATCCGGATCGCGGCGACTGGTCAGGCATCTATGCCGGCCCGAACTCGCACATCAGCCTGGACTCCGCGACCATCGCCTATGCGGGTGGCGTGAGTTTGATTCCCGGTGGTGAAAGCCGCGGCTTTGTTCCGTTGCAATTGCAACAAGCCTCCGCTCGCGTTGTCAATTCACGATTCGAATTCAATGACGACGGACAAGATGGTGCCGGTGACGTTGGCCGATTCGGTCGTCCGGGCGTCACTCCATCGACCATTCACGTTCGCGGCAGCCAACCAATCATCGTTGGCAACGACTTCGTCGATAACCGCGGCAGCATCATCGACATCGACAGCAACTCGATGACCGCCGAACGCATCGTCGACCTCGGTCGTCAAACAGGTTCGGTTGAGAACTTCTCTGAGCTCGATGACAACTACGGTCCTTTGATCCGTTTGAACCGTTACGAAGTGGTCGCAAACGGCGCCGCGGCGGAACGACAACTCAGCGGTCTAGAAATCCGCGGTGGCGAACTCACCACCGAGAGCATCTGGGATGACACGGACATCGTTCACATGCTGTTTGACAGCATTGATGTCGGCAACCTGCACTCCAGCGGCGGCTTGCGTTTGTTCAGCCGTGCGGAAGAAAGCCTGGTCGTCAAATTGTCTGGTGGTGGAACCGCGTTTAGCTCCACCAGCGGCACCGGATTGACTGCCACCGGCACCGTCGGTGACATCGACGATCGCATCGGCGGAACGGTTCAAGTGATCGGTATGCCAGGTTCGCCTGTCGTCTTGACCAGCTTGGCTGACGATTCCGTAGGTGCCGGTTTGATGCCGGATGGAACTTCGTTCCTGGACACCAATGGTGACTCGTTCGCTAGCCGTCCAGAATCAAATGATTGGCGTAGCATCCTGTTCGAAGAGAACGCGAATTACACCAACATCGAATTCATTCTCGAACGTGAACTCAAATCGGAAGTCAGCCCCGGTTTGAACGGCTCCGTTGTGACCGCTCAAGCACTCGGCACGTTGGCTCCCAACGAGTTGTTCAGCGACGATCAAAACCGCCTTGGATTTGAAGTCGAAGGCTTCCTATCGCAAGCCAACGACATCGACACCTATGCGTTCACGGGAGAAGCCGGCACGCAGATCTGGGTCGACTTGGACCACACATCGTTCACCTTGGACACTGTCCTCGAGATACTTGATCCAGACGGAAACGTCATCGCTCGAAGTGACAACTCCTTCGATGAAGTCAATGGCGACGCCGATGTCGCGATTCTCGACCCAAGTGCTGAAGGACTGGCAGGCTCGCTGCAAGCCAACAGCAACTTCGATGGATTCATGGATTACGACACGGTCAATCCTCGCGATGCCGGTCTGCGGATCACTTTGCCAGGCCCAATTGGCAACTCGTCGAACTACTTCATTCGAGTTCGCAGTGCAGCGGTCAACCCAGACGACACCGAAGGTGGTTTGACTCGCGGTGGCTACCGTTTCCAGGTTCGCTTGCGTGAAGAGCAAGAATTCAGCGGCAGCATGGTTCGCTACGCCGACATTCGCTATGCCAACAACGGTATCCACGTTCGCGGTGCCATGGCGAATTCGCCGCTCTTGGGCGAAGCACAGGAAAACGAACAGTTCGGCAACACATCGAGCAACGATGTCGCTGTCTCAGGTCTGGACTCACCCGGTCAACGTGCTCAATACCTGGGCAACACCCTGGAAAGCCGCAACGGCGTGATCAGCGTCGGTGGTTCGCTGGACACCGTTGCGGACATCGACCACTACCAAATCGATGTGCTTGGATCACAAGGTGCGGTTAGCCGTGACACGTTGATCTTCGACATCGATTATGCAGATGGTTTCAATCGTCCCGATACCATGCTGTCGATCTTCTACGACCCCGATGGCGAAACCGGCGACGCTCAACCACGTTTGGTTGCAATTGGAAACGATAGCAACATCTTGGAAGATCAATCCATCGATGGCGACTCGCCGATTGATCTGCTGCAACGAGGAAGCATCGATAATGGCGACGCCTACATCGGTCCTCTCGCAATGCCAGGTGGGACTGGAACGTACTACGTGGCCGTTACCGGCGAAGGCACCACCCCGGACGTGTTGTCTGATCCGTTGGTCCGTTTGGAACCAATCGATTCGATTCTTCGAATTGTGGACGACCAAATCGCTAACAGCATTCAAACGACTGCTGACGCCCCGGTCGAACCGTTCTTCATCGACACCAGCGTCTTGCCGTTTGGCTGGTCGACAACGCTCGATCGTGCCACGGATGTCGGTCACAATTCCAAGCAAACCTTCAATGGTTCGCGAAACGTGGACTTGTTCCCCGACAGCGTTCAGTTCGAGACAGAGTTCAATGACTCGTTGTTCGCTGCAGACGACCTGGAAGCCAACCTTGGTTGGAGCCTGAATGATGATCCGAACATCGGCAACACATTCGGCACCAACACATCTCAGCAGATCCCACACACGAAGGTGTTGGGAACAACGATCAACGAAGTGGTCGACGTCTATCAATTCGTCGTACCGGTTGACGGTTCGAGAGTCATCTTGGACGTCGATGATGGCGTCATTCCGTTCGCCTACGACGCCAACCCCGGCTTCGGCGGCATCGACATTGATCCTGACATCGAAGACTTCCAAAGCGACAGCGTCGACTTGAAGCTGCAGTTGCTGGATGCGTTCGGCGTTGTGATTGCGACCAACTCATTCTCGGCGACGAACGATGGTGCAGAAGGAAGCATCGGTGATGCACTGAGCATCTTCACCGATGACCCGTACATCGAAACCTTCTTGCAGGCTGGCGTCTACTACGTTGCGGTCTCACCCGAAGCAACCGGGTACGACCCCGCGACGCAGGTCTTCTCACTCGACGTCGATGAACGTCCTCAACAGGGCACCTACGAACTGAACGTCTCAGTTGAAGATCATGTGGTCGACGGTGGTGACCCCAATAACCAATCGCTGTACTTCGACCGCTCTGAAATCCGTGGTGACCTGGACAGCGTTGCGTTTGACTTGTCCGGTTACAGCGATGCGGATCAACCGTACCTGTACTTTGATTACTTGCTCAGCGACATCGGCACCGATGAAGTTCGCGTGATCGCTCGCAGTGACCAGCAGACTGAAGTGGTGATTGCTGGTAACGCGGCTGGAATTGCGGGCACGACCGGCGATCTTCTTCAGCAAGACGCGCAAGACAATTGGTACCAGGCCCGATTGGATTTGGGACAGTTCGCAGGCGATACCAATGTGGTCATTCGCTTCGAATACGACACCGACCTTTCGGCAGGAACCGGGCCCGTCTTCGGCGGCGAAGGTTTGTACCTGGACAACTTCATTGTCGGCTTTGCCGAACGTGGTGAAATGGTGGTCGGTGCCGCATCGGGTCGTACCGGATTCACTGGACAATCGCAGACCGTCCTCGGCGAATATCAACTCGAGATCCGTCCTGGCCAGGAATACACGACGACCACGTCGGCAACGACTCAGACGCCAACGGTCTCGTTCGACACCAACGATCGATTGGCTCAGACGATGACGATCGTTGCTCCTCATCCGTCGCAATTGAACGACGGCGACACGTTCTCCATGTCGGACAATGTCCGTAGTGTGACATTCGAATTCAACAGCACTGGTTCAGTCGTCGCGGGCAATATCCCGATCGATATCAGTGGCGTGACCACTCAAATCGAAGTTGCGGAGCGGATGCGAACTGCGTTCAATCTGCCCGCCGTCCAAGCCTTGGTTCCAATCCAGGCGACGGATTCCTCCGGGGACACGGCAGGCGGCAACAACGACGTTCGCATCGCCTTGTCGGCGGCTGTGGTCGGTGACTTCTACAAAGTGGATTCGGTTGGCGATGTACCTGATGCTGCCGATCCGATCGTGCCCGCTGGCACATCATTCCGACTGCCCGCGATCTACACCGAGTACGTGGGCGACCAAAACGTTCAGCGTCGACAAGATCAAGTCTTCATTGACTCCAACAAGATTAGCGACGTCCACGCGATTGGTATCTGGAGTGAACCAGGCGAGCGTGGAGTTGACCCGCAAGACATCAAGGCTCGTTCGCAATTCGCGTTGGATCTCGGAAACTTCTTCGGCTTCAATAATAACGACTTCTTCGCCGGCGAAGTCAATCCTTACATCCAGCAGCCTCCGATCGGCAACACCACACCTGGTGCGGTCCGAAACCTGCCAACCCTGAACAACTCAGTCGTCGGTGGATTGGCTCCTTCCGTGAGCATCGTCAACAACACCATCGACAGTGCTGGTTACTCGGCTATTAAGGTCGACGGTGAAACTCGACCTTGGCAAATCGATTCGTTCTTCAGCGGCGACTTCCTTGGCGACATCGGTTTCGGTGACTTCATCTCCGATGGTCTGACGATGACCATCGATGCCGCTGGCACCCGGGTGACGTTCGAGTTCGAAGACATCGGTGGCGGCGTCAATCCGGACGGGAGTGCTACCATCGGTGGCGACGGCTACGTCGATGGTCACGTGCCGATCTACTACCGACAAACGGGCACAGCGCTCTACAACCCGCCAACTGTTCCGCAGGCTGCACGCCGGGGCTACGCGTCGACTCGACACGAAGTGATGATGTCGATCTACCAGTCCATCCAGGGCAGCATCCTGATGACCAATGACATGGTTCAATTGGTTCATCCGACGATTGGTCCGTCGATCATGTTCGGCGATGAATTGGAAGAAAACCGCTACCTCAGCGACATGTCCTTCCCAACCGCCACGGTCTTCTTGGAAGGCGTCTCGGGGATCTACTTCGACACCTCGTTCGCGAAGGGCGGCGGCAATCCATTCCTTGCCACTCCCGCTGCCGTGGCCGAAGCTCCTCAACCTTTCTCGCGAATCGTGAACAATACGATTTACGGTCAAGACGGCACCGAATCGCAGTTCTCACAAGCTGCGATCACGACCGGCGTTGATGGCGACGACACACCGAGCGGTGCTCGCGACACCAAGATTGGTCAATCGCACAACGGCCCTTACATTACCGACGCGACGATCGGCAATGGCGATCCACTGACCACAGCTCAACAAGATGTCGACTTCTATGAGGTCGAACTGAAAGTGGGCGATCGTTTGACGATCGACATCGATACGCTCGCAGCTGATATCGACATTCCCGAAGGCCCCGACTTGGTCTTGCGACTGTTTGATTCGAACGGAATTGTCGTTGCCACCAACGATTCCGGCGCCGCTCCAACTCACTTGGAGACCGCAACGGACCCGACTTTGGAAGACACCTATGTCGACCCGGGCGTCGATCCAGTCGACACTGCCGACGACACTCAGCCAAACTTGCGTGCGGTCGATCCATTCATGGATTTCACCGCGACGGTCAAAGGCACTTACTACGTTGGCGTTTCATTGCAAGGCAACGATGAATACGACCCGAACGCCTTGTCAGGACGTGCGAAGAGCACCGCGACGACGGGTGACTACACCATTGCAATCGAAGCCTATGCTGCTCGCGATTTCGTGCTGAGCATCGACGATCAAAACCTGGGTAGAAACACTGGCAACTTGGGATCGACCGGTGATGATTTGATCGGCACCTCGATCGTGATCACTCAGATTCCTGATCGCCAGGACGGATTTGTCGCTCCCGACAGCACCAACTCAATGCGATTCCTATTCACGGATTCCATCGCTGGTATCCGTATAGATGACAACGGTGAAACGGTTGTCAACGTTCCTTTGCAACCAGGTGACGGATTCCGAACTCCGGAAATCCTCTCTGCATTGCAAGATGCGATTAACGGCGCTGGGGTTGTCGACAACCCAACGTTGACCAGCCCACCGCTTCCAAACAACGAGTTCGACAATGGTCCGGACGATGATGACATCGGTTCGGTCGCTGGACCAATCACTCGAGTCGAAGCACTTGCACTCGGTGGACTAGCAGGCAGTGCCGCTGGCCTTGATCGTTTCGACTTCTCAATCCCGATGCCTTACGGCCCTGGTAGCGATTTCCAGTACGGATTCGGTCACGATCGAACCAGCGAAGTCGAAAGCTGGGGATTTGTAGGCACGACTACATCAGGGCTCGGAACGACCGAACTCTACCTGCTAATCAAGAACGCAGCCAAGATTGAGATCATTCCGCCGGAAGGTGGCACCACTCCATTGCGAATGGATCCTCAGCCCGGTGTGGAGATGGACCAATTGCTTCCTGAAACGGGTGTGATGTTGACCGGTGGTAGCAGTGCCACATTGATCAACAACGTCCTGGCAAACTTGAACCAGAGCGTCGTTGTCGAGGAAACCCAATTCCGTGGTTTCAGTCACCCGACCGATCCAGACGAACACATCAAGCCGTCAGAAGTGGTTGTCACGAACAACCTGTTCCAACACGACCAACCAGCAACGACATTGTTCCGCCAGAACATCAATGGCTTGAACAACGGTGGCGTTGGCCTGACGACTGATGGTGCCACCGGCCCCAGCAACGTCAATGGCGGAACGGATGACTTCAACATCACATTGGACAACAACGATGTCTTGTTCGCCAATGCCGATGGCGACAACTTCATCCCAGCGTTGTTCTCGCTGGCGATCGACAGTGGTGCCAGCTCCGTCGTCGAGCGTGATGCGTTTGGCGGAGTGAAAGAAAGCGTTGGTCTGGGGACCAGCAACATCCTTGCACCAACCCGCGACGGGAACGGCGTGCTGCGTGCCGACAATGATTTGGCGGCTCCTCCGACCGGTGTCGGCGGAAGCTTGTTCATCGACCGCGGTGCAAACGAACTGGCCGACTTCAATGGTCCTGTTGCTACCCTGCAGAACCCACTCGACAACGATGCAGAAGGTCGTGACAGCGATGTTTCGGAGAGCTTCCTGCAACTGACCGGTGGCAACCAACAGAAGTTCACGATTCAACTGCGTGACACAGGCGACTCGTCCAACCCATTCTCTGGAATCGGGATTGATGACGACACGGTTGTGGTGGCACCAATCAGCGGACTGCGTCCGGTGGGTGCCAACGTTGCGGTCTTCGAGAACGAGAAGTTGTTGACCGAAGGCATCGATTACACCTTCGATTACGACGAAACGAGCAACCTGATCACGCTGACGCCATTGGCTGGCATTTGGCGTGAAGAAAACGCTTACAGCATCTCGCTGAACAACCGTGACCGCAGCGTCATCGTTGCTCCTGACCCGAGCGAAGTGCGTGACGGACAACAAGTCAGCATCACTGACTCCGACGGCGGCACAGTCGTCTTCGAATTCGAATCAGGCTATCAGCTGTTCTTGCCTGAAACGCTGACCTTGGTCGTTCCAGAAGTTGGCATCGACGCAGGTGGATTGAGCGACGGTGACTCCTTCCGTATCAACGACGGTGAAAACGACACATTGGTGTTCGAATTTGACCGCGACGGAACCGTGTTGGGTGACGCAACGCCGATTATCCTGCCCGAGTCCCAAGTCGACACTCCGGAAGGTCGTCAAGAAGTTCGAGAACGCATTGCTCGTGACATCGAAACGGCAATCAACTCGGCACTCGCAGCCAACCCGAACTTCGAAGTCGAAGTGGTTGTCGATGGTGAACGAGTCGTTCTGGGTGCTCCCGCGGGATACACCGTGGACACATCCGCCGGCGGCATGGAACAAGACGCCCGAACATTGGCATTGCAAGCACCTCGTGCTGGCACCGCGTTTGGTGGCGTTCAAGTTGGCGACACGTTCATCGTCAGCAATGGCAACGTGACTCGCACCTTTGAATTCACCGAAGATGGAACGCTGAGCGATCCAACCTTCGTCCCAGTGGTGATCACAGTCGCTCCGAATGATTTGACATCTTTGGAATTGGCTCAGGTCATCGCCGACACCTTGTCGAACTCGGCACTCGGATTGGTTCCGACCGTGATCGACGATGCGGTCTACTTGAACTTGCCATCCGCGGGCTTTGTCAACATCAGCGCCGGTCAGTTGACCGCCATTGGACTGAGTCGTCCCGTCAGTGATGGCGACATCATTCGCGTCACCGAAAGCCCCGCGACCGTTTCGACGGCAATCGAATTGGGCACGGCTTACCCAGCTGGCCTGGCCGTGGCCGACTTTGGTGCGACCCTCGACAACAACGTCTTCGTCCTGCAAACCAGTTCCGGCGAACGTGTTCGAGTTCAAATCGATGCGTCTGAAAACGACTTGATCCCAACGCCAGGCAGCTTTGTCCTGGACATCACCGAAACAGTCACCGATGACGTCGGCAATGAAACGCTCGTGCTTGTTTCGCGTGAAGAGTTTGCTCGCCGATTGGCCAGCTTGCTCCGCAACGCTGGCTTGACCGCTGACCCAGTGGCTCAAGACCAATACGTGTTCTTGAATCTGCCAGCCGGTGTGACGGCAACGTTCCAATCCGACTATGGCGGCTTGTCGTTGAACGAGACCTCCGAGTTCGAAGTCCGACGCACGTTGGAGTTCGACTTGATCACGGAAGACGAAAACGGCCAAGACACCTTCGACGGTGTCGAGCCCGGTCACTTCCGCATGCCGTTCCGTTTGACCGACACGGCCAGCGACTTGGCAACTGCCGTTCGCGACGCCTTGAACAACTCCGCTGACTTGATCAATGGATTGGCGACGGGTTCACGAGTGGTGGCCCCTGGTCAAGTGCAAGTCGAGTCCAACGAGACAGTCAACGTCAACGGACAAGACATCATTCCTCAGCCGGCGATCATCACGGTCACCGCTGGAAGTTCGCTGGAAGTTCGCGGCGAACCCGGTGTAACGGAAAGCAGCACCGTTCAGGTCTTTGGCCCGTTGCTGCTGACGATGCCAACGTTGGGCGGATTCAGCATCACCAACGGCAGTGCTTTGATCCTGCGAGACGATGCGGGCAACGATGTTGTTTTGCAGTTCGTTTTGCCAACGGGTCTGAACAATGTGACCGCCGTTCCAGGTGCCATCTTTGTTCCTTACGATTCCAACCAAAACGGTGCTCAGTTGGCTGCGAACTTGGCAGCCGTCATCAACGCCTCGCCTGCTGACATGACCGCCACGGTCAATGCCAACAACCAGATTTCTCTGGGTCGAATCGATCGCGATCGCGTCGACAACAATGGTTTGCCAGGCCTGCTCGTTCCGGGCACACCGGGCATCTCCGTCGACCGTGGAATCGTGGCCGACGGTGAAGTGTTGCGACTGCGTCAGGGCGATGTCGACATTTCGTTCGAGTTTGAACTCAGCGATGGTGGTGGCGGAGTCCGTCCTGGCAACATCCCAGTCACGTTCAACTCCAGCAGCTCGATCGGTGAGATCGCTCAAAGCTTGGCTGCGACGATCAGCAACAATCGCGGTGGTTTGCGATTCGCTGTCGATCCTGCGACTGGCCAAGAGTTGATGCCGGTTGCTGACGTGGAAGCTGGCACCGTTCGCTTGAACGATTTGCCAGGCACGCAAGTTGATATCTCTGGATCGACCACGCTGAACGTGGTCGGTGTCCCCGGCGGAGCAATCGCAATTCCGATCTCGCCGGACAACAACTCCGAAGACGTCAAACGAAGCATTCTGCAAGCCTTGCAAGGCGTCAACCAACCGGGACAACCCGAGACGACCACGCTGCAAGCGGAAAACCGCGGCGGTTCGACCTTGTTTGTCGAAAACGCATCGATCATCGATGGCCCAGTCAGCAACTACTACTTGCCTGCCATCAAGGATTTGGCTGGCAACCCGCTGGCTCCTAACCGTGAAGATCGCTCGACTCAGTTCACCATTCTGATGCCAGGCATTGGATTGGACTTCGGCGACGCTCCGGATCCAGTCGCGGGTGTTCCTGGTCGTTACCCAACGACGTTGGCCGAAGATGGTCCTCGTCACGTGATCGGTGGAGCCAACAACCCGATTTTGGGAAGCCGCGTGGACGCTGAAACGGATGCATTGGCGGTTCGCACTGCCGACGGCGACGATCTAACGATCGACGTGTCACCGCTGACGCCAGCCGGTGGACCACTCCCCGCGACGCTGTTCTCCAACACGATTGTTGGCGGAGACGTTCGCATCGCAGTGAACCCATCTGACTTCTCATCGCTGGACTTGTTTGATGGCGAAACCATCACGCTGACAGTCGGCGGGGTCCAAGCAACGTTGGAATTTGACATCGATGGTCGCTTCGACGAAGACAACTTCGCGATCTCAATTGATGCCTTCGACGAAGATGGCAACATCGACAATGCGTTGATCCAAGAAGAAGACATCGCCACCGCGATTGTCCGAGCCATTGACGAGAGCCCGCTGCGTCCCGCGGAACGTTCCATCTTCCAAGAAAACGGTGGGTACGTTGTCAACTTCACCGGCAACGATGAAGACGGAGTGACGTTCTCCAGCTCGACCAACCCGGGCGGAATCATCAACCCAGGCGTGATCACACCGATCCAAGTCACCGCGTCTCCAGGCAGCGTTCTGCAGGCCTGGATCGACTTCAATGCCGACGGTGACTGGGATGACGCCGGCGAGTATGTGTTGCAAAACGTTCAGTTCGAGAGCAACCCAGAAACGCCCGGTCAAATCACTCGCGAATTTGTGATTCAATTCCCTGACACGGCACCCGCACCAACCAGTGGTGTGAGTTCGACCTACGCTCGTTTCCGTGTCTCGACCGAAGGCGGCTTGTCGCCAAATGGTTTGGCCCTGTCGGGTGAAGTGGAGGACTACTTGGTAACGTTGTTGCCAGGTTTGCCGCCGACCGTTGACGACGCCGCTGCGAACCGCAACTACAGCGTCGCGGAAGGTGCGACGCTGCAAGCGATTGATGCAACTGGAACGCTGACCCCAAGCATCGCCAACGACAACGGATTGCTGAGTGCTGTAACTGAGCCCGACGGGCAAGACGTTGCGATCTTTGCAGATGACGTTGGCTCCAAGACGATCTACGACGTCAACGATGCCACTCGCGTCGCGGGTGTGGTGAACATCGCTGCGGATGGCACATTCACTTTCGACGCTGATGCGGACTTCTCCGGTAACGCTACCTTCGTGGTACGTGCAACGGATGTGTCGCCCGGCAACCCGAATGGACAACTCGTCAGTTCACGTGCGATCACGGCGACCATCACGGTCACTCCGGTCAACGATGCTCCAACGCTGCAACCTGGCGTTCAGCCAAGTGACGTGCTGACGACTGAATCGATCTTGGAAGACAACGTGGTCAGCCAGGAAGATCAAACCTCGCTCGGACCTGTGGTCTTCTCTGCAGCCGACCTGATTGATCCTTACTTCGTCGCTGGGCCTGGTTCTGAACCAGGTGAGCAGGAGTTGTTCTTCCAGTTTGCTGGCACGGGCTCAACTGCATTCCAAACGACGCAGGGCGGAACGCTGGCGATCACCAACAACGGCCGAACGATTCAGTACACGCCGCCGCAGGATTACAGCGGAGCAACGCCTGATACGTTCATCTACCGAGTCGCAGATCGCGAAGCACCGGGCCAGAACACGATTGTCAGTGCAACCGCCGCAACGGTCGGCCGCGTCAGCATCGTGATCACGCCGATCAACGACAATCCACGTTTGGTGGACGACACATACAGCACCAACGAAGACACCCCGTTGAACATCGACGTGGATGGTGCAGACGGAATCTTGAATAACGACACTGCGGGACCAATTGACGAACAGAACGACGGTCAACAGATCTTCCTTGTTCCCAACCAGTTCCAACGTGTGGTCAATGGCCAAGTCATCAACAATCGCTTCACCGAAGCGGGTGGCACCGTCAGTTTGGTCGGCAACCAACTGGTCTACACACCGCGTTCGCAATTCAGCGGCACGGATCGATTCACCTACGAAGTGCAGGACTCCGAAGGTGGAGTCTCGACAGCGACGGTGACGATCAATGTTGGCAGCGTCAACAACCAGCCCGAATTCATCGGCGTCAATGGCGTCTCAGGTGAAACGACACTGAGATTTGACGAACGGAAACAGGCGGGCGAAGGAGTGACCTTCGACTTGAACGCTTGGTTCAGCGACCCGGACGGAGATACGATGACCTACGAGGTCACCGCATCGGGTGGCACTTCCGTGATCAACCCAACGATCTCGGGCAACGAGTTGAACATCGACTTCGTTCCATTCCAGAACGGCGACAGCATTCCGGTTTTGATCACCGCTCGTGATCCATCGGGTTTGACAACTGATCAAACGATCTTGGTCACCGTCACTGGATCGCCGGATGCTCCGATCGTTCAAGGCAGCTTGAATCCGCTTCAGATCATCGAAGACAACGTCGCGGTCGAAGATTTGACCCAGGTCTTCTTCGATCCAGACGGAGACACACTGACCTACTCGGTCACACGTCTGGGAACGATCGTGAATCCAACGGCGGCCCAAATCGCGGCCCATCCATTGGTTCAATCGATTGAGTTCTTTGGCAACTCGTTGCGAATCACTCCACAGCCAAACCAATCTGGTCAAGTGACCATTGAACTGTCGGCTCGTGATTCACAATTCCAAGCGACTCACCAATTCGAACTGCAAGTACTAGCGGCCGAAGACGCACCGACCGGTGTGGAAGACGCTTACTCGGTATCGTTGGGAGGCCGTCTTGAGATCAACGACCCAGCTTTGGGACTGTTGCGAAATGACTTCGATCCTGATTTGAATTCCACTTTGAGCATCGCGTCCGGTTCGGTCACGCAACCTACCTACGGAACGGTTTCTCTCAGCGGAAACGATGACGGGACGTTCATCTACACCTTCAACCCAGAGTCCAGCTCGCTGAATCCGTTGCCAACCGGCGACAGCTTCACCTACCGCGTGCAAGACAACACGGGTCGATTGAGTCCACCGGTTACGGTGACGATTACCTTCGGGCAATCGGCTTACCAAAACCCATCGGACCGATTCGATGTGACCGCGGACGGTTTCGTCACGGCGATCGACGCTTTGCGAGTGATCAACTTGCTCAACCGCGACGAGCTTCGTGATCCAAACGATCCAAATGCGGATCTGACGATCGATCGAATTCCGTCTTCACCACCGGATTACTACGACGTCAACGGCGACGGACGCGTGTCAGCACTGGATGCCTTGCAAGTGATCAACGAGCTCAACTCTCGTTCGGTCGACGGCACCAATGCGGGTGGCGAGCCATTGCTGGACGACAACACGACGATCGTGTCTGGGTCATTTGACTCGGCATCGGCCGGACGTTTCGCGTCGACGCAGACCTTGGCATCTCAGGCTGCTACCTCCGCCACGGCGGCCAACGCGGTGCCAATTTCCTCGGCCATCACGAGCGACCGTAACCCGGCCGGTGAACTGACTGTTTCCGCGGAAGCATCGCTCGACAACGTGCTCTCGGTTGGTTTTGACATCGATTCGGGGCAATCAGAACGCAACGAATTGCTGGCCAACGCATTGGCCGACGACTTAGAATCGTCTCAATCCGAATCAGGCATCGGATTGGACGGAGCAATTGACTCCGCCTTGGTTGATCTTTTCTCTGATGAAATTGATCACAATTAAGATTTGCTGACCCGAGGGGCTCCAAATGGGGCCCCTCAAGCAGCACTCCATTATTCCCTCCCGTTTTTGATTCATATTCTGCAAGGCCTCGGTCAACCATGACCCAACGACGAAATCTTCGCCGACGCGGCAGTTCTTCGACGCAACCTCGCCGTTTGCACCACCAAACACTCGAGCGACGCGAATTGCTCGCGGCGGAAATCATCAGCGGGCCTCGGTTGGTCAGCGTGGCGGCAAACACTGGGTCGCAGTTCGACCTGAACGACAACAACGTTCTGTCGGTGGCCCCTTCCGAGTTGACGTTCCGTTTCGATGGCGGTTCGCAAGTCGACGGCAACACGCTGGATGGAATTCGTTTTGTTGCTGCGGGCGGGGACGGAACGTTTGACAGCGAAGACTTCAACGATCCGATTCAACCTGGATTCCTGGGCTTTGAAGGCGATCAAAGCGGCGGCCGAGTTGTGGTGGCTCGTTTTGCTGAAACCCTGGCAGACGATCGCTACCGCATTGTCATCTCGGGTTACGACGACACGACGACCGGTGTGGTTGCGTTGCGAGATGCATCGGGACAAGCGGTCACACCCGCAGTACCAGACGATCCGCAACGTCCCGCGGTGAACATCGATTTCGAGATTGAAGTCGGACCCAAGGTGGTGGCTGTTGTCCCGCAACCAATCACGCTCAATGGCACCTCGCGCGTCCAAGCTCGTGATCAAGTTCACGTGTACTTCAACGACGATCCATTGTCCAATCTCAACGCGGGTGTGGTTCGATCAACCGATACGGTTTTGCTGCCGGTCGTCAATCCAGATTTTTACAAACTGATCTTCACCAACGACACGGTTGAGAACACTGACGATCCGGTCTACGCACCGACGCTCGTCGAATACGATCCGGCTCTCAATCGTGCCACGCTGACGTTCGATTCAGACCTGTCAGAATTGCCCGATGTTGTGAACGGCGGCGACACACTGCTCGGCCCCCAATCCAACAGCGGTAGCGGGACATTCCGCTTGCGAATCGGACGTGGCGATGCCATTCCAGCGTCTCCTTCGGACGTCACTGCATTGGAACTGCCCGATACGTTCAGCGATGCGCAAGCTCTCGGAACCAACTTCGGAGGCGGATCTCAAAGTGTTCTGGTCGATGGCGGTCTGATTCAATCGACCACCGACGTAATCCCTAACTGGCCAGGCGCATTCGATGCCGCTGGTCTTCGCGATTACGCTCGCGAAGCTCAATTGACCCAGCAAATCGATACCACCACCGGTATCAACATCTACCCGTACAACTTCGCTGAACTGTACGGCACAGGTACCCAAGGGCAAAAGCTTTCCAACGCAATCACGGAAGCACAGAAGCAGCGTGTTCGCGAAGTCTTGGATCTCTATTCCAAACGAATGGGCGTCCAGTTCGTTGAGACCGAAGACAGCGGACTTCAATTCGTCACAGGTGATTTGCAAGCGGTTGTTTTGACCGCTGACACCGGTGCAGGCGAAGGCACTCCGTACAGTTTGTACCGAGTCAACGAGAAAGATCCATCTCGTGGTGTCTTGGTCATGGACGCCGGTGAACCGTGGTTCGATGGCTACGGTTTGTCGCCTGACAATCGCCCCAGCTGGTTCGTAGAAGCCCTCCGAGGCGTTGGCAATGTCATCGGAATCGGTGATTTGTTTGAACAACCCGATGGTGTCGCCGCGGGTGGATCTAGCCCCGACGAACCCAATTCGGAATTCTTCAGTGACTTCGCTGGCAACTCGTTTCCCAACCTGCCGACCGAGCCAGAATTCCTCAGTCAAAGTGACATCACGCTGGGTCAGGCGTTGCATCGTCCCGAGAGCGACGATGTCGACTTCTACTCTTTCAGTGTCACGGAGACCGGTCGCATCACCGCGGAAACTTTCGCACAGCGACTGGATGACAGCAGTCTGTTGGACACACTCGTCAAACTGTACCGCGTCGTTCCCGCTTCCGGATCAAACCCGATCACGTACGAATTGGTCGCTTCGAACGACGACTTCTTCAGCAATGATTCGCTGGTGTCCGTCGACGTCAGCGCCGGCGATTACGTTCTCGGTGTCAGCAGCACTGGCAACGATGCCTACAACGGCGAAGTCGAAGGCAGCGCACTTGGTGGCCGTACCGAAGGCACTTATCAACTGCGTGTCACGTTCAAACCTGACAGTAACAACACGATCACTGATACCGCCGGCTCGCGACTGGACGGAGATGCAGATGGCGTCGAAGGCGGCGAATTCAACTTCTGGTTCCGAACGGCCCGCGAAGTATCGGCTGCCGATGAACCTCGCGTCCTGTACGTGCTGAAAGATGCCGATGGGGACGACACGAACGATGGTAGTTTTGCCACACCTCTGCGCACGATCGACCGTGCTTTCGAATTGTCGCGTCCCGGTGACATCGTCCGCTTGCTCCCAAGTGCAGGTGCTGACAATCTGATCTCCACGGTTGAAGACAACCCCGCCTACGAGATCGGTCGTGGTGGAACAGGTGACCGGGCCCTCGAAGATGGCGACGTCTTCGAAGTTCCCAAAGGTGTCACCGTCATGGTTGACGCGGGTGCGATTCTAAAACTGCGCACCGCCAAAATCAGCGTCGGTAGTGAATCGGTCGACGAAGATCGATCGCTGGCCGCCCTTCAAGTCTTGGGGACTCCGGTTCTTGTCGATTCCAACGGAGTCGCAACCGATGGCGGTGAAGTCTTCTTCACCAGCTTTGACGACCCCACCATCGGCATCGATAACAACCCACTACCAACGGTCCCATCGACCGGTCACTGGGCCGGCGTCGAATTCCGCAACGACTTCGACTTTGCCGAAGGACGTCCTGTTTGGGAGACCGAAGGGATCTTCCTGGACTACGTCTCGCACGCCAACATGCAATACGGTGGCGGCAAAATTGACACCAACGCGCCGGTTGTGACGCCTCTGCAAATGCACGAGAGTCGCCCAACGTTGATCTACAACACGATCATGAACAGCGCCGATGCCGCCATCAGCGCTGACCCTGACAGCTTCCGCGAAACCAACTTTCATTCGCCTCGCTATCAATCGGTAGCCTCCTTTACCAGCGACTACGGACGAGTCGGACCTGAAATCGCTGGCAACACGCTGATCAACAACACGATCAACGCGTTGTTTGTACGTGTGGACACGCCCGCCGCCGGCCAACTGCAACCGATGACCGTCAGTGGTCGTTTCGATGATCATGACATCGTTCACGCCATTAGCGAAGTGCTGACCATCGAGGGCAACCCCGGCGGTCCATTGCTGTTGGAAGATCGACCGGATGTCCTCAGCGTCACGGTGCAAACCTCGACCGCCGGCGGTTCGCTGGCGGATGGGTTGTACGACTATGTCATGACCTACGTCACCGAAGATGGAAATGAGTCTTTGGTCAGTTTGGCGACACGATCGGTGTCGTCGACAACCGGCGCGGTCCGCTTGAGCAATTTGCCATCGGCTCCGTCTGAATTTGCCGGTCGTAATTTGTATCGTCGCGATCTGTCCGCTCCCGTTGGTGTCATCCGCTATGAATTAGTGACCCAATTGGATCGTCGCGCAACGTTCTATCTCGATGACGGAACAACTCGAGGTGGTATTCTCGCCGGCGAGCAAAGCCCGGACCTGGGCGGTATCACGACCAACACAGTTCCTGGGTTGGTTGGAATCAGCGAATTGGTTGAGAATCAAGCCTACGATTACCGCATGACGTTTGTGGATCCGTACGGTGGTGAATCGCGTGCAAGCGCTGCCAGTGCGATGCAAGTTGTTTCTCGCAACGATGGAATCTTCCTCGACGACTTGCCGCCGACTGCCGAGGGTTTTGTTGGCCGCAACCTCTATCGATCGACACCAATCACAGGTGAATATGTCCTCGTTGCACGATTGATGCTGGATGAGACCAGCTTCCAGGACAATGGACTGACGTCGTTCTCCGCAACGTCGTTGCTTGGCGAAACCTTGGGTAACGACGCCGATGGCGGAACCAAATTGTTACCACGCTACGACGCGCGTTTGACGATCGATCCAGGCATCATCGTGAAATCCGAGTCAGCCCGAATTGAGGCCACCTTCGGCGCTGATTTCTATGCGGAAGGAAACGATGGCAACAAAGTCATCTTCACTTCGCGATCGGATGACACCTACGGTGCTGGCGGAACATTCGACAGCAACAACAATGGTGCGAGCACGGGTACGCCGGGCGATTGGGGTGGTTTGATCTTCCGCCAAGACACGACGGCCAGCCTTGATTTCGCCGAAGTTCGTTTCGGTGGCGGCACCAGTCCTGTCGAAGGTGGCTTCACCGAATTCAACGCCTTAGAAATCCTTCAGGCCGACGTGCGTGTTGCCAACTCAACATTCACTCGCAACGCCGATGGATTCGCCAGCACCAGCACACGCGAAGGCCGTGGCTTCAATGACGAGTCCGTCATCTTTGTTCGCGGCAGCCAACCTGTCATTCTGAACAACGTGATCGCGGACAACGAAGGTGCCGCGATCAGCATCAATCCCGATGCGCTGAACTTCGATGATGTATTGGACACCGGTCGCTCGACTGGTTCTAGCAGCATCATCGCGACGGACTTGGACAACCAAGGACCGCTGATCGCGGGCAACATGTTGGACCTCAACACGCTGAATGGATTGCGTGTCCGCAGTGAGGTCATCACCACCGACAGCGTTTGGGACGACACCGATATCGTCCATATCGTCGAAGGTTCCGTGGTCTCAATGACCAACCACTTCTACGGTGCTCTGCGACTGAAGAGCGATGTGGGTCAAAGCCTTGTCGTCAAGTTTGGACCGAACGGAACTTTGGTCGGCAGCGGACGTCCTCTGGATATCACGGATCGCATCGGTGGCACACTGCAAGTCATCGGAACACCTGGCAACCCCGTTGTGTTGACCAGTTTGAACGATGTGACAGTCGGTGCGGGGTACACACCCGATGGTCGTGCTTTGCTGCAAACCGCGGCCAACGCCACCGATCCAGCCGCAGGCGATTGGCAAGGACTGCAACTAGAAGCCTATGTCAACGATCGCAACGTTGCATACGTTCTGGAAAACGAACGAGCGTTGGCGTCCGACATCACCATCAATGCCACACCTGACGACGCCCAAGTCATCGGTGACCTCGCAGAGCACGAATACGCGGGCGATGAAAATGAACGTCTCGGCTTCAACGTTCGCGGCACCTTGGCCACGCCGCAAGACCAAGACGTGTATCGCTTCACGGCCACCGGTGGAACCGAACTGTTCATCGACATCGATGAAACATCCTTCGGTTTGGATACCGTCGTGGAATTGATCAATGTCAACGAAGACGTGGTCGCCAGCAGCAACAACAGTTTCTCGGAGCTCACCGACGCGGAAGTCTCGACGACCGACCAAACCAAACTGTACGCCAACCCGAATCTCCCCAACGGTGTATCGGTTGATGACGTGCGACCGCTTTACCAATTGGGAACAGGTTCCGTTGAGTCACCGAACGCACTGGATGCTGGATTCCGAGTCGTCCTGCCAGGTGACACGCAGCGTGACAACACCTACTACGTTCGCGTTCGCACTCTGAATCAAAAGACCGATGGTCAGTACCAACTGTCATTGCGACTGCGTGAAACGGATGAAACGGCTGGTTCAACGGTTCAACTGGCTGACATTCGATACGCCACCGATGCGATCGCGGTCACCGGTGCTCCATTGCATTCGCCGCTTGCGGGCGATGTCGGTGAAGAAGTTCGCTACATCGATCCAACTCCAGCGAACCGCAACAGTGGCGATGAGCAAACGCTCGAAACCGAAAACAACCGTCTCGGATTCACCACTGGAAACGCTCAGACAGTGGGCAACCTGCTGACATCCGATCGCGGGTCGTTGGTCATCACTGGTGAAATCGGCAACATCGATTCGACCAACTTGGATGTTCGCATCGAAGACGTCGACGTGTACCGAGTGGACTTGTTCGCACAACAAATTTCACCGGACGTTTTTGACAGCGAAAACCGATTTGTCACCACGACCTTTGACATTGACTACGCCGATGCATTGGGCCGAGTCAACTCAACGATCTCGGTTTACAACGCAGCAGGTCAGTTGATCCTGCACAGTCGAGATTCGAACATTGCCGACGACCAAGGTAGTCCGCTCAACGGTGTCGACATGTCGAACCTCGACGCTGGCTCCGCTGGTGTTTTGGATGCTTACATCGGCCCGGTCCAACTTCCCGAGGGCACTTACTACGTTGCCGTTTCTGGTGAAGTGGCAGTTCCTGAATCCCTGGATCAATTCTTCAATCCCGATTCGGCCAACCCGCTGACTCGATTGATGCCGATCAATTCCGTCCGCCGGATTGCAGAGGACCGTCTGGAAGTCAGCAGCACCATTGCCGACGGGGACGAATTTCGGTCCATCGAAAGCCGATTCCTTGATTACACCGCCGAAGCTCCCATTGTCGAACCGATCTTCGACTCGGCCTCGGTCGTGCCGTATTCGTTCGACGACATCCGCTTGTTTGTGTCGCTGGACGGCTCAATTTCAGGCAACAACAACAGCGTGCTCGTCAGCGTCAACCCATTCAACGGTCAAGTGGACCGTTTGATCGGTCAATCTGGCCAGCCAACTGGCGACCTTGCGATTCGTCGCGATGGGGAATTGTTCTCGTATAGCCTTGGACCGCAGAGCGGCCCGGAAAACAACGGCAACGTTGGTAACTTCCTGAACATCAGCCCGTTCGATGGTGCAGCGAGCAACGTCGGCGACGACGGGGTCTCCTACTTGCGGAATAACCAAGCGGGGGCGGATCTGGAAGCGGACCCCAACGCTCAACTCGACATCAACGCGATGGCGTTCCAGGCTGGGCCAACCGGAACCAGCATCAACACATCCGCTGTCAGCGACAACGAACGCTTCTTCTTGGTTGGCGAGCGTGACAACAACGGTCGTGGCGAGATCCCCGATGAGTTGACCCGCAACATTTTGTACCAAGCTGTTGCTTCAAACGGTCAAATCACTTCGCTCGGTAGCACCGACACGGACGCACACCGCAACTTCGATGGAACGATTCCCTATCGTCCGTTCTATGGCACCACTTCGGCAGACGTTGAACACGGTGTGATCGACACTGGTTTCATTTATGACACCGGTGGAGACGGTGGTGACATCACAGGTTTGGCCTACATCCCCGGTGGACTGGGCAATCAGACATTGCTGGCCACGACCGACCTCGGCGGCATTCACTCGTTTAATCCCAACGACACGATTCCTGCACCACAGGACAACGTGGAATTGACGGGTTACAACCGCGTGATTCAGACGACCTACTACGGACGAGTGGTTGCAGATTCCAATCACACCGGCGCCCCGTTCGACTTCACTACTGGCGAACAGTATCCAGTCTTCGAAAGCATGACGTTTGGCCCACAAACGGTCGAAAACGGTCGACTGCAACAAATTGTCTTCGCTGCCACTGACGATGGTTGGTTGTACGCGTTGCAATTGGATGGACAATCGATCAAACCGGCCAACGTCTTTTACAACGGCCGATCAGCCATCGAGATGCAATTCTCCAGTGGACTTTCCGTCGGCGATGGCGCACGGGAAGTGACTGGGATTGCTTTCAGCAACTTGCAAAATAACCCTTGGCACATCACCACGGACCGTCGAGATGATGATGGCCACGGGTTGTTCTTCGATGATTCTCAAACTCGAATCGACACGACCGGTGGTGCGAGCCTTTACTACGGCTTCGAGGTCACCAGTGATGCCGCGGACAACACCATCGCTCGCGCCGATGGCGACGCTCTGGGACAAATTGCTCCCGGCGGAAGTCAAGGATCGGTTGTCTCTCGTCCGTTTGACTTGAGTGAAATCAACCCCGCTGATAAACCGACGTTGTACTTCAGCTACTTCATCGACGTCGAAGCAGACGATGACTACACACGCACCCGTGACCAAAGCGATTCCTTCCGTGTCTTTGGCGCTGGCGACGATGGCGAATGGAAGTTGTTGGCAACCAACAACAACTACCGTGAACTGGCATTCTACGACGAGTATGACTACTTCAACGAAACCGGCGTCGTCGTTCAGGAAATCTTCGACGACGGCAACGATTGGCGTCAAGCTCGCATCGATGTCTCACCACTAGCCGGCAGCGAGAACGTTCAAATTCGATTTGACTTCTCCACCTCGGGCTCGATGCGCACCCACTTTGGGTCCATCAATGTTTCCGGAACCGCTGGCAAAAACTTGGTCGATGGCGAAGTCATTTCCTTCCTCGACAACGATATTTTCACGGACTTCTCGGTTGCTATCCAAGATCCAGATCTCTTTGACGCCTACACGTCACTGAACAGCCTTCAGTACAGCTACCTGTACGAAACGGTCCTGGGTCGCGACGTCGTCTTCCCATCCGGAGCCGACCTGGAAATTGGTGATCAAATCGCTGTCACAGGACCGAATGGTCCGACAATCATCACCTTCACAACCGCCCCATCGTCGACCCCCAAACCACTGAACGAAGTCATTTTCGACGTCGGCATGACCGCCGATGACGTCGCTCGTGCAGTCGTTGCATCAGTGGACACGTCGTTGGCTCCGTACTTTGAAAGTGATGGAAAGGTCAGCTTCCGTGGCGCCAGCGATGTTTTGGTTGACGCCAATATTGCTGCGGGACAATCCAACCCAACTGATATCGACACCACCGCGACTCGTGTCATTGTACCAACCGAAGCCACCTTCGAAGTCGGTGAACAAATCTTGGTCACCGGGCCGGACGGAATTGTCACGACACTGACTTACACGAATGTCGACAATTCCATTCCTCCGAACACATTTGTGGCGGGTGAAATTTACGTCGATCCATTCGACACCAAGCAAGCCATCGCAGCGAAAATCGTCGAGCAACTGCCGACCAACACGCAAGCTTACGTCGATTCATCGGGAGACATCGTCTTCCTTGACCCAAACACGGACGCAGATTTCATTGCTGCACCGACAGCGATCACCATTGTTGAAGAAGCAGCTAACGAAGCTCGCATCGAAGTTCAGATTCCCAACGGCGCTTCGATCGCAGACGGTGAGCAAATCACATTTGTTGACACGGACGGCGCGAGCTACACGATCCAATTCGCAGACAGTGGCTTGCCTGATTTGATTGGCGATCAAATCATCCCATTCTCGGATGACAATGCCGGCACGGCAGGATCAACGCTCGCACGTCGGATCCTTCAAGACTTGCCGACGAACTTCAGCGCCGTGGTCAACGGCAACACGCTGTCAGTTGCGGCAAACAGCGTCACGCCGAGTAGCGGCACCACTTCGATCACCGTGGCACCAGTCACGGAAACCGACGTCATCTGGGACTTCAACATACCTTCCGGTGATTTGTTGCATCACGGTGAGGAAATCACCATCTTCGGCGGGTTCCAAACGACCACCATCACGTTCGTCCGTGAAGGCCTGAGTGTTGCCAACCCTGGTGAAATCCAGATTTACTTCAACCGATTGTCAACGCCCGATGAGTTGGGCTCCGACATCGTGTTGGCCCTCAACGAAATCTCCAACAACTTCCAAGCGTACCTCGACCAGAACGCAGACGGGTTCCGTTTGGCGGGCAATGTGGCGTTCGCCTTCCTCGATTCTGCCACCACGGCAACAACGCTGGCTGAATCGTCGATCGAAACGTATGCGATCCCGATCACATTGCCCAAGGGCAGCGAGATCATCCCCGGTGAATCCTTCACTGTTTTCCGCAAAGACGATCCGTTCTCGCTTAACTCGCAAACCTACACGTTCGTCACGACACCACCGGCAAACCAGTTTGAAATCTTCTATGACGTCAACGACACTGCCGATGCTCTCGCACGCCGGGTGGTTGCGGCCATCGACAGCGAATTGCAAGGCGTCATTGTCAACGAGCGTGAAGTTCATCTGCTGAACGCAAAGTCGGTCGAACTTTCCGACACCGATTCCTTGGTGGTGTCATTCGCGACCGTGGTGAACCCTGATGTGAATGCTCCGTTCGACACGCGTCCGACTCCAATTCAAGTCACGGTCAATCAGACCGGAAACGAAGTCGCCGAACAAATGCGAAAAGCTTTCGCTGAAGGCTTCGGACGAATGGCGTCAGTCGCCACTGGCTTCGACGAAATCGCAGCTTCGGATCAGTATCCGATTTATGGTGGCGATACGATCCGGTTGTACAACGCGATGGCAACTGACATCGGATCGTATGGAGTCTCCCAAATGGAAACATTCGTTGGGACGTCCATGCCTGGCGATGAGTTTGGGACCGGTGAATCGTCGGCATACGCAACGAACCAAATCCGGACCGCTGGTGCCGCCACCAACCAAGTCGAAGGTGTCTACATCGACGACATCATCATCGGCTTGGCTGAACGTGGCGAAATGGTCGTCAACGCGCCCGTCAACAACACAAACTATGTGTTCGACCCAGCAATCTTGCCTGATTCACACCCGCAATCAGTTCAGCCAGAACGCCAAAATGAAACGTTGGTCGGTCCCTATTCGTTGGAGATCCGTACCGCGGATGATTACGGAGTCCCACAGGACTACGATCCAATCAACTTGGTACTGAATGAACAAATCAGCTCAGGTCGCTCATTCGATTCCAACGACCGTTTGGCCGACGGAGCTGTCACCCTGATCGCTCCCGCTGGATTCACGCTGATTGACGTCGGCACCAGCCTGGACTCGACCGTTACCGAAAGTGATACGTTTGTCCTGGATGATGGCACCCGGCAACTGACTTTCGAATTCGATAGCATTCTCGATAGCAATGGTGTCGAAACCGGAAACGTTCGCGTGCCGTTCGACCCGAGTGGTACCGACCCTGCCGACGTGGCAAGAGCGATTCGCGACGCAATCAACTCACCGCAAGTGCAAAACGTTCTCGCAATCACAGCGGCAACGTCCGACAGTGCGGAACAAGGTGTTTCCAGTTCGTCGCGAGTTGAATTGTTCGGCAATGCCATTACGCTCAACCCCAGCGGTGGTCGTTTCATCAAGATGGACTTGGTCGCGGAAGAAACGTCCGCTGGCATCGCAACGAGTCGCCGGATTGCAGTCGTCGATCACGACGAAGACACCGTTGATTACGTCAACTTCTTCGACCAACTCGCTCAGTCTTCTGTCACCGGCTTCGTCAATGGAGACGTGGACACCTTCGTTGGCATCGGAAAGATTGGCGACGCGGTCAACCTTGGCGTCTCTCCAAACAACATTGTTGACGACCTAATCGTCCTTCCCTCTGACCCATTGAATGACACGGACTCCGTCCGCATCTATCTCTCAGCCGGTCAATCGATTGACATCGATGTGGATTCGCTCGGATTCACGAAGGCGGGTGACGCCCTTGAATTGCCCGTGATTTCGGTTCTGAATGCTGGTGCCAACTTTGACATCAATGCGAACTTCCTTGGGCTTTCTGGTTTTGTTCCAACAACCGCCCCCGGAGAAACGATCGGCGGCGCTTTCCTGAACTTCACCGCACCAACCAATGGTTTCTACGATGTTGTCGTGAGCAACAGTGCTGTGTTTGGAGGAGCCCCCATCAGCGTGACGGATCAACAGTTTGGTGAGTACCAACTGACCATCCGACCCAACGCCGATGCCTCGGCACGAGTCCCTGACCGCGACGTTCTGATGGTGGATTATCAATTCGGAATCACCGATGTGAACCGAACCGATGATCAAGGCCAGATCATCATCAGCAGCAACTTCATCTCCAACTCGGCCAACTACGGCATCTCGGCGACGTTGGGCGACCGTGGTCAAGGAAACACGACCAACGGTGCAACCCAAGACACGCTGCCAGGCTCCGCTCGCTTGCTCCGCAACGAGAACCCAACCGGATTGATTCCCGGTGCGGTCATCATCAACAACGTCGTGTCCAACTCGGGCACCGGTGGCATTCTGTTCGGCGGCGGAACCTTCGACGATGGCGAAAGCCCCGCACCGAACCTGTTCGGACGCATCGTCAACAACACGGTTGTCAACACTGGCGGTGGCGACGGCATCACAGTTGATGGACGTGCCAACCCAACCCTGCTCAACAATGTCATCTCTGGATTCGACGTTGGAATCCAAGTCGACACGACGACCTCTGGGAACACCGTCGTTGGCGGCAACGCCTTCCACGAAAACGGCACCGACTCGACGTTGCCGATTGCCAGTTCGTCAATTGTCATTGCTGATGGAACCGCGTTGTTCCAAGACCCATCACGGTCGTTGTACATCCCGGTTGAGAACAGCCCGGTCATCGACAGCTCGTTTGCTTCGTTGCCGGATCGCAATAGTTTCTTCAACACGGTCAAGAATCCCGTCGGCATTTCCGCCTCGCCAATCATTGCTCCCGCGTTTGACGCTTATGGCCAACCGCGAGTCGATGGTCAATCCAGTGGTTCCGGTGGTGCAGGTGCCAATGTCTTCATCGACCGCGGTGCGTTGGACCGTGCCGATGATGGCCGCCCAGTCGCATTGTTGATCAACCCATTCGATGCGGATGGTGTCGAAGCGGCGGCTCAAAACGTAACGTCGGGCGACACCGACCCGGGCAGCTCATTCGTTCGCTTGACGAACACCGAGCAAACCGTCGAATTCTTCGAAATTCAATTGGTGGATCCCTCGGGCACCGGTCCTGATCCTGACACCATCACCGTCGATTCGGTTTTACTGACTGAAAATGGACGGCGTTTGTTGCCCGATCGTGACTTCACTTTCGGCTACAGCGCGAACAGCCGCACGATTCGCCTAACGCCTTTGGCAGGCCTTTGGCGTCAAGACGCTGTCTACGAAATCACTTTGAACAATCAACCGCGAATTGCGTTTGATACTGTCAGTGGCGATCAGATTTCGGACGGCGATCAAGTCACCGTTGTGGATGCAGCCGGTCGACCGACCGTCTTCGAATTCGAAAGCGGCATCTCAGTCACTGTCCCACAAACATCCACGCTCACGATCTTGGACGTCACCAGCGGTTTTAATGACCGAGATGTGTTCACGATCACTGCACCGGATGGAACCAGCCAATCGTTTGAGATCAACCTCACCGGTTCGACCGCTGCTGGTAACGTTGCGGTTGAATTGGCCGGTGTCGGAAACATCGCAGACATTCGCGATCAGATCCTCGCCGCGATCAACTCCGTCCACGCGGGCTCCGGTCAAACCCACGCTCAGCGATTGGACTTGGCCCCGGTCGCCATTGGTTTCGATTCGATCCAACTCGGAACGCTCTCCGGTCACACAGTGACTCTGGGAACCGGTGGCTCCACCGTCGCGGGAATGGAACTCAATGGCACAACGGACGGTGTCGAGTCAGGGCAGAGCTTCCTGTACACGAACAATGGAACGACGGTTGAGTTTGTCTTCGATGACAGCAACTCGTTCGTTGAAACCGAAACCATGCGTCAGGTGCCGATCGCTCGCACCAGCACTCCGGATGAGATTGCACAGGCGATCGTCACCGCTGTCGGCGACGTAACGCTCGGCCTGGATTCAGCTCAGGTCACCGGCGATGGTAGCGTCCTGCTCGGTGGACTCGCTTCGGATGTTTTGGACATCACCAACTCGCAGCTATCCCGCTCCGGCATGCCTGGCGTTACCGAATCGTTGTCGCTGACGGTCCCGGCCGGACAAACCGGTGCCGACGTCGATGGCACGACGTTCACGTTGGATGTTGGCGGAGTTGCAACCACCTTCCGATTCACAACCGACGCGTCGCTCACCAGCCCGGATCGATTGATTTTGATTGGCGGTGGGGACGACGCCGCAGCCCTCGCAACCAAGGCGGCCGCTGTCGTCAGCGCGGTTTACCCAGACGAATTAGCTCCAGTCGTTTCGGGCAATTCGATTAAGCTTAACGAAGCTTCTTCGATCGTCCCGGCCGGTGAAGTACGCACGGTCACCACGATCAGCCCCGAAACCAGTGGGTTGGTTGTCAGTGGCATCAGCGGCGGTGCGGTTCCGGTTGAGTTCCTGCCTTCAGCAACATTCAGCGAAGCTTCGGTTGCTGCCACGCTGCAGCGAACGATCCTCAATGCCAACCTTGGCCTCGAGATTTTCGCTCCTGGTGGCGGTACGTTGCTGATCGATGGTGCCAACGCAGTCACAGCCCAGTTCACCCGTGATGGCGTTGTCGATGTCACCGGCCTGAGCATTCCAGCGGTATCGGACTTGGCCGGAAATCCAGTTCGCGAAACGCGAGTCAACGACGAAACGCGATTCACCATCATCATGCCCGAAGTTCGCTTCGACTTTGGTGATGCTCCTGCCAGCTATGCAACGTTGTTGGAAAGCCCTCTGAACAGCTCGATCCCCGGCAACGGTGCTCGGCACGCTGTGATCAGCGACGGAACATCCATTCAACTCGGTAGCAGCATCGACACCGAAGCGGATGGCACTCCGTCCAACTCGGCGACCAACGATGTCATCGGCGATGATGTCACGATTCCGATCTCGGCCAGCAGTGCTGCAGTGTCGGTTTCATTGTCGACCGACACGGACATCATCGACATCGAGATTACATCGATGCCGACCGTTCGCGACACGATCACGTTAGTCGTGGGTCCGCAATCGTTCACCTTCGAATTCCTGGATGCGGCAACCAACCCATCACCAGGGAACATCCCGGTTCTCTTCAACACTGGCAACTCGCTACGAGAAATCGAAATCGCGTTGTTAACAGCGATCCGTCCGCAACTCGACTTCACCGGTGGCGGAGTGGATGCACTGACCCATCCAACCAACGCCGAAGGAATTCGCGTTCGTGCCATCGATGATGAAGACGGTGTATCGATCGTTCGCTTCGACGATGGACTGAACTTCTTCCGTGTCTTCGGCGAACCTGGAGCGGGCGGACAAGTCCTCACGTCACTGAACGCCGATCAGGTTCTTGGTTTCCTCAACCCATTCGATGAAGCGGGCACTGACATCGCCGTTGACGTCGTCGGTGGTGGCTTGCTGAACGGCTGGATCGACTTCGACCGCAACGGTGTGTTCGATGACGATGAGCACGTGTTGTCGAACGTTCCCGTGACCACGGGCACGAACATCGTCAACGTCACAACGCCGTTGACCGTCGGTGGCTTGCCGTTTGACACGTGGGCTCGTTTCCGCGTGAACGACGCTGGCAACATTGGCCCCGATGGCGTTGCGATCGGCGGAGAAGTGGAAGACTACCTCGTCTCCGTCTTGCCAATTCCATTGCCCGAACCAGAGCCACGTTCCTACACGGCATTCGAAGACGCAACGCTTGATGTGGACGCGTCGCAAGGTTTGATCAGTGCCGCCAACCGTGCCGGTCAACTTTTGCCCGTTCGCTACTTCGTCGTGGATGAACCAACCAACGGAACACTCGAGATCGACACCGATGCAGGCGACGACCTGAGTGGCAGTTTCCGTTACGTGCCCGACCCTGACTTCTATGGGATCGACACGTTCACCTATCGTTTGTCGACGCAACAAAACCTTGGCAACATCGATTGCGATGTCGACGCTGGTGACCCGCCAGTTTGCGGAACCGTGACCGTCAACGTGGTCCCTGAAAATGATGCACCGGGTGCGACCGACCAATCGTTTGTGATGGTCGAAGCGACCGCGACTAACGGTGGTTCACCATTGACGATCTCTGCTGCGGAACTGATCGCCGGATCGACCCCCGATGCGGACGCTCAGTTCAACCTGGGATCCAGCACCGACGTGCAGGACGAACCGAACCAAACCGTGTTTGTGCATTCGATCACGGCCGGCGGAACGACCATCAACAAGGACAACCGCTTCGCAGAAGCCAGCACGCCAGAAGGTGGCAAGCTGACCGCGACGTTCAACCCAACGAACGAGTGGATCACCGAGATCACTTACACGCCTGCTGCTGATTTCAACAGCGACAATGGAACGGTTGCGGGTGGTTTGTCAGTCGACGCGTTCACATTCACGTTGATCGACAACGGCATCTCTGAATTGCCATCCGATTTGGAAACCAACCTGAATGCTTCGCTCAGCCAAGCTGAACGCGACGTGCTCGGAATTGCCAACGGCGTTCGTGACCAGTTCGATGCAATCGGACCAATCTCACAACCCGCCACGGCTCGCATTCGTGTCACGCCTCAGAACGACGCTCCTGTTTTGGCCGCCGATTACGTTGGCTTGACCGATGCAAACGGCAATGCGAACACGGACTACACCGGCTTCTTCACCGGTGCGGTCCCGACGCCAACCGAAGACACTGTCTTGGTCTTCCCAACGGCGTACTTGACTCGCAACGACATGGCTGGTCCGACCGATGCCACCGACGAAAACTCGGGCACCAACAACAATGACGCACCTGTCGTTGTCACCGCGGTCGCATTGGTTGATCCAACCCAAGGCACGTTGACCCTCGATCCGAACACGAACGAGGTCACTTTCTTGCCAGCACCGGACGTGTACGGCGAAATCGAGTTCACCTACACCGCCACGGACAACGGCATCAACGAAGACACGTCAGTCGGCGATGTCAGCGACGATACGGATCGAGGCAATCGCAATCCTGCGGGAATCTCTGTCACGCAGTCGGCGACGATCTTTGTCGAACCGGTCAACGATGCTCCAGTTGCCTACGATCGCTTTGCGACCACGGTTGAAGACACACCACTGACAATCAGCGACGTGATGTTGCTCGACGGTGTGAACGTGACCCCATCGGCCATCGTGGCCACGACATCGGCCGTCACTATGGCCGACGCGGATCAACTGCGAGACGGTGAGACTTTGATCGTCACCGCCGGCAACGGACGCCGCGTGGTGGTCGAATTCAACACGACCGGAATCGCTTCCATCGGCTCGGACCGTGTCGTTCAGTTCGCCGACGGTGAGACCGCCGACGTACTTGCGACTCGCCTCGAATTGACGCTGCGTTCGCTCGGATTCGGCGGGACCGTTTCGGGTGCGACAGTGAACTTCGACGCCTCTGGTCAACTCTCGTTTGTCGCTGGGCAGAACGCAGTCGTGGTCGATTCCGCTGCGGGCCGAATCACGGTTCCTGAGGGCGGGTTGATCGCCGATGGCGAGATCGTGACCGTCACGGATAACGCCGGCACACCAACTCGCTTCGCCTTCACCAAGACCGGATCGGTTTTGGTCTCGGGTGCGATCCCTGTTTCGATCAGTGACACCAGCACCGCCGAAGAAGCCGCAACGGCACTCGCGGACGCGATGTTGCTGGCTGGATTTGGTGCCGTCGAGACCGCTGGCACACAACAAGAGTTCCGCGTCCGAATGGACAGCGTGGCTTCAATCAGCGTCAACCGTGCCGGAGCCGGTTTGGTTCCCGACGGATCCGACGTCATCGTTCCTGCGGGAACCGGCATCCAAGCCGGCGATGCACTGATCGTCGAACTGCTCGACGGAACGCTGGTCGTTGCTGAGTTCCAAACAGGCACGACCTTGATCGACCCGAATGCGGTCCTCGTTCAATACTCGATGGGCGACACGCGTGCGGAAATCTCCGCCGCGTTGGAAGCCGCCTTGATCAGCCAAAGTGTGAACGCTCAGTCGGTCACGCTGACCTCATCGCAGATCGACACAGTCGACATTGTTTCAGTGGATCCAACCGGAACCGCGATCACGTTCAACGGGACCGACATCGTCCTGCCAGTCATCGGTGACTTGGTCAGCGGTGAAACGTTCTCGTTGACCGACGAAAACGGTGTTGTGCGTCGCATTGAGCTCAACACGACCGGCACGCTCACGGCGGGCAACGACGCGGTCGTCCAGTACGACGCCGCGGGATCCATCGACGACGTTGCAATCACTTTGGCGGATGTCCTGCGTACGCTGGACATCGGAGCAACTGCCAGTGGCAACAGTGTCACTTTGCTGACCTCCAACGCAATCACTGAATCGCTATCGCCGACCAGCATTGCCTTCAGCGGCACCAACATTTTGGTTCCGTCTGGCGATCGATTGATCGACGGAGAGCGATTTGAAATCACCGACAATGCTGGAACCACCCACGTCGTCGAGTTCAATCTGTCCGGTCAGCAAACGGCAGGTGCCAACGTCATCGTGCCATTCACGGTGGCGGACTCCTCCGACATCGTTGCGACGACCCTGCAAGAGCAACTGCGTGCCGCCGGTATTGGTGCTTTGGCCGACTCGTCCGCACTGGGCGTTCCCGCTGGCCAATCGCTTGTTTCGCTGCAACTGGTTTCCGCGATTCGCATGGGCGAATTGACCGATGCCAGTGGCATGTTCGACAACCGACTCGGTGCTCCGTTCAATGAAGACGAACAGAGCCTTCGAATTGTGTCGTTCTCGACGCCAGGTGGAAACGCGATCGAGATCAACTCGGTTCCCGCTGGTGCAACGACTGCGACCATCGACAGCGATGCCGGCGGAACGTACACGTTCACCGTCGAGACCATTCAAGTCGCGGGTCAAGATCGTCGCTACTTCAGCGGCGTCACATTCGATCCGGCTGAAAACTACAACAGTGAGCTTCCATTCGCTGCACGCGAATTGTTGCTGTACACGGTGGAAGACGATGCCTTCACCCGCATCACGTCACCGGCCCAAACGCGACAGGACATCAACGCGATTCGTCGCTCAGTCAATGCCGGAACGATCACAATCACCGTGGATCCGGTCAACGACGCTCCCGTCTTTAACAACGACCTCAGCACGGTCGATGTTTTGGAACGAGATGACCTGAGCACGACGACCGTCGAAGACTTCCTGACCGAGATCTTCTCAGCAACATCGACCGCATCGGACGAATTGCTGTCCCAGATCGTCACCGGATTCGAAGTCCGTTTGATCGCTGACCCGAATGGCGTGCTGGCCAGCCTCCCGGTTGTCAACTACGTCGGCGGCGACACAGAAGCTTCGCTGACCGTCGCACCGAACCCTGACAAAGTCGGCCAAGCTACGTTCGAACTTTATCCGGTCGAAAGTGGAATTGCTCCTTCGCAAATCCCTGCCACGACGTTCACAGTCAACGTCCGTCCAGTCAACGATGCTCCACGCATTCGAACGGGACTGACCGGCGACGCGGTGCCAAACGATCCAGACGAGGCCTACTCGATCTCCGGCATCACCGACACCGATGGCGATGGCTTCGACGATCAAGCAGTGATTCAGTACACGCTGCGTGAAGACAACACCCAGCCGACCGGCAGCAGCGATCCTGCGAACGCCGTCACGACGGGCAACTACTTCATCCCGCTCAGTCGTGCGATCCCGGAAGCTTTGGTCCAAGTTGGCTCGTACCAGCGAATCGGCTTGTTGGACATCTACACCGTCGGTGCGGACAACGAAGATCAATCGCTTAGCGTTGGCTTCCCAACCGGTGGCCCGCAACAACTCGAACTGTTCGACTTCCCCGATCGCACTGTCTTGGGCGGAACGCTGACGCCGAAATTCGAAGGCAACCTGTTGATCGGTCTGGAGTACACACCTCCCGTGGACTTCAACAACGCGATTGACCCAAGCACGCCGTTCGACTCCTTCGAGTTCGAAGTCCGTGATGACTTCCCCGGTGATGGCGAAACCTATTCCAGCGACACGGGAACGTTGGTTCAAGACCGTCGCACATCGACGTCGATCGTGCAGTTGAATCTGAACCCGGTCAACGACCGACCTCAATTCGTCGCGAATGATCTGTCCTACGAAGTCGCCGAAGATGGGGCTCCACAACGGATCAACAACTTCGCCGTCGGAATTGCCGCTGGCCCACCATTGAGTGCGTTTGATGAAGTCGACTTCATCAACGGCCAAGACGTTCGCTTCACCGTGAAGACGCTGTCCTTCCTGGATGATGAGTTGCAAGACTTCTTCATCGATGGTCCTGAGATCAGCGACAATGGCGTCCTGACCTTCCAACCTCAAGCGGATGTCTACGGCACGTTTGAGTTCGAAGTGGTCCTGACCGAAATCCTGCCTGGATCGAATCAGCAAGAGAACAGCACGCGAGGTGACCTGCGATCCTCTCTGCCGGTCACGCTGACCATTGATGTTCAACCGGTCAATGACCGCCCATTCATCAAACCGGAATTCAGCGCACCTGGAACAAACCCACTGGACTTCTCGTTGTCAGAAGACGGCACATTCGACGTGCTGGTCAACGGCGACGGAACTTCACCTGGATTGCTGGACGTGTTCGACGTTGGACCGGCCAACGAGTTGGCTGACAACACCCCAGGCGGCAACCAAACGCTGTCGTTGACCACGCCAATCCCCGTGACCACGGCAGAAGGCGGCACGCTGCAAAGTGTGACCGAAAACGGTGTCATCACTCGATTCACCTACACGCCTCGAGCCAACTTTGTCGGCACGGATAGCTTCATCTACACCGTCACTGACGACGGCGTCACCGTCCCGGTCGGCAACAACGGCCAACCGATCAACGAACCTCGTATCGCGTCGGGAACAGTCACGTTCGAAGTCTTCGCAGTCAACGACGCACCTCAATTCAGCGGTGCCGGCGATGTGACCAGCAATGAAGACCAAAACGATGGCGGCGGTCGCGGAAGTGTGGTGATTGAAAACTGGGCCACTAACGTTCAAGCCGGACCTCCCGGAGCGGACGATGAAATCGGCACCAATGCGGGTGGTCAACCACTTGAGTTCGAGATCATTCAAACCTCGAACAACCCTGAACTGTTTGACGTCGCACCAACTGCCTCGATCGATTCCGAAGGCAATGCGACTCTGACGTACGTGACTGCGGAAGACCTCAACGGATCAGCCACCTTCACGGTGCAGTTGTTCGATGAAGGACCAAACGATGCCGGCAATGGCGACATCAATGCGTCCACGATCCGAACGTTCACCATCACGGTGGACCCGGTCAACGACGCTCCGACCTTCACCGCTGGACCAACCGTTCGAGTTCAAGAAGACCGTGGCCCATACACCACTCAGTGGGCAACGAACATCTCACCTGGACCGATCGACGAATCCAACCAATCGGTTTCGTTCGAGGTCTCGACCGTTAACTCCGCCGACACCGCATTGTTCACTCAAGATGGACAACCTGCGATCTCGCCGGATGGCATCCTGACCTTCACACCTGCACTCAACGCCAATGGTGCGGTTGACTTGCAAGTCGTTGCTCGTGACAGCGAAGGATTGGCCGGAACGCCGATCACTCTGCGAGTGAACATCCAACCGGTCAATGACTTCCCCGCACCAGCACCGGATAGCTTCACGACCGATGAAGACACCATCCGTGTCATCAGTGCGGCTGAATTGCTGGCCAACGATGTTGATGTCGACTTGAACGACACCGACCCTGACGAGTTGCAAATCGTGATGAGCTCACCGCAGTTTTCACTGCGAGGTGCATTGGTGACCTTCGATCCAGTCACGCAAACGATCACGTATGACCCAACCGTCTCGAGCGAACTACAAGGGCTGAAACCAAGCTCCGCGCCGCTTAACGATTCGTTCAGCTACGCGGTTGCCGACCGGGCCGGTGCCAGTGCGACACCGATCCGAACCAGCAACTCGGTTTTGGTCAGCGTCAGTGTCACTGGTGTCAACGATGGTCCCGTGACCGAGCCCGATGTCCCAACTTTGCAAAGCCCCGGCAGCACCGTCATCCGGGTCTTGGACAACGATGTGGATGTCGATGGCGTCATCGACCCAAGCTCGCTGACCGTGACCAAGCAACCGGCGTTCGGTAGTGTGTCGATTGATCCTGTCGAAGGAACGATCACTTACACCCCGTTCACGAACTTCCCGGGCAACGATGAGTTCCGCTACATCGTCGCAGACGACGAAGGAGCCTTCAGCACGGAAGAAACCGTCACGATCAGCCCCAACGCTGCACCGGTCGGTCGCGACAGTGTTCGCTCAGGCTTCCTGAACGAAGCGATCACGATCGACATCAGCAACAACTTCACTGATGCGGATGGATTGGACTTCAGCTCGATTCAGATCGAACGCCAACCATTGGCGGGTGAAGTTCAGAACGTCGGTGATGGAACGCTGCGATATATCCCGGCGGCTGGCTACACGGGTCGCGACTCGTTCGATTACTCGATCGCTGACTCCGAAGGTCGTCGCAGTGGCCTGGCCACCGTGTCCCTGCAGGTTGTCATCAGTCGTCTCCAAAACCCAGATATGAACACCGACGTCAACGACGACGGCGAAGTCTCGGCGTTGGATGCACTGCTGATCATCAACCATCTCAACCGCTTCTCGTCTTTCCCATCGGACTACACACCGACTGTGGACGAAGACTTGGATGTGTCGCAAGGAGACAACGGTCGACCAAGTGCCTCGCAACCGGGACGTTACTACGACGTCAGTGGAGACCTTCGCATCAGTTCGCTGGATGCTCTGCAGGTCATCAATGAACTGAACCGACGTGACTCTGGCGGAAACGAAAGCGAACCGTTGGGTGAACCCATCGTGGCTTCGGCCAACGTTGAAGTGACCGGAGACGGTGTCGCGGCAGCGGTATCGACGTCCAATGTCAGCACGAACGGTTCGGCCTCGCCAGCCTCCGGTGAACCTTTGATCGAAGTCCTGTTCGAAAGTGACAAGGTCGTTGGACAAAGTTCGGCAGACGTGGGCGACGATGTTCTCGACAGCATCGCCTCGGCCAACTCCGATGGTGAAGAAGGCTCATCAAGCAGTGGTGAACGCAGCAAATCGCTGCAATCGGCGGTGGACGCCGCCATGGCGAAACTGCTGTAAAGCCCCATCAGCAATGACCTGGCAAACTCGTTGACGTTGACCTCAACGAGCCAATGCCAGACAATGTGTACGACCGGCTGAGATTGGGATTTTCCCGACCTCAGCCGGTTTTCGTATCACGATTCCATTGATTGCCACCTGAACCCATAGGTTCCCATGTCGACCGCTTCCACGACCGACACCCAAACCGACGCTCTCCAGTCCGACGACCTCGCCGCACAATGCGTCGACATCGCCCGTCGTGCAAAAGCCGCTTCTCGTTTGCTCGGGACCCTGGACACAAACATCAAGGACCAATGGCTCACTGAATCCGCGGACGCATTGATCGAAGCAGCTGACGCGATTGTTGCGGCCAATCAATTGGACCTCGAAAATGCGCCGAAATATGGACTGACCGACGCGGGAATCGATCGTCTACGCCTGGATGAGGACCGAATCGCCGGAATCGCCACCGGTCTTCGTGAAATCGCAGGGCTCAACGATCCAATCGGCGAAGTCCTGGATGGCTTTGCTCGGCCGGGCGGGATGCGTATCGAAAAGCGTCGCGTGCCCCTGGGCGTCGTTTTCTTCATCTACGAAAGTCGTCCCAATGTGACTGCCGATGCGGCTGGGATCTGCGTCAAAAGCGGAAATGCGGTGATTCTTCGCGGTGGAAAAGAAGCTGCACACAGCAGCCGCGCGATCATGGATGTCTTGCACGAAGTCGGCCGTCGCGTCGGTATTCCTGATGACGCGGTTCAGCTAGTTGGAACGACCGATCGCGCCGCGGTGGGCCATTTCCTCCAACAGGCCGACAACATCGACGTCACGATTCCTCGAGGCGGAGAAAACCTGATCCGTCGCGTCGCCGCCGAAGCCACCATGCCGGTCATCAAGCATTACGACGGCAATTGCCACGTCTACGTCGATGAGTCCGCGGACATCGAGATGGCGGTCGACATCATCGAAAACGCGAAATGCCAGCGAATGGGTGTCTGCAACGCTTGCGAATCGCTGCTGATTCACCAATCCATCGCCGCGGAAGCTCTTCCTGCGATCGCGAAACGCTTGGCCAGTCGCGGTGTTGAGATGCGGGTCGATGAGAGAGCCGCTTCCCACGTGACCGGCGGTATCCCTGCGACGGAAGCCGATTTCGGTGCCGAATTCCTGGGTCCGCAAATCAGCATCGCTGTCGTGGATTCGCTGGATGCCGCTGGCGACCATATCAATCACTATGGATCGGGGCACACCGACGCGATTGTCACCAACAACCTGGCTGCGGCCGAGCGGTTCACCGCTTTGGTGGACAGTTCTGCGGTGATGGTCAACGCCAGCACTCGCTTCAACGACGGCGGAATGTTCGGTTTGGGTGCTGAAATCGGAATTTCCACCGATAAGTTTCACGCAAGAGGGCCATGCGGGTTGCGGGAACTGACCAGCTACAAGTACATCGTACGTGGGAACGGTCACATAAGAGGCTGAGGACACGATGTCCAACGAATCACTGAGTCAAAACCAAGTCGAAAATCTTCTGAAGGCCATGGAAACGGCCGATTTGGACGAGGAAGGTACCGACGCACCCACTGGAAACAAAGACTCGGCTGATTCCACGCGCACGACCGAAGCCAACAAAGACGCGGCAGTTGGCTCCTCCGCCCCCGCTATTGGGGCAGCCCATCCGTCGGACTCCAAGCCCTACTCGCCCGGTGTGCCCTCCGGCGCCAGAGTCACCGCCTACGACTTCAAACGCCCCGAACGCGTTGGCAAAGACCAAATGCGGGCGATGCATTCGTTGCACGAGTCGATCGCTCGGAATTTTGGTGCGTCGATCTCCGGCCTGCTCCGGACGATGATCGAGGTCAAACTACTGAGCGTTGACCAACTCACTTACAGCGAATTCGTCTTCAGCCTCGACAATCCCAGCTGTTTCAACATCATCCGACCGATGCCTTTGGAAGGTCACTGGGTGCTCGACATCGCACCCGGACTGGCTTACGCGATCATCGATCGAATGCTCGGAGGCGACCCCGTCCCGGGCGAAACGATCCGCCGGCCGCTCACCGAAATCGAAACACGATTGATGTGCCGCGTCGTGGAACTGTTCCTGGAACAAATCGTTCCGGCTTGGGAAAATGTGATTCAGCTGGAACCGACAATCCACACCACCGAGAGCAACCCGCAGCTCGCCCAAATTGTGCCTCCCAATGAAGTGGCAATCTTGGTGGGATTCGAGGTCCTGCTCGGCAAAAACCGGGGGATGATGAATCTGTGCATCCCCTTCAATTCGATTGAAAAATACAACGCGAAACTCTCTCGCAATGGTTGGGTTGGCTACGGAAAAGCCAACCCGACACCCAAATCGCGACGAAAGATCGCTGACAGCATTGACGCCGCCCCCGTGGACGTCGTCGTGACGTTGGCCCGGTCGAAAATCAAAACCAGCGATTTGCTGGATCTCAGCGTTGGTGACATCATTACCACCGAGCAAGCGGCGAGCTCCGCCTTGGAATTGTCCGTTCAGGACGTCCCGAAATTCGCAGCGGTTGCTGGTGCCTACAAAGGCAAAAAGGCGGTTCAGGTCCAAACGACCATTGAACAAAAACCGAGCGACGCGGAAGAAGCAGACCCAGAAGAACAATTGGAGAACGACTCCCAAAACTCAGCGGAACCAGAATCCGCTCCCGCTGAGGTGGAGAACGTCTTGAACTCGGCCCAGGCCAAGAATCAAGCACCACCGCCTAAGCCGATCCCGAAAGCCGAGCCCAAAAAGCCAGCCTCAGCTCAGTAGCTCACCGCCGCCATCTGACGGCGGGCAATCTGCGGCATGACCGCCCGCCTTGCCGGTGAAATCACGCAGACAACAACCGGTTCAATTTTGGCCGGATTGCGACACAATCGACGGCGACGTCAATCCGCTCTTCTGCGCGGCAGACTCCGCTCGCTGGAGAGCCGCTTCGACACGGTCGAGCAGCTCGTCTGAAGATTCGCGTGGTTGAGCCGTGTCGCTCATGCATGCGGTGAACTCAGAACCACAGTGCTGACATGCGACGGTACATCCAAGTAACGATGCGCGAATGTCGATTCGCCGCCCGCAGGTTGGGCAAGATTGATTGAATCGAATGGACATGTTTAACCTTTTGACTTCCAGCCACTCGGCTGGCTAAATCCGTTTGACAGGAGGAATACTATCCACAAACCCTCTACAACGCAAACTCATTTCACGCAAGCTTCACATCTACGCTCAAGTTGAAACCGTATTAGCGCCGCGATATGGATCAGGCAAGGATCTAAATTGACCAAGATCCAGTGAAGACCAATGGCCTAATTCGCCTCGAAACAGTGGACAAAGAAACACCGCCTCAACGCAAAAGCAATGGTTTCCCCTGCTTCCCAGCCTGGAAGACGGTTATCCTGTAAGGGACCTCACAGCGACGCTTCGACGAATGGATTTTTACGCTCAAGCCGGTTCCTATGACACGCTCGATCCGCAGCCAGATCCCCTCCATCGCCCTTTTCGCAACTCTTGTTGTTGTCTTTTCAGGAATGGAATGTCCCGGCCAGGACACCTCCGACAACAGCGAATTGGGACCCAAAATCCAGTTCGAAACCATCGACGGTGACGCACAATCAGGACAGCTAAGCAACCTGACGGGTTCGTCTCTCAGCGTGATTTTGGCCGATGGGCAGTCCAAACAGTGGGAATTGACCGAGATCGCACGCATCCAATTCGAAGGATCTCAGCAAACCAGCCCACCGACTCGCGTCATCCTTCGCGGGGGCTCAGAAGTGGCTTCCGCCGCGACTTCCATGGAAGGCGAAAATTTGCTGGTTCGCTCTTTGGGCCAACCTCCCCTCACGGTGTCCATCCGCTCCGTTCAATCCATTCGATTCCGAGCCCCGTCGTCAGCGACTGACGCTGACTGGCTCGCTCTGGTGGAAGAACCTCAGCGTCGCGACCGCTTGGTCATCCGCCGGGAAGGCAACGCCCTGGATCCGATCGAAGGCACGATCCTTGAGATCAAGCGAGATTTCGTTTCCTTCGACCTCAGTGGCAACATCGTCGATGCTCCATTGCAAAAGCTTGAAGGCGTGATCTTCTCGACCACCGGCGATCGCCCAACAGAGAAACTGATTCAAATTAAAGACCAACGTGGATCACGGTGGATGGCGGAGCAAGCGAATTGGAATCCAACCGATCGCTCGCTAGAGCTGGATCTGGGCGACGACATCACACATTCCATTCCTGTGTCGCAGCTATTGGAAATCCAGTTCTCCGGGGGAATCCTTTATCTTGTCGACGCGGAAGTTGCCCAGCAGCACCAACCGGATGCCCTCAGCACGCTTGTCGGCGATGACTTGGCATCGACTTGGTTTGCAACGGAATCAAATGGCAAAAACCTCACGACCATGCTGTCGTCCGATCACGTTGTTCGTGTTCCCGATGGTTATCAAAAGCTAGTTGCCGCTGTCCGTATGTCATCCGATGTGGACCAGTTCACTCCATTGAAGCTGTCGGTGTTGATGGATAATCGCGTCGTCTGGACACTCGACATCGAAGACCGCAAACCGCACGGGCTGATTCTGCCACTCGAAGACGCGCGGCGTCTTACGCTTCGCACCTCCCTAACGGGTGAAGATGCATCCAAACCCAAACGGTCAATCGACCAAGCCTTGGGACATCGAGTCGAGTGGCTGGGTGCCCGCTTGCTAAAATAGTTCGCGTGCCGCTTCGGCGTGCTTGAATGCCTTCTGCACTGACGACTTCACACAGACAAAAACGATTCGCCATGCCATCTCGATGTCTCGGTTCTGCCTTGGTGCGAATCGGTTGCTTGACGTTTGCTCTCCTTGCATCGGTTGCGTGGTTGACCACCCAAGTTGATGCAGAAGAGTCATCACTCTTGCCCGACGAACAACGTTGGATCGAAGAATTCGAATCCGCTCGAATCGCTGGCATTGCCAAAGCCATGCCTTCGACGGTCATGGTGTTCGTTCCCGGTGGTGGAGGCGGCGGAAGCGGTGTCCTGATCAGCGAGGACGGCTACGCGTTGACCAACTTTCACGTCAGCAGTCCCGCGGGAACCTACATGCGTTGCGGGCTCAGCGACGGCAAAGTTTATGACGCCGTGGTGGTCGGCATCGATCCAGTTGGCGACTTGGCATTGATTCAGTTGCTAGGGCGAGAAGACTTCTCCACAGCCGAATTTGTACCCAGTCGCTCGGTCCAAGTTGGCGACTGGTGCTTTGCGATCGGCAATCCGTTCTTGCTGGCAACCAACCTTCAACCGACCGTCACCGCAGGAATCATCAGCGGTGTGCGTCGATATCAGTATCCTTCTGGCACGCTGTTGGAATACGGAAACTGCTTTCAAACCGATGCCTCGATCAACCCGGGCAACTCCGGCGGACCCTTGTACGACAACGACGGTGACTTGATTGGAATCATCGGCCGAGCCTCATTTGAAAAACGCGGGCGAGTCAACGTGGGAGTTGGCTACGCGATCTCGGGTGACCAAGCTCAAAACTTCCTCGGATGTCTGCACAGTGGTCGAGTCGTTGACCATGCCACGCTGGGTGCCACCGTTGGTACGGACGAAGACGGCAGCGTCCGGGTCACCAACATTCTCAGCTCCAGCGATGCCTATCGCCGCGGACTCAGGTATGGCGACGAGATACTAGAGATCGATGGCCAAGTCATCCAAACCGCCAACGATGTCCAGAACATCCTTGCGACGTTCCCGTCCTCTTGGCGAATCCCGATCACGTATCGGCAAGAGGGAACCAGCGTTGAGACCTTGGTTCGTTTGGCCAGCGTTCATCGCGGATCCGAATTACTCGAGAAAATGAAGTCGGCTTTGCCGCCACCTCCCCCCGCGCCGCCCAAGCCACCGGCATCACCTGAATCAGATGATGCGTCCCCTGAATCACCCGAAGATTCGAATGCTAAATCATCGCCGGATGAACCCGAGCAGTCTCAGCCGGACAACTCAAAGAAAGCGATGAAAGACGCGGCCGGCGAACCAGTTCCCGAGATCGCCGTCAATCAAATCGAAGTGCGAGAAGGCTACGCGAATTACTACTACAACCAACTGCAACAAACGAAGTTCATCGAGCGACTTCGCCGGCAGTTCGAAGAAGCAACCACAGATGATTCCGTTTGGAAAATCAACGGCACAGCGATTCCAGTTGCCGACAATCAACAGCCAAGCGAGTTCCAATTAACCATCGGTGAGGGGCAGTTCGAATTCAAAATCGGGAATGACGTGGAACGTTTGTCGCGTGGAGATGAACTGCTTCGCGTGGTTGATGAACAACGTGACGCTGGCATCCTTGCATGCTTGAGCGCACTCCAACGAATGCTGGCGATCGGCCCCAAGCAATTTGGTGACACCTACTACTGGGGCACGATGCCGTTGTCCGGCAAACGCCCGCTTCGCGACACTGTGATCGGAATCCATTCTGATCTCGAAACCCGCTTCTTGCATCATCCCGAATCGGAACGCCTGGAAGTGATCGAATCCATCGCCGGCACCGACACCGATCCCGCCGAACTTTGGTTCGGAACAGACAACGGCGGAATCCCATCGACGATGCAGCTTCGCTACGGAACGACGACAGTCCTGAACCTGCAAATCGATGATTGGTCTGTCGAGCAAGCCGGCCAACCACAAGCTCCCGACGCTCCGATCAATGGAGATGCATCATGAGCCGTACACCAAACCTCGAACAAGAGAACTTTCGACCGCGTCATGCCGATCTTGGCACTTCGTCGTGGTTGAAAATCCTCCTAGGGTGCATCGCGTGGTCAATCCTCGCATGTCTCACACCGAATAGTTTGTCGGCTCAACCGTCGATGGCGCGACCTTCCGACCAAGCCCAACCGAAGATGGTCAAGGTCTACGGTGCCGGTGGACTGTCTGGACTGGAAGCCTATCAAAGTGGTTTTCTCGTTTCTCCTGCTGGCCACATCGCGACGGCTTGGAGCTACGTGCTGGACGTTGACCCAGTCGTCATTCTTCACGACGGACGCCGATTCGAATCCAAGATTGTCGGCTTTGAACCCGCCCTCGAACTTGCGGTTCTGAAGATCGAAGCGGATGACCTGTCGTTCTTTCCAATCCCTGAAACGAATTCGATTTCCTGGGGAGATCCTGTTCTCGCTGTCAGCAACCTGTTCGGCATCGCGACGGGCAACGAACCCGCCAGCGTGATGCAAGGACGAGTCGCTGCGAAAACAAAACTCGACGCCCGCCGCGGGACCTTTCAAACACCCTATCGCGGTGAAGTCCTGCTGCTCGACTTGGTTGCCAATAACCCCGGTGCCGCCGGCGGAGCCTTGATCAATCCCGAAGGCGAATTCCTTGGAATGCTTGGCAAAGAGCTTCGCGATCGAAAGACCGGCGTTTGGCTGAATTACGCGATCCCCGCCGACGTGCTCCGCCAACCCATCGGCGACATCATCGCGGGCCGCAAGACGACACTTCCCGATGAATCCAACCCCGTTCTGCCTCGCGAAAAATCCCACTCACCAACCAGCCTTGGCATTGGGTTGATTCCGGATGTGCTCGAGAACACACCGGCCTACATCGACTTCATTGAAAAAGAATCGGCCGCGGACCGTGTGGACCTTCGGCCCGATGATTTGATTGTGCTCGTCAACGGTCGCCGCGTCTCGCACCAACGTGCTTTTCGCGATTTGCTGAGACGAATCGACCGGCGCGACCAAGTCGCCTTGGTGGTCCAACGAGACAACGAAATTCTAGACTTGGTACTACGCCCATGATTCGCGAACTTCCTTTGGCAAACCCGCCTCGCTCCATGCGATTCCATCGCTTGCTCAGTCCCGTCAAAGCGTTGTTATCGTTCGCGTTGCTCCTTGGCATGGCATCCACTTCCATCGCTGAAGATCCCACGCCCGCTCGCTATCAAAGCATTCTGGCAAAAGCGGTTCGCCATGTCGCCCAAAGAGCATTGCCCTCCGTCGTGACCATCGAAGTCATCGGCGTGATGCAAGCCGATGGTGAGGTGCGGCAAGACGCGCCGACCTCGGGAGTGGTGATCGACGAACAGGGCCACGTGCTGACGTCCTCTTGGGTGACCGGTGGTGATTCAGCCAGCATCATCGTCAACGCCCCGAGCGGCAAACGGTATCCCGCGGAAGTCGTTGCCAAAGACGAACACCGAGACCTTGTCCTTTTGAAAATCGCGTCCGGCGACGAGACATGGCAACCGATCGAATTCCCGAGCACCGACCAAACGACCGATACAGTCGGAGAAACCGTGGTCGCAGTGGCCCGGTACGGAGAGATCAACACTCCAATGGTCAGCACTGGAATTCTCTCTGCAATCGGTCGCCTCGACGGAACCGCAATCCAAACCGATGCCAGGATCTCACCCGCGTTTTACGGTGGTCCTTTGGTCGATCTGAAAGGTCGCTTCCGTGGCATCGTGATTCCCGCGGTGGGTGAGGGCGGCGCCGAAGAGTCGACCGCATGGTACGACTCCGGAATCGCTTTCGCGGTCCCCAGTCCGATCATCGCTCAAAAGCTGGACCAACTGCGTCGTGGCGAAAACATCCAACAAGGCTTGCTCGGCTTTGTCGTCGCCGGCAGCGATCCGTACGCCGATGGAACCGAACTGAGTGTCGTTCGAAAACGTTCGCCTGCTGACAAAGCCGGCCTGAAAGTCGGCGATGAACTGAAAACAATCGGCGGCCAAAACGTCACGCGACGACAGGAAATCAAACTCGCGTTGGGTCGGTACGACGCTGGCAACGAAGTCGAAATTGAGTACGAACGCGATGGAAAGCGAATGTCCTCCACGGCGACGATGATCGCCACGATCCCGCCGCTTCAGCCGCAATTCATCGGCGTGATCGCAGCCGATGAAATGGAAGAAAAGACGGCTGACGACTCTACCGAAGACAAATCGAAACCATCGGTTTCAGTCATCGTCCAAAACGTTTGGAATCAATCGCCCGCCGACGGCATCCTGAAGATCAACGACCGTTTGATCGAACTCGACGGTGCCCCCATCCTTGACACCAATGCACTTCGGCAGCGACTTTGGGCATCCGATCCCGAAATCGCGATGGAACTAATAATCGAACGCGATGGCGAAACTCAAACCGTCTCGATCGACCCGCTAACGCTCGACGGGCCGCTGGATCGCATCCAATCTTTCAAGACACCCGCTCCATTGGCCGCAGACGCATGGAACGTCGAAGAGCTACAACTGCCTGACATCACCAACGAAGCAGCGATCTGGTTCCCCAAATCAGAACTCGCGGCAGAAACAGATCCCGACGAAACGCCGTCGTCGCCATTGGCACTGGCGATTGTTCTGGCGCCTCCCAAAGACCGCGATCCATCCGCGATCCTGGGCCCATGGAAAGACCTGGCCCGTGAACGTCACGTCGCGGTGTGCGTCATCTGCAGCGATGGTGACGACCAATGGCGTCCCAACGAAATCGACGCGATCACCAAGCTGACAGCGGCATCACTCAAACGATCCGGTGCTTTGCCATCCGCGGTCTCACTGATCGGTGGAGGAGCATTCACGATGAATGAAAAAGCTAACCCCGCAGATTCGATGGCACTGGGAGCCTCGCTCTCGACAACAAACGTGTTTGCTGGCGTGGCAATATCAAACGAGACCGAACCGCCCGCGGTTCGCCTTCGCAAAGACGGACCGCCGCGATTGCTTCGAGTCTTGATCCCAAACCCGCCCGATTCAGAATTGCCGTTCTGGGCCGAGACACTTCGCCGAATCGGGTGCCCGCTGCAGACCACCCTCACGCTCAATCGCGACCTCTGCCTTCAATGGACTCAATCGCTGCTCGCCATGTGATCAAAAAAGAAAGTTCGCCAACCACTACTTTTCGCGAAGCGAGCATCGATCGTTGGGCTCTGGTGGGATATCCCCAGAAAATCAGAGAACACTCTCCACAATCCCGCTTCGCGAACGCTGAAACAGTCCCATGAACTTCTTTCGAATCCATGGTCGTCGGCTCAAAACCTTTCGCCGGTATGCTTTGATTGCCGCCGTTTCACTCGCCCCCGCATGGGGCGTCCACACTTGGTTGGGAACTTCCGAGAACACGACCATGGCCCAGAACATCAACGTTCCCTTGCCGACGCTCGGCGGGGCTCAACTGTGGACGGATCACGACCACCGAAACGGCTATCGAATTCAGCAGAATGCGGTGACGAAGCATTGGCGACTTCTGGATCCCAACAACATCCGCCGGGCTTGGGGAAGCCGAGCGGATGTCGATGAAGCCCTCAACGAACTGCAGCCAGAAATCGCATCGCCCGGCGATCGCCCAGTCGTCGTCCTGCTGCACGGTTTGATGCGGACCGACAACTGCATGAAATCACTGGAGACCAAACTCCACACCGAAGGCTTCGATCAAACCATACGGTTTGGTTACGCCAGCACTCGCGGGTCACTGGCTGAATCTGCCGCGGCACTGCGTGAGGTCCTCGAGCACCAATCGCCCGACGCTGAGTTCGCCTTCGTCGGCCATAGCATGGGCAACATCATCACTCGACATTTGATCGGCGATCTGCAAGCCGACGGTGACCCACACGGCTTGCTGCCTCGAATGAAATCAATGGTCATGCTCGGGCCGCCTAATCAAGGTGCCGCAATCGCTCGGCGACTCGCCCCGACCGGCGTCTTCGGACTGGTTGCCGGCCCCGGTGCAATGGAACTTGGAACACGATGGTCCGACGTCGAATCAAACCTCGCGACACCACCGTTCCCATTCGCAATCGTCGCAGGCAAAGTCGCGACACCAATCGCGAATCCACTGGTGGATGGCGAGGGCGACTTTGTGGTCAGCCTAGAAGAAGCTCAACTGGATGGAGCTCAAACGGTTCACCAAGTCCCAGTGCTGCACTCATTCCTAATGGAAGAACCCGACGTGCAAGACTGGACGATCGAGTTCCTGAAGGACCACTGAATCCCAGCGTTTGCTTTGCGGGGTCAAACGCGTTTCTCGCTCCACAGCTTCAACAACTCAACCAAATGATTGGCGGAGCTGACCATCTCATCCAGGCTCGCGAATTCGAGGACGCTGTGGATGTTGTGCTGACCACTGGACAAGTTCGGCGTCGGCAATCCTTTCTCGGTCAATTGACTGCCGTCGGTGCCGCCTCGCACAATGGCTGTTTGGCAAGGCAACCCCAAATTCTCAAACGCTTGCTCGGCGAGCGATATCGACTCGGGCAACTTGGCCAATCCATCCGCCAGGTTTCGGTATTGCCGTCGCACATCACACTGCAACTGCATCCCAGGCCAAGCCGCGGTGGCTTTCTCAGCCAACTCGCGAACTTTGTCGGCATAGACCGACAACTGGTCGCTATCGAAGGATCGCAAAATCAGTTCCACACGCGTTTGCCCCACACCGCCGACAATGTCGTGCAGGTGGATGAATCCATCGCGGCCATCAGTGGTCTCGGGAGTCTCCGATTCTCGCGGCAATGAAGCCGCAAAATCGGACGCCGCCCGCAACGAATTCACCATCCGATCTTTCGCGATCGCAGGGTGAATATTGTGTCCTTGAAAGATCAACGTCATCGCGTCAGCGGAAAAAGTCTCGACGTCAATGATGCCTTGGCCCCCACCGTCGATGGTGTAAGCCACCGTTGCATCGAGCTCTTGCAGATCCAACTTGTCCGTGCCGCGTCCGATTTCTTCGTCGCAAGTCATCACGACACGAACCGGGCCGTGAGGTAGGTGGGGGTTCTCGATCAACGTCTCCGCGAGTTCCATAATGATGGCCACCCCGGCCTTGTCATCGCCACCCAACAACGTCGATCCGTCGGTGGTGACCAAGGTGTGCCCGACCATCTTTTCCAAATCAGGGCATCCGGCAACCGTGATCGCGTTTCCACTCGGAAGCTGGATGTCACCGCCGGAGTACGACTCAACAACTTGAGGATTGACCGACTCACTCGGCGCTTCGGGCGAAGTGTCCATGTGAGCAACGAGAGCAACCGTCGGTGCTTGCCCGTCGATCGTGGCAGGAACGGTCGCTGTCACAACCGCGTGTTCATCCAGGACCACATCAGCCAGTCCCATCTGCATCAATTCATCCGCCAACATCCGACCCAATTCGCGTTGGCTTTCCGTACTGGGGTAAGCTTGTGACTGCGGGTCGGCGGCAGTGTTCAGTCGGACGTATCGGAGAAATCGTTGCAGCAATCGGTCTTGGTTGATCATCGGACGCGAAGTCCCTCGATTCGAAACACGGCCATGTGGGATGCACCATCGGGGCCCTCGCCACCGGGGTATTGATACTTCTCAGTATCCAAGACGAACTTACCTTCGACCATGACCGGTCGCGGAACAAAATCTGTGGTTCGTCCCGGTTGCATCTCAATCATCACACAATCGAACAAAGCCGCACCGGGTCCGAAACAGCATTCCTGGTTATCTCGCACCAGCACAAACTGATCGATGTCGGTTTCTTTGTACAACGTGCTCGGCAACATATAACCGCGCAAACGCACCTTGCGACCATTCAGAAACTTCAGTTCCTTGGTCAACTTCTTTTCGTCGAAAACTTCGCCCTTTTCGATATCAAAGGTCAAATCGTCAAACGTGATATCGCCTTTGGCCAGGTCCGCTTGGCTGCTCTTCCGCACCTCGACCTTTTCACGTCCGGCGGCGTCACCACGCATCGCAGCCCGGCGTTGCTCGATGATTGATCGAGCCGTCGCGGTCCGTTCCTTCTGGGTCTGGGTGTCATCAGCAAAAGACGAAGCCGGAAGGACGGATCCAACGGCGAGGCATCCCGCCATCACCGTCCAAAAAATTCGCGAATTCAGTTTCATCTGACGAGCATCCATCGTTCGTGGAAGAAAATTGCTGTACCGTTCGCCCGCAACGTCGTGCACCCATCGTACCAATGTCTGCCGCGACTCCCACAACACCAAATCGCAATCGGCGTCAGCACGCAAACGACACGCCCTCCGCGTCGCAGCCCCACCGTCCGCCAACCAGTCTATTTGTACTGGTCGACTCGCATTTTGTAGAACATTGCGTTTTCAAAGTCGTCTTTGCTCTGCGGGACGCGATTGACCTTGAATGTTCCGGCCAGTTTGCGTTTGGTCAGTCCAGCACGCACGGCTTCACCGGGTGGCAAGGTCACTTCAATCATGTCGCTGCTGCGGGGATCTCCGCCAAAGCAACACGTGCCAAGGTCAGGCACCAAAACGAACTGACGCAGCATTCCGCTGCCGCTGCTGGGGTGGATGTACCCCTTCAAAAAAATGGCTTCTCCGTCGATCGTCAGCGCATCCGGGGTGGGTTGGTCCGGACCATTGGGCTCCGACTGCAACTTGTAAAACGCAACGCGTTCGTACCCCTCGGGAACCTCGGTCAGATACGTGTACGTGTGAAACCCCAATCCACCGACCAGCAACAGAAGGCAGCCAGCCAAACCCAACTTTGCCACTCCTGAGCCGCTGTACTCGTCCGGGAACCGACTGATCGCCCGCAAAGCGATCACCCCGGCCAAAATGCCAGGCACCGTCAGGATCAGCATTGGCGAAAAGGTTGGCATCAATCCGGGCAGCGACAAACACAAGAACACCAGCGACGCAATGGCACCGCGGTTGATCGCTTTGTAGGGAAACTCAGCAGCGTCTGCGGCCCCTGAAAACTGAACTTCAGCGGACATAACTGAATACAACCAATCGTGAGAAGACAAATCAAATCGAAACGACCACCAACCATCTCACACGGAAATGGAGTAATCCCCGGGTGATACGAGCCAGAATGCTGGTCGGTTCAGCGGTGAATTTAACCTCAAACCATGGTGCACCGCACCCGCTAGGCAAACGCTTTTCTCAACATCGCCAGGCTCTTCGGAATCGCCGTTTCATGCGCCTCGCTGCCCTCAAATTCCAGGCTGATGTAGCCGCGATAATCCACCGCCCGCAGGGTTTCGGCCACCCGGTCGTAATCGATGTCCAGCGTGTACCAAGTCCCACCGCCAAAATACGTTTTGGCCTGCACAAACACTGCCTCGGGGGCCAGCTGTTTGTACTGCTCGTACTGATTTTCGAGGAAATTGCCGGTGTCCAGCGTCGCCCGCAACCAGGGCGAGTCCACTTCGCCGATGACTCGCAGAACGCCTTCCGCGGTGCGGCCTAGCCCCCAGTGATTCTCCAACCCCATCACCACACCGCACTTTTCCGCGACCGGCAAACATTTCTCAAATCCTTCCCGTACCCAGCCAAACCCTTCCTCGTCGGTGTGCCCTTCTAAAGTCGGCTCAATCCCCTTGTTTGCCATCAGCTCATCGAAGCTGCCCGACGTTCCCCAACGACCGGTGTTCACCCGAATCGTTGGGATTCCCATCGCATACGCCAACTCAATGCAGTGGATCGTGTGATCGACATTCTTCTGACGTTCCGCAGGATCCGGAGAAACAAAGGATTGATGAGTCGACATCCCGCACAAACTCAAACCACGACGAAACGCCCGCTGCTTGATTCGCTGCAACGTGCCATTGGACTCGTCGGTCATTTGGACGTGCAAAACTTCGACCGCATCGAACCCAGCGTCCGCAGCCAAGTCCACGCACTCCTCGATGGAAAGCTTGCTGTCATCGCGATACCGCCAATACGAATAGGTCGAAACCGCGATCGGATTCGGGGTCCGAGAACGAGCAGCTTCTTTTTCACGCGTTTCGTCCTGAGCCAGAGCCACTCCATTCGCGCATGCCAACGCTCCCATCGCCCCAGCAACGCCTGCCATCCAAGCTCGACGCGATCCCCGCACCGATGAAGCTGTCCCATCGCGGCCGGTAAGTCTCGGATTCGTTTCAACGCTCATAGCAAATTCCTTGGTGCTTCGATCAATGAGAACGTGATGGCCCGCCAAACCGTCTCCAACATGGAGCCCCAGCATTGTAGCGACCGACGATGCAGACAGAAGTGAACCCTGCCGAACTCAAACCAAACCTCCATCGGAACCATCTTCAAATCAGGCTACCTCCGCCCGCGTTGAACCCTCAGAAACATGAATCGAATACGCCCGCCCAAACACGGTGTCGGACGACCTAATTAGTGTGATCAAGCCTCAGCTTCAAAGCGGTCTCGCCACACGACACCGGATACACACGTTCACTCGGCATGATCAACTTGTCGTAGCGTAAGTTGTCGCTGTTTTCACTCTGCTCGCGAACGAAATCGGAAATGTCATCGATCTCGACGATCCAATCGCACGCGAACTGCCGAAGTGCCTCACCTCGCAACCCAAGTTGGACCGCACGACGATCCATTTTGTCACCGTTGGGAGCATGGTCGGGATCCCATTGCAAACGGACATCTGAATCGGCAACACGCTGCTGCCAATCGGTACGGGGCTCATACAGATCGGGCTCATATGTGGAGTGAACTGCCTTTGAAAGAATCAAATCAAAGGCCGATCGCTTGATACGAATTGCCAAAACAACCTCCTGGATTGAGCTCGAGCAGGCGAAGGTAGCCATCGGATTCGCAAACATCGAGAACGTACACGTCAGGAGGTCGTGCAGTCTTCCCAGACTGCTTCTTGGCGGATTTTCACATGGTGCACCTCTCCCGAAACGAAGTTTTGGGAGAGCGACATACCCGGTCGAGCGCCGCCGCTCAGGCGTGCGAGAGGGTGAAGGCCGGACATGGATCACAGCGTGAATTGCACTCCCCCGGGAAGTTCGCTGAACGCTCGCTTTCCGCCCCCTCCCGTTTCGGCTTGTCGAGTGAGTCGTCAATGACATTTCGACGCATGTAGAAGGGGCACTATTGCCCGTCAGAGCAGCGGATGATACGCCGGCGCCGCTTGATCCTTGATCCACAAATCAAGGTTTGCCGAAGCTTTGGTGTAAAACCATGTTGGCCAGCGTTTGCGTCGTCACCAACCCTTCACTGCACGATGAACGGCGACCCAAGCGGTGCCGACGGCTCCGATCAAACCACCGAAGCACGGCGGTTGCGCGGCAAACATGTAAGACTCAGCACCCATGTCACCTGTGTAGGTCATGCCAAGCCAAATTCCGAACAACGGGAACGCCACCATCCCGAACAAATATGGTCGGGGCGGCATCAGCGAAAAGAGTGGCCAAAGCAAGTAGAGCAACGCGAAACCCAAAAAAGCGGCCGGACGCGCGTCTCGGCCCATCAATCCGACACCACGGTGAAGCAAGAACATCAAGGCAAACGCAACCACGAGAGATCCCACGGCGGTGCCAGCAGCCTTCGCCAGACACTCAGCGTCGGATTCGCATCGCGGTGGTAAAGAGGGAGTTTCGTCAGCCAATCGAATGCCCTGCGTCGACCAACGGCAGGTTTTTGCGACACCGCCATAAGTGAAGCGAGCGATGTCAGAACTACCGGAAATTGTACCAAGTCCAGCCCGCGTTGACAAAGTTGGAAGGTGTGCCGAAGGCCTAGCGTAACAACCATGTTGTGGGACGCTGCCCCGCGTTAACGGTATCCATCTCGGTTAACTCGCAAGCGGCACGCTGAATTGGTCATCCAGCAATCGGTTCATTAAAGTAAAAACACAGCCCGTCCGGCGCGACGACAAAGAACACATTGAACTTCTCGCCGTCGCGTTCGTCAACGCGCGTGTTTGCGACGTCCATCCCATTAGATTCGATTTGGCCCTTGATTCCGTTGATGTCATTGACGCGAATCGCAGCGCCCTCTTGGGATGGGTCACCACCATTGATCGCGAAACCCATTCGGACATTATCGCGTTCAAGTATGACGGCAGGATTCGGCGCGTCTCGGCGCTCAATCTCGGTCATGCCGAAGTGTTTGCAGTACCAATCTGACGCAGCATCTAGATCGGTGACGGGCAAAGCGAGAACGTCATCCTTGTAGGGTGACGCTGACTGAAATGACGGTTCGGGCATGACTGGTCTGCTATCTGAGGAACCTGCGTCCCACAACGAAAGGTTTTTACGACACCGCCCTAAACAAAGCACGCGATGCCTGAACTACGAGAAATTGTACCAAGGTCATGGCCCGTTGCCAAAGAGCCAAGGTGTGCCCGAAGGGCCTCAGCGTAAAAACCATGTTGCCGGACCGACGCGTTAGGAATCGCTTGGATCAAGGGTCTCGGCATCCGCGATATCTTTAGGACGTCCGCAGGCCCGTTTGTTGACGATCAGATCATCGCGCCCAATGACATTCAGTTTGATATCATCCAGTTCAAGGTGCAGCTTGTTCTCCCATGCATCATCAAAAGCTACGCCAGAGATAGCAGTCAGTATGTCAATCCGAGAAGGTTCAACACCAATTTGAAAGACCATCCCGGGCGTTGCCAGGTCATCAACGGTTAGGTCATGTAATGGTGCGCCAAATTCGGCGAGAACACGATATACTTTTGGCGCAGTTTCAGCGTCGGGACGAACCCAAAGATCGAGGTCGCCGGTTGCACGTGGATGGCCATGGGCAGCGACAGCGTAAGCACCAACAAGTAGGAAATCAATTTTCGCGTCGGACAACGCGAGCAACATGTCTTTGAAGTCGGGATTGAACAACGTTTGGTTCCTTGAATTCCCATGCGGTTAAAGTCAGAGGCCACACCATTAGCAATCGTTCGGCCGGTGTAGCATCGGGAACCCCGGAATCGAGCCCCTGCTGATCGAGCGTCGTGAGTTTTGCAACTGAACGGTCCATCGGTGGGAGAGAGGTCATGCGTTTCCTTTGACTGAGGTCCGACAACGGAAGGTTTTTACGACTCCGCCCTAAACGAAGCAAGCGATGCCTGAACTACGGAAATTGTACCTCCAGATCGAGGCTTGAACAAACGACAGCGGTGTGCCGAAGGCCTAGCGTAAAAACCATGTTAGCGGACCCGATGAGCTACCGTAACGGTGTGCCCGCCAGTAGATGCCACCAGAATGTGACGCCGGAGATCAGCAGCGAGATGATTATGAAGCCGACGACGCCGCAACCCATCAATGCGCAGCCATCGTTGTCCCAAACGCGACGCTTACGCGCCGCGATGACATCCGGGTTTTCTGGGAATTCATCAATCCGTTGCGCCGCGCCAAGTGTGTAGTCCGTTTTGGCGTCATTGATCTGGCGATGTTCAAGGATAGACGGTTCCGCGCGACATTCGTCGTCCGGGATCGGCGCGGCAGCAGCGCGGACGAAAGCAGCGGCAAAACGAAGGAGGGCGTCACGATTGCCGGTGAGCCACAGCCACGGCTTGCCAGCGGAGAGCTGAGAGTGTGCAGCCACGTTGTCAGAAGCGGATTCAAGCTTGGACGCGATTTCGAGGAGTTCGTCGTCGTCCATGGGGAAAGCTAGGGTCCGCTAACGGAAGGTTTTTACGACACCGCCCCAAACGAAGCGGTGGAGTTTGAATCACAAGAAATTGTACCGATGCCGGCGCCCGTTGCCAAAAAGCCACGGAGTGCCGAAGGCCTGGCGTAAAAACCATGTTAGGCGACCGGTTACTGGAGATAGTCCTCAATCTTCATTGCACCGTGAAAAATCCCGAGTATCTCAACACGGTCTTCGCTGGCGACGAGGTATGGTATTCGGTAGTGTCCGTAAAGAATCTCGCGAACTTCACGGTCTGCAATCGGCATGTAGCGTCCGCCCAATCGAGGGAACGTTCGCAACAATTGAATCTTCGCGTATATTCCACGCGCAACATCCAATGCGGCGGTCGGATTGTCCTCTGCGATATGTTCGTGATCTTCTCGAGCCAAGTAGCCGATTCGTGGGTCCAGACTATTTCTGCCACGATTCGATCCTCTGCTTGACTTCGTCATCGGAGATGACGTTACCAGCGTCGGAATCTGCCAGACCTCGGTCAACCATTCGGGCATACGCAAGTTCGCGTAGGATCTCGTCGTAGCTACTGTCGTCGGGTTGTTGTGCGATGAGGTCCGCCATCGCCTGTTTAACGGTGGACATTTGAGTTTCCTTGCGGGTAGGTCGCCTAACGGTAGGTTTTTACGACACCGCCCTAAACGAAGCGAGCAATGTCTGAACTACAAAGAATTGTACCAAGGCCAGCCCGCGTGGCCAAACGCGGAAGGTGTGCCGCAGGCCTAGCGTAAAAACCATGTTGTGCGGCACTGACGATGGGTACACGCGACGAGAAGATGGCATCGAACGCTTGCAAAAAGCTTGAAACGCGGAGAAAGCGGAATTGCGGAGGTCGCGGAGTGATGCAAAAACACTTGCATCCGAGGCGATGTCATTTGACAATGGCGTTAGTCGCACGACGCACACCCATCCGCGAAGCAGGACGTTCGAACGTATGGGTGCGTCTCGCGCGACCATTGCATTTGCCAGCGATCGGTTGAACCACAGAGGACACAGAGAGCACTGAGGTGAGCCACGGATGCACACCGATCAACACAGATGCAACCGATTGTCTGGGCCGCACAACGGAAGGTTTTTACGACACCGCCCTAAACGAAGCGAGCGATGCCTGAACTGCGAAAGATTCTACCACCAGAGGGCGGCTTGAACAAACGACAGCGGTGTGCCGAAGGCCTAGCGTAAAAACCATGTTGTGTGTCATGAACCCAGATAGGACGTGACATCAGTTAACGCCCGCAAGACCGAATCGCCAGAAGATTGTCCACTTCGGTCGATCAGAAACCCACGAATGCCGACCGCCATCGGCCCATCCACGTCTGATCGCTGGCTGTCGCCGACCATCAGCGTTGATTCGGCAGTCGCGTTGAGTTTCGTGAGGGCATCGCGGTAGATATCAGGGTCAGGTTTCGCGATTCCGATGTCGCAGGAATACAGAATGGTGTCAAAGTACGATTCGAGGTCGAGTCGGACAACGGCGCGTTTATACGGCGACGCGAGGTTGGAGATCAAAGCCACGCGTAAACCGCGTTCACGAAGTGTTTGGAGCGCAGCCAACGATTCGGGGAAAGTCTCGGCGCGGTCGATGTTCGCATCAAGGTCGCGTTGGATGTCAGGCAGGTTCGGAGGATGTGAAACGCCAAGATGATCGCAAAAGTCCGCCAATGTCGGAGCATCCACAACGAGTGATTCGCGTAAACGGCTTGAATCACCAATTGCGCGACAGAGCTGGAGATATGGATTCGTGTCGCGTGGAAGATGAATAAGCGTGCCGAACAGGTCAAAGATTATGGCGTCAATCATTCGAGCCTATGACACACAACGGAAGGTTTTTACGACACCGCCCTGAACGAAGCGAACGATGTCTGAACTACGAGAAATTGTACCAACGCCAGCCCGCGCGACCAACCAAGGAAGGTGTGCCGAAGGCCTAGCGTAAAAACCATGTTAGCGGACGCGGGCCAGTGGTTTATAGCTCGAACCACTGAATTGATTGCGGCATGTCACCAGTGGCGGCGAACTCAAGGATCGCGTGAATTGCCGTTTCGGCGTCCACCAGAGTAGAGGCGGGCATGTCGATTGCGCCCGCCTCAGAGCCATCGGTGTTGAGGAAGTGAACATCATCGGGGCATCCCGGAGGAGCCATGTCGGTTGGGTGAAAACCCGGGTGATCATCGGCAGTGAAATAGTGAATGTACGCAATGTCGCCGTTGAAATGGGCGGAGATGTAGGGCAGATCGCGATCGCCGGAGATGTGAAACGCGCCGTAGCGGTCAACGCGGATGGTGCGTAGACGATTCGCGATCTGCGCTGCGTCGTCAGTCTCGGCCGATCCAGAAAGATCGTCAATCTTCATCGACTAGCGTCCGCTAACGGAAGGTTTTTACGACACCGCCCTGAACGAAGCGAACGATGCCTGAATTACGGAAATTGTACCAAAGCCAGCCCGCGTTGACAAAGTTGGAAGGTGTGCCGCAGGCCTAGCGTAAAAACCATGTTGTGGGACGGTGAATCGCCAGCGAGGCGTCCCTTTCAAACGACGTGCGAGCCGAAGTGCATTACGGTGAACGATTCCCGTAACGCAGCCATTCGTATAACGCCATTGGAATCATCAGCGGCCACATGAGGCAAGCCAAGCATCCCGCGACGGGGTTTGATCCATCATGCACGATTTCGTATTCGGGTGGGTCGAGAGGCTCTGGGTTGTTGCGACGCCAGACCCACGAAGAGACGACGCCCCAAGAGAACAGGCCAATTGCACCGGCGAGCCAAACAGCGGAAACGATGAACCAAGCGATTCTGAGCCAGTCAGGCATTAGGACGCCTCTCGTCCCCACAACGGAAGGTTTTTACGACACCGCCCTGAACGAAGCGAGCGATGTTTGAACTACGAAAGATTGTACCAACGCCAGCCCGCGTGACCAACCAAGGAAGGTGTGCCGAAGGCCTAGCGTAAAAACCATGTTGTGCGGCAGTGACGATGGGGCCACGCGGCGAGACGATGACATCGAATGCTTGCAAAGAGCTTGAAACGCGGAGAAAGCGGAATTGCGGAGGTCGCGGAGTGATGCAAAAACGCTTGCATCCGAGGCGATGTCATTTGACAATGGCGTTAGTCGCACGACGCGCACCCATCGGCGAAGCAGGACGTTCGAACGTATGGGTGCGTCTCGCGCGACCATTGCATTTGCCAGCGATCGGTTGAACCACAGAGGACACAGAGAGCACAGAGGAGAGTCGCGGATGAACACCGATCAACACAGATGCAACCGATTGCCTGGGCCGCACAACGGGGTTCTGGACGACAGGGTGTCGTCTATGCTTGGAAATCGGGGAGAACGGGTGTGGATTTTAGCTGAAGGGGGCTCGGTATGCACCATCGAGCGACCGGGCGGGGAGATGGAGACGGGGCTTCATTCTTGCAAGCCTAGTCCGCGGATGCGATAGAACGGTGCTTTCGCTCCTGAAATCAGTCGTCAACCACAACGTCCCCGGTGGCAGACAAGACGAACGTCCTGCGGGGTAGAACCCAACTCAATTTTGCGAATGGCGTAGGTCTTGATCGTCCGAGAATGTACCGCGTCGCTGATTCGCAGCAGCCGCTTGGCAACCTCTTGTTGCACCTGCGAGAAGAATTTAGGCGACTCCAATCGCTCTCGCTGCGCGGAGGGAAGGCAATCGCTTCGACTTTCGCGGCGACACCAGGCCGACCGTGCACCGCAACAAACAGAGTTTGTCCAGGCCGGTTCGCAAAGCTGACAACGTGACGCTGACTTCCGATGATGACGCCTATCAAATCACCCCGTTCGAGAAACGCGAAGGTCTCGCATTGGTTCCAATTTTCGGGTCAACGAATGCCGCGAGATACCGGGTGAAACCCAGAGCAAATGGGATTTCGCGATTGGTGAATTGTTAGCGGAGTGGCGCAAGCCGCCCGGTGAGTGGGTTACCGGATGGTTTGCGTCGTTTCGCTATGTAGTTGATGTTTCGGACGGAACCGGGCCTAACGGCCGTCGGCTGATTGGTGGGCCTGCCGCGGGGCGTTGCGACCGCGAGCATTTCGCCAAGGTTGACCATTGCTGTAAAGACGCGGGGAATCGGCGACCACGGAACGTGACATGGGTTGCTCCAGCACAAAAGTTTGGAAACGCATGCCGTGAAGGTCTCGCATTGAAGCCACTTTTCGGATCAACGCATGCCGCGAGGTACCGGGTGAAACCCAGAGCGAATGGGATTTCGCGATTGTTGAATTGCTAGCGGAGTGGCGCGAGCCGCCCGGTGAGTGGGTTACCGGATGGCTTGCGCTATTCCGCTACGAAGATGATGCTTCGGATGGAACCGGGCCTAACGGTCGTAGGCTGATTGGGTGGGGTTGTGCTGGTCTCGGGGTTTCCACCCCGAGCTATCGACGCGGACTCCTCCGGAGCCATTCAGGCTCAAGATGCCACCGTGCCCTCTTGGTGTGCTCGCGGTTTGAACTCGCGAACCCCCAGAAGGCGTGAAACGTGGTAAATCGTGACGTTCGTATCGATCAAGACACACGCGAGCGAGCAAAAATCTGCCGAGTTCGTCGTTTTGACTCAATTCTAGATTGAGCGGCGAGCTGGCCTGGATAGCTTGGGAGTGTCGCCGCGAGTCGCGCCGACACGAATCAAACGGAGTGCGGGGTACGGGCCCCGGTCACGCGATTTTGCTAGAGGACGAAGGGTATCAGGACATGAGTGAAACGAGTCAGCCGATGATCGACGAGGTGGATTTGATTCTCACCAACGCTCGCCTGCGAGACGAGCTGGAACCATATCGAGATGATTCCATCGACGATCCGACCACGCGAAGCATGCCGCTTCAAAAAGAGAACGAATACCTGGCGTCGATCCTCGCCTGGGAACGAGCACCTGCGCTCGCGATTGCACAATGGTTCGATCCACCGCTGCAAATCCCCGCCCCAGAATCGCTGGATGACACGGGATTGGCGGTTGAACTGCAGCGGACCATCGAGCAACTGCACTCCCAGAACATCAAGCTGACCTTCACCGATCACTTGTCCGATCGTGAGCTGTACCGGGTGATTTACCGCGACATCCTTCCCGCTTGCGAGAAGAAAGTCGACGCCCCGGGCAAGTGCTTGGAATGGCGATGCCTGGAAGACAACGACACCTATCTGATGTACTACGCGACTCCGGTCGAGCGTCGTCGGCACCAGGAAGAACATCAGGCTGAGTTGCCCAAGGCCAAACGTCCCAATTTCCGCCGCAAGCTTCCTGACTGATTACAACGCTGGACAGAAACGACGACGTTCACGATGCCCCGAAGGATTCGGGTGCTAACCGCCGACTCTTTCGGATTGCAGGGAATCAATTCGTTCGGCGATGGCCGCGGCCACTTTGGGATTGGGTCCCAAGTACCGCGAGACGACAAATTCAACCTCGCCGAATTTGGTCGCCGCTTCTTTTGCTTGACGAACGATCGCGTCATACAGCCGTCCCGAGAACAACAAGTGCGGCTGCACAATGATTCGCCCGAACTGACCAGTCGAAGCAATTTGTTCGAGCGTGTCCGGCAATCGTGGTTGTGCCATCGCGTAGAACGTGGTCACCAAGCCAGCTCGATCGATCCCATGAAGATCCGCGATGGAAGGTGCATTCGCTTGCGAATTAGACGACGGAAACATGCGTCCGCGAACGGCAACTTCGGTGAGCAATCTCATGTCCGACGAAGCACATGGATCCAAGCTTCCGCGGCCAACCATCACCACGGCGGTGGGAATGGCCGCGAGGCCGGACGCTCCGAGGGATCGGTGATCGGTGGCGACGGATTCGATCGACTCAATCAATCGCTCGCGAACCAATTCGACCATGCGGGACTGGCGAGAAATGGGACGGCTGTAACCCGCAATCCGGTCAAGCGTGTTCGTCTGACGAGCGACGGCTTCGACGGCATCGGGAATGTCCGACTTCGCATGCCCAGCGGCGAACAACAACAGAGGCGAAACGGTGATTCGTTCCGCACCGGCGTCGAGCAAACGTCGCCAACCTTCGTCGATGGTTGGCGACTGAAACTCGAGCAGGCAAGGTTGAACGATCGAACGACCAGCCAAGTAAGATGCCAGTCGATCACCGAGTTCAAAGAATTCGTCGGTCCCGCGTTGATCACGCGTACCGTGGCCGATCAGCAGAATTCCGTGGGAATCGCCCATCGAGCCACTCTCTCCGGCGAAACCGATTACTGAACCTTTTGGGCCGAGCTGAACCCTTCTTTTTGCAATGCGGCCAAAGCGGAAGTGACGTCGAATCCGGCATCGTACTTCACGACGACTTTCTTGACGGTCAACGCGTTTGGATCGGGCTGATCAACCAAAGCAACTTCGCTGACCGCGTCGCTCTTTTCCAACGTTTCTTGAACACGCGGGAAGCACGCGAATTGGCAGTGCATTTCAGGAACTTCCAACGTCATCGTGCCAGCTTCCGCCATCACTTCTGGCGTGGCAACGACAGCGGATGCAGGAGCGGCTTCAACTTCGGGTGCTTTGTCAGGAGTCGCGGAGATGGCGACCATGATTCCAACGGCAGCCAAGGCAGCGACAACGTAAACGATCGATTTCATCGGTGAACTCAGTTCAGGAGGGAAAATTCTGGAGGGTCTATCTGTGGCGGGGTGACGCGAATGAGCCGCCTCAGACCGGATGTTCAGTTTACCAATGCAGAACTCCGAATCACAACCGCCAAAACAAAGGGGTGAACTTCCCAGGGCAATTCACTGAATGAAACACCACTGATTAGCCGATGGCCGTTCGGCCCGGTTGTGACGCAGAAACCGGTGCCAACGCACTCCGGCTGATATTCCGAACCTCTCCAAATGGTTCGCCCTGAGTCAATTTCACGCCGAATCTAGCGTGAAATCAACAACGAAATGCGACAATGGACGTCTCACCAGCTCAGGCGGCAACGCTTGGTACGTCCTCGTTTGCCGTTCGAATGGCTTCCACAGCGGTTCGCAATGGCGCGTCCAATTCCCAAGCTGATTCGGCCGGTGTTTGTTTGGCTGCGGGAGCTTCATCACCGGACGCTTCCGATTCCTCCAACGAGGAAGCGTCTGGTTCCGTGTCCGCGTCCGATTCTTGATCCGAATCAACCAGCTTCAATTGGGAATCCAACAAGTCGCGATTTTTGAGCGACGGGTAAGAGGCTTCTTCCCAAAAACGAGCCAGTTGGCGGAGATCTTCTTCGGCGATTTTCACGTCCATGCCTGGATCGGGACTGACACCCCAAACGTCCTCTTCAGTGTCATCGACGCCACGGTGAATGTTTCGGTCACTTGGACGGTAGTACTTGGCCACCGTGAGACGGAGTGCACTGCGTCCATATTCCAAGGGCAAGATGTTTTGGACGGTTCCTTTGCCATAGCTTCGCGTACCTACGATCGTCGCTCGGCCGTGGTCTTGCAGTGCCGCTGCGACAATCTCGCTGGCACTGGCCGAATGTTCGTCGATCAGAATCGCGACCGGCAAATCCGGTGGCACCAAAGTTCCCGCAGTTGCTGAAACTTCGTCTTCGATCACGCCGCCGCGAGTCTTCGTGCTGACGATTTTTCCGGAACTCAGAAACATATCGCAAACATCCACGGCAGCATTGAGCAGCCCGCCACCGTTACCTCTCAAGTCCAACACCACCCCTGATACATCGGACTTCGGCATCAGACGCCCCAGCACGGAGCGCAGTTCACTCACCGTTTTGTCGCCAAAGCTGGTCATCCGCACATAGACAATGTCAGGATGTTGTTTCAGCCGATAAACCCACTCGTTGCCACCATTGCGATAATCGCCGATCACTGATTCCAACTGAATCGTGTCCCGCTGGACCTTCACATCGATTTTCTCATCGCCTCGCTGGACCAACAATTCCACCGTGGTCGCGATCGGACCTCGCAGCCGTTCGCTAACAGACCGAATGTCCATGTCGCCAACGTATTCTCGGTCCACTTCCAAAATTGAATCGCCGGGCATCAAGCCGGCACGCAGAGCAGGGGAACCAACCAGCGGCGTGATCACTCGGACCGGTTCGCCTTCGACGGGTTGATCGACATAGATCCCGATGCCAGCGAATTCCTGTTGGATCGTGTCCTGGAACGCTTGGTAGCTGACCGGAGGAATGTATTCGCTGTGTTGATCCAGCGACGATGTCATACCCGCCATCGCGGAAGTCAGCAGGGTGCGTCGATCGACAGGCTCGACGTAGTAACGATCGATCATTTCGAGCGCTTCGCCGACCATCATCGCGGTGCGCGAGCGCAAGTAGATGGCATAACACGCGAATGAAATGACCAGCACGGACAAAAGCAGCGTCAGGTTTCGCGGGAGCATGGCGGCGTCAGATTGCGGAGATGAGCGAGAACGCCCCCATGGTATCACGCCGGCCCCTGCGATCTAAACCCGGTTCAGTTCCGTTGACGCTTGCACGGCCGGCAGGCAAACGCAAAAACGCGAGCCTTCGCCTGGCGTGCTGGTGACGGAAACGTCACCAGCCTGAGCCTGCGTCAGGTGTTTGACGATGGCGAGTCCCAACCCGGTGCCGCTGGTGCTGGATTCTTCGTTCCGACTGCCTCGATAAAAACGCTCAAAGATCCGCTGCTGTTCCGAGTAGGGAATTCCAACACCGGTGTCTTCGACAATCAAAGCCCATCGATCGGTTTGCTCGACGATCGAGACTCGCACCTCGCCTCCCGACTGCGTGTAGCGAATCGCATTGCCGATCAAGTTGTTAGCAATCGTCAAAGTGGCTTCGCGATCGGCAATGATTTTGGCTTTGCCATCAGGGACTTCCTGAATCAAATCCAAACCGTTCGCAGCCGCGACGGGTTCGTAAGTTCGAATCGCATCGAAGACGATTTCGGACAAAGACACGCTGGAGAGATGCAAGTTGGCAGGTCCAGCCTGTGCCCGAGCCAGTTGCATCATCTCGTGCACCAATCGCTCGAGCCGCAAGCACTGCGACATAATTTGCTGCATGAAGTGCAGGGCCGCATCCGGGTCGTCTTGCACCGCCAACTCAACCGTTTCGGCGTAACCTTTGATGGCCGCCAACGGCGTTTTGAGTTCATGCGAAACGTTGGCAATGAATTCGCGTCGCATCTCCTCAACTCGGCGAGTTTCCGTTTCATCACGAAGCGACAATTGCAGGTTGGGTTCTTCGCCCGTGTCGATCAAGTCGACTCGGACCCGAAGAGGACGAATGACACCCTGGTCGTGAACCTCTACGATGAACTCCTGCGGTTGATGTTCTTTGACCGCCGAACGAATCGACGCCAGCAACTGAGGGACTCGCACCAACTCAGTGAAACAACGGCCCAGCAATGCGTCGCGTTTTTTCAGTCCCAGCAATCGGACCGCGGACGGGTTGATCAGCAGAACGGAAAAGTCCTTTGCCAAGACGATCACGCCATCGCTGAGCTGCAATAGTGCGGACGCATTTTGGCGTGTTTCGGCATGTAGGCAACGGAGGCGTTCTTGCCACTTCTGGATTTCTTCGGTGCTGTCGCGGACATACGCGGCCACAGCGTCGTCCTGCTGGGAACTGTGCCAATGACGAAAAACCAGCAGCAAACCGATGACGACCAAACTGACTAGCCCCACCAACCAAGTGGACGCGTTGGCAACGACCAAGATTAGGATCAGAATCATCCCGGCAATCGCGGGACCGAACGATCGCATCGGTGGTTGCGAAAAACAGATAGAGGAAGGTCGTAGTCGGTCGTCTTGAATCATACCGTCATTCGATTCGACAAAGGCAAACGTGAGATCATTGGCTGGTTGTTTCTTCCACCGATTGCAGCCATGCTGATTCGAGTCGTCTGCGCGATCTCTCGCTATTTTATTCAGTGACCGCCCAATCGCTCCAGTCTAACGTTTGGGTTTTTCAGCTGTATCTCGCAAGATAGAAAATTTGATGAAGGTTTCTGAGGAGCAGCGTGGTTCGCGGATCGGAACCGATCGAATTGATTCGGCTGCGGAAGAGACCGAACGGATCGGTGCGTCCTCGATGCCGTTGACCGATTTCGCGGGAGGTTGCCTGATGTCGCTCAGTTCGGTGGCGTTGTCTTGTGGCTTGTTGCTGATCAATGGTGCATTCGTAATGGCATGTTTGTCAGCACTCAGCGCCGCCGGCGTGGGATGGTTCCAAGGCGAATCGGCCAGCCAATTCATCTTGTTCGGCGGTCCGGTCGCGTTGCTGATCATCCAGTGGATGATGCTTGACTACCTCCGGTTCCTTTGGCGACGACGCCACGCGGGCTAGGTCACGAGATCGCTCCGAGGCTCTCATTTAGAACAATGAGCGTGCGTTTTGTTCGCCTGAGTGGTCAGTCTGACCAGATCGTAGGGATTGGTGGGGTTTTGATATGGGCGGATGTTGTCTGGATCGACAGGAAATGCTGTTACCGGTGACGTGATTTGCGTAAACTGGGGAACCTCTTCTGATTGATCGCCGCGCCACTTTTCTGTGACGGTGCCCCCGTTGAACGGACCAACGTCCATCTCGATTTCCAATTCCCTGATACCGATGGATCGGTACCCGGTCCGGTCCGATGCGCCGGTTGTCAATGCGCCGGTACTCAATGCGTCGGCGGTTGATGTGCGAGCCAACGATTCGCCAGCGCAACCCATCCGCTCCGGCGGCGATGCATTGAGGATCGCCAACGTTGGCTTCGGATTGGTCTCGTGCCTGTTGATGACGATTTGCTTTGAGTCCAATGCCTCGGCCCAGCCACCCGGTACCACACCGACGCCCGAAATCATCCGAGGTGACTCAGGTGGAATCGCACCGGACGCTTTTTTGTTTCTGGATGAATCGGGCACTCCCGTGGTCATGCCTCGAATGTCGTTCGAGGAAATCGATCGGCTGCGACGGTTGGAGCAGGGCATTCAGGTCCAGGACCGCCGCGCGACGCTGCAACGAATCAACTTGGTCGGTTCCGTTCAAGAACAACGAGCCGAGTTCGAGCTGGATTGCCACTTCGTCATCGATCCACGAACGTTGCGAGAAGGCACGTCGACGCCGATCGTGTTGGATCTCGGCCTGAACGGTTTCCACTTGCTGGAACCGGCGCTCGTGCGAACGATCCCCGGTGACGAAAAATCGTTCGGCACCGAAACAGATCTGGATGAACCGTTGGACGAAACAACTTCGACAGCCGCGACCGACAAAGAACTTGCACGGGCGTTCGTACGCGTTGCCCAAAACAAAACAGCCATTCGTGAAGAACTGCTGGACGCAACTTCGCCTGCTGCCGCCAACGGAAGCTCCGGACTCGCGAGTTCATCGCGTGCAAACGCTGGGTTGAACTACGAGCTGGTTTTGCCGGCGGATGCGGCATCGCCTGACGCACCGATCGATTGCATTTGCAAACTCAAAATGTCGACGCGGGTTCGGCGTCTAGGACCTCTCACCAGCTTTCTGCCATTGTCGTTGCCAACCGTTCCGACGCGGGTGGAAGTGACCGTTGCCCCTCACCAATCAGAAGCCAATCAGAATTCGCCTCCGTTGATTACTGCCGAGATTGTGGGCAGTGGACGCGAAGTGCTTCGTCAATTGTCCCAGCGCGGACCGGATTCGGACGACGAAACGAAACGACGTTCACGATTTGAAATTGACAGCCAAGGCGGTGAGTTTGCTTTCAAGTGGCAATGGCTGCCGTCGGCAACCCAGGCCGCTCGATTGTTAGAAACGGAGTCCAACGCGATTCTGCGATGGGAATCCCCCGCGGATCCTCCGAGTCTGCAAGTTCAGATGATCGTTCGTAACTTGCGTGGTCAGTTGGATGCGTTCGAGATCGAGCTGCCCGAACAAGCGGTTTTGCTTGGCAGTCCAGAAGTTGCCATCAACGAAGACAGCCGTGATGTCACCCTGACTCCCGAATCGGTTGGTGAAGAAGTCAGTGACACCGTCTTTGAAGCTGGCAGTGCCATCGACGTCGCGGATTCCGGTTGGACGATGACGTTGCTGGGTGCTGAATCGGCCGGTGATTCGGCGTCGAACAACAACGACCAAAACCAATCCGCACAGGAAAGCGGCCCTTCGCCAACCCGTCGTGTTCGCTTTTCAACCGACCGCGCCGATGCGATGACATCGACTTCTCTGGTCGAAGTTCGCCTGCAGTTGCGACTGCCGGTTCCCGAGGCAACGGCGACGGCACCCTGGATGATGCAGTTGCCTCGTGTCCCCGATGCGATTGGTCAACGCGGAACGGTGACCGTGGTCACGGCAGAGGACCATCGCCTTCGCTGGCGTCCGCGTTTGGGCGTTGAAGCGATCGCTTCGGACGCGACTTCGGTGAACGTCGGCGAGCGTGCTCAAACGTTTCGTTTCCTTCGCGACGCGTTTCAGCTGCCCGTTTGGTTGTCAGGTAAACAACGACAACAACGACTGCAGATCACGATGGACTTGAGCATGACCAACCGGTTGGCTCGTTCCACGATGACGGTCCAATCCAGCGGTGCGGGCATCGATCCCCAAGACATGCAGTTGGATCTGCTCGGATGGCAGCTGACTCATTTGACCGCGGACGATGCTGACGAAGAGCTGGACGTTTCGATCTCAGAAGGTTTGGTTCAGTGGCAAGCGGATGCGTCCGATGGCAAGTGGCCTCGCCAATACACCATCACTTGTGAACGAGTGGTCACGGAGGAGATGGTTGCCGAACCGCTCACCCTGACGCTTCCGAAATTGCAAACCAATGAGTCTTCGAGTGCTGTCACCGAAGCGATCCTTCAAGTGACCGACGCGAAACGATTGCAGTGGGCGGTTGATCTTTCGCAAAGTGAAAACTTGCAACGGATCAACAATGATTCGTCGAACCGTTTTCGTTTACTTTCGGTCGATGGTGCTTGGAGCGTGACGGGTCATTTCACCGAGCGACCGCTACGTCTGAATCTTTCGGGCGGCACATCCATGGGCACGCAGGGCAACCAGTGGATCACGCAAACCCGTTGGACACTGACCAGTGCAATTGACTTGGAAGGCATCGCTCAATTCACCATCCCGAATCCAAACGAACAATCCGTTCAGTGGACGTCGGTGGTGGATGGGGTTCCTGCAATGGTTCGAAAATCGGAGTCATCGACCAATTCCGACGGTTGGACCACGTACGAAATAGTCACGCCACGTTTGTCGGTTGGCACTCACGAAATCGAACTGATTTCGCGAACGTTGCTGCGTGATTTGCTTCAACCACCAGCTAACTCTGAAACATTAATTCAGACGGTCGCAGACGAAGAAACCATCGAAGTGATCAATGAAGTCCCCGCCGAACCTCCCGTCATGGAACCTGCCGATGGAACGGTTAATGTAGACCCGGACACGGCGCAGGACGACGAACCGCCAGTTGATAAGATTCTGGCTGCGATCCCACGTCCAATCGCCGACCAAGTCACGTTGGACACCGATTACCTGTTGACCGTTCCTGATTCAGTCACCGATGGGGCGGGACAAGTTTGGATGGTCACGGTCGCCGACGAACGTCTTTTGTCAGGCACTCGACAAACGGCTTCTAGCGTTACGAATCCGAAACTCACCAATGAGTGGTCGTTGACATCCATTCCGGACGCACCGTTCACACTGCAATTTCAGCAAGAGTCTTTGGAAGAGTCTCCCGTGCATGTCACGCGAGCGTTGATTCGCAGTTTAGTCAGCCAACGAACTCGCCACGAACAACTGCTGGCCGTTGTCGAGGACGGTCAACAAATCTCGATCAGTTTGTCCGAGCAACTCAAGGCCATTCGCATTGAAGCGAGACTGAACGGCAACCTTGTCGGCTACTCTCGCGGGCGCAGCGGTCTGCGAATTGATATACCAACGACAACCCCGACAACAACTCAGTCCAGCGACACCAAATCGCTCGATCGATATCTGTTGGACATTCGACTTTGGACGGAAACCGATTCCAGTCCTTGGTGGACTAGCATCGAGCCGTTGATGCGATTGCCAGTTGGTTCGGCGCAGATTGATTGGCAGCTCTCCGTCCCCACCGACTCGCACTTGTTCTGGGCGTCATCGTCATGCGGAAGATTGATGCGTTGGGAACGCGATCAGTTGCGTTTGTCTCGCCAGCCGATGGTCGACGACACCGAACTGATGGAATGGGTGACGTTTCCCTTTGAAGAGAACGCGGTTCTGCTGAGTTCGCTCAAAGAGTCAACGACGAACTCTGCGTTCACCGTCCCTAGCAATCAATACCTTTTCTATTCCAGTGATCCCTATTCGTTCTCTGCACTGACGATCTCACGAACCATGATGTGGTTGGCCGTGGGAAGTTTGTCCTTGCTGCTCGCCGCTTCGACGCAGTTGTTCCCTCAGAGCCGACATCCTTTCGCAATCATCTTGTTGGCTGTGGTGTTGGCGGGCGTATTGGTGGCGGCTCCCGATGGAGTGATCGTGACGGCTCAGTTGATCATGATTTCGTTGGTGTTGGTCGCGGTTTTCTATGCCATTTCCGCGTTGATATCGCCTCCCACTTCGGACCGAGTGTTGCAGTCATCGGGTGCCTCTCGAGCTTCGGAAAAGATCCCACCGTTTGGCTCCACGCGAGTCAACCGGAAAGGGCAGGGCTCCTCGCCGGGATCACGATCCGTCATCAACGAATCGGCAGGAACGCACGTTCCCAGCGGATCATCGCGACACCGTGGTGACTCGGGACAACGCTCGAACGCCGACGCCGAACCTCGCCCCAATCCTTCGAACGAGGGCCACGACGAAGAAGGAGCCACGGCAAGTCATTCCCCAGGAACGTCCTCATGACGCAATCTCGATCCAACCGATCGACCTGGGTGATGCTGATCGCAACTTGGGCATTTGCGATGTCGCTGTTGGTCACAGGACAAGCATCCGGACAGGACGCGGATTCGGCGGCGACGGAAGCGAGCGAGCAGGTTGAACCAGCGACTGACGAAACCGCGAGCACAATCGACGCGGAAGATGCGGTTGGTATTTCACCTGAGGTTGCCGAAAGGCTATCGCAGTGGGAAACGCTTGCGCAGCAAGTCCGAGCCGATGAATCGTTGCGATGGATCTCTCTGTTCGGATCCCAAATCGCGAGACTTGTGCCAGATGACTTCCGGCCGGTTGCCGCTGACGAGCTGAGCAAGGCACTTGATGAGGCGACCGAAGTCACTCCTGAAACATCGACCGACGACATTTTGCAGTGTGAAATGGTAGCGACGATCCGAAACGGTTCCTTGGTCAGTGACGCCAGCCGAATGCGTTTTTCGTCGCAAGCCGGCAATGAACACCAATTTGGCAACGTCAGCTTTGCTGTTTCCCGGCTTCGAGAAATGGACGACGAATCGGGTGTCGAATCAGAATCGACCGCCGCCTTTGAATCCGACGACTCCGGGATGCTCACCATCACGTCGAGTGATTTGAGCAATCCACTTGCGGATCGCAATCTCGCGTGGAATTGGCGGCAGCAAGCGGTGCCGACCTGGAACGGCAGTCGTTGGGAACTCGCTTTGCCGCAAGCATTGATCTCGCGTTTGTGGATTCGTATTCCAGCGAACCAAGTCCTTCGCTGCGAACAAGCAGTCGTGCGACAAGTCCGTGTCAATGAGCTTCCGGATTGGTACAGGGAAACTGCGGCAAGTGATTCAGCATCGGACAACGATCGGTGGGTCTTTCTCGAGTCCGCTGGTTCATCCCGTTTGGACTTGCAACTGCAAGCGGTGAAGGACGATGCGGCAGAAGTCGAAACAGCAACCATTGTTCGCGGTTGCCGCATGACGTTCAAACACGATGGATCCGTTTTGAATTGGCAATGTCGATTGGTGATCGATCCGCAACCGATCGCGTCCATCCCGCCTTGGGTTTGGCTGCGCGGAGATGTGACTCGCATCGAAGTTGACGACCGAGAGGTCCCATTCACTTCTCGCCCGGTTGCTTCGGAACCAGCCGACGCTTCCACGCCCGGTCCCTCGGCTTCGATCATCAAACTGACGGCGATTGATGAATCTGACACTCCGTCCACCGCCGATTCGCGAATTGTTCTGTTGGAAGGTACATCGACGCTGCCGCGCGACGACAACATGATCTCGCTGCCCGAACCAGTCTTACCATCCTCGTTTGTGGTCTCCGCCGCGCCATGGCAATTGCAGTGGACGATGCCATCTCACCTGTTCGCAACACGTTGGCATCTGCCCAATGAATGGCAGGTCACTCCGCCGCCGATGGATGCATCGCAGTCCTCCAATTCCACCGCCACTTGGAACGCGGTCGGCCCGCCTCCTTCGCGACAATCGGTGAATACCGCTTTGCTGGTCAATGAAACCGCCCCTGCAGACCTGCCTGAATTGTCCAAGGATTCGCTCACAAATTCGTGGAGGATCGAACTGGCGGAATCTCAATCACTCCTTTACGCGAATCATCAAACTCGATTCCTACTGGAAGACAATACCATTCAGGCTCGCAGTACGATTCAGATGACAATGTCGCCTGATCGATTGGCTCCCATTGAATTGGAGATTCAAGATGGGTTCTCGTTCGATTCCATCACCGTTGGCGAGACGCGACGAACACTGACCATCAACGCTCCTAATCGCCGAGGTCGCCGCATCACGATTTGGCCCAGCCCCGATGAGATTGACGCATTGCCAACGGGCGAAGGCACATTGGAGATTCGTGCCACCGGACAATCTCGCCGAGATCCCAACAACCCTCGCGTCAACGAATTGTGGATGATTCGGGTTCTGGGCTGTCCGGGTCAGATGACGGCGGCGGTGATCCCTCCCGCTGACATGGGATGGACCGCTGAGACTGCTATCACGCCGTCGCGAATTGATTTTTCCGAACTAACGACTCAACAGCGACGCTACTTTGCTCCGTTGCCTGGCGACGCGATCGTCCTCAGTCATTCGATTCGCCAAACCCCTTCACTTGCATTGGAAACGCCCGACAGCACGATCGTCGGATCGTGTCAAACCAGCTTGACTTTGGCGAACAGCGGTCGGGAAAGAACCGGCATCGAACAACGAGTCCAGGTGCAAGTCGAAGGTTTGCCACAAACGTCGCGGGTCGTCAAAGTTCGCTTGGCTGCTCGCTCGGAACAGTCACCACCGAATGACATGAAATGGCAGACCCGCCTCTCGCCGGCCTCCGCTGTCAATTCGGTCGACGAGGATGCTGTCACGCGGCGCTGGGTGCCTCGTCAATCCATGGAACCGCAATCGGAAACCAGTGACGATTTCCAAGCATCCTCCGAGGCAAATGACTCCGAGGAATCAGCCGGCGGATCCGGCGGATGGTTCGAATGGAGCATTCCGGTACCACGAAACTTCAACGACAAATCGCTTCTGATTGGCAAGTGCTTTCACGCAACGAACAACGACGACTCGAGTTCGAAGGAGCAACCCAAAACGCGAGCACTTCCGATTGGTTTGTTCCGATTGGCGGATGCGACATCGCAAACATGTGAACTGCTCATTAGCTCGGAACTGCAATTGGCTCGACCAGTCGCAAACCTGGTTGGAATACCAACCCCAAACGCCGACGCTGGAATGGAACCGTTTCGTTACCGATACGAGACGTCACCACACGTCATCGTTCGGGTCCGTCACCGGAATCAAACGCCGCCCGCCAACGTGGTCCTGCAGCAAAACACTCACGTTATCGCTTCGGCCAGCGGCACCGACCGGGCTCGCACCCGTTTCGACTTGGTTGCCACGCAACCAATCGAAGTGAAGTTCCCATGGGATGCACACTTGATCGAAGCACGCATCAACGGTGCGGAAGTTCATCCTGAATTGACACGTCGACATCATCTTCGTTTTCCGGCTACCCAACAGTCTGAGTTGTTGCTTGAAATTGAATGGACGACCACGTCGTTTGAAAAATCATGGATCAGAAAACCACAAGTCACGGACCTGCAAGTCGTCGGCCTGACGCTGGGTTCACAACTGCGTGTTTCTCCCGCCGAAGACAGCCTGCAAATTCCTTTGCTGGGTTCCTCTGAGTCACCTCATCTCATTTTTTCGCAGATGGTGATTGGAATCGGGTGGGTCGGAGCAATCGTACTTCTCGCACTCAGTTTGGCTGCGGGCTGGACGGCACGTTGGGGATTGGCATCCGGTTTGGCACTTTCACTATTCGCGATGCTGCTTTGGCCGGAGGCTCATGTGCCGCTGACCGCCTGGGTTGCTCTGCCGTTGACGATCGGGCTTTTGCGAGTGGCGACACAGCACTGGCAATTGACCAACACTCTCGCGTCCTCTCCGCGTCACGCTCCGGTTGCGACCGGCCAATCCAATCGTTCTGAATTTCCCCCGCACTCTTCAGGCGACGACCCGACCAGCGATTTTTCGAGTTCCGCACTGCTTCGAAGCTGGCTTGGTTGGGCAATTATCGGTTGCTCCGCAATCGGCGGCGGCGTGGCATCCGCTCAAACCATGGACGTCTTGGTTCCGTTGGATCCCGAGAATCGTCCCATGGGCAACAAAGCGTACATCCCCGAGTCGCTTTACCAAGATCTGTTCTTGGTCCGACCGGACGAACGCGTTCGACAAGTTTCGTTTTTGAAAACCAACTACGAATTGGATCTGACATCGGAACGTTCGAAACGTGCCATCAGCCTAGCTCGCGATGAATTCCCCATCGAGTTGCTCGCCCGATTCACCGTTGAAACTTCGACGCCCAGCAGTCGACTGCGCCTGCCTTTCTCGCCAGAGTCGATTGAAGAGTTGGTGCTGATTCGTCCTGACGAGAGCACACGAGTTCTAACAACGACCACCGATGAGCAACCGGGGACACTCATCGTTGTTCCATCCGGCAAACGTTTTGACTTGCAACTGCGATTGCGTTGCCAGACTTTGCACCATGCAACCGGAACGCAAATCGCGATCGATCTCCCGCGACTTCCCCAAGCTCGTTTGGCCGTCCGTCGTGATTACCGCATCGACAACTATCGATTGGTCACAGACGAAATCGCTTGGCCAGCAGTCGATCGGCCGGTTGGATTTGGCATCATCTCTTCCAACCAGTTTTTGATCGGGCCGTGCAATCGGCTGAACGTTCATTTGCAGAGCAAAGCGACCGCGGACGCGATTGCAAGTGGGACCGACACAGGTCTCGGCAACCAAGCAAGCACCCAGGTCGACAATGCACAACTGCCGGTGGCATGGAACTCAGCGTCACAGTGGATACGGCGATACTGGTTGAACGCTACCGCCAAACATTGCTCCGTCGAATGCGAATTGGATCCGCTGCAGCCGCCTCCACCCGGCGGTGAAGTGATCCTTCGTTTTCATCGAGAAACCAGCTCCACGCCGCGGCTGATTTCTCGCGACTGGAAATTGCTTCGTCAAACACCGTCGCAATGGAAGCTCACACGAGTCAGTTCGTCGGACGAACCGATTCGATTGGTATGGGACCTCAGTTCCGATTGGTCGTCACGATCGACTGCGCGACCATTTACCACTTCGGATGATACAGCGTCAACCAATACGTCAACGCTGCCAACTGAGCGTCTTCTGAGTTGTCCTGGTCTGTCTTTGCACGACCGCTGGGAAGAGCCTTCGTCCACCGATGAATCGGCACTCACGAACTCTCGCACCGTGTTCTCAGAAACACTGGTGGCGTGGACGCTTTCGAGCGATCTTCAGCCGGTTTGGCCCGCATCGCTGGGGACGGAACGCGTGTCAACCGAACAGTTTTACTCGCAATGGTCCGGACCGATCAGCCGCCTCGATCGTGCAGCCAAGAGTTCCGGAACAACGCCGATCGTTCAGATTGGAATCTCCACTCCATCAGAGTTGGTCTTCAATTCTCGGCAAGAAATCCACTTGGATTCATCGCACCAAACGATTCGTCTGGATGCAACCTTCGAACCAACACCGGTCACCGCCGCCCCAGGAAACGGCGACCCCGCAACCGGAAACTCCGATGCAAGCGGAGAGGTCCCTGCGTCGGCAACCGAAGCAAGCGTCCGGCTTCGTATCATCAAAATCGTGCTACCACCCAAGACACAGATATTCGATTGGGAGATTCAACAACCTGGGTTGCTTGTTAGTTCACCCAACCGGACCGAGGAAAGTTCTGTCAATCCGGAAACGGCAGACGCGACTGCAGACGAAGAAACGGACTTAGAAACAACGACCGAGCCCGCCGCCAAGCCCCCCAGCAAACCCGAAGAGCGATCCGGAACCAGCTGGGAATTGGTTCGCGACGGAGACCGAGATTGTTTACTGGTCCGCTACGAAGGACGCGGCATGGAGTTGTCAATCGAAGCTCAGGTCGCTTTGAAAAAATCCAATGACAATTCGTTGGCATTGATCGATATCGAACCGGTTCACGTCGGCGGCGATGTCAACTCGGCCAACGAAGTTGTTATCTCACGTTCGTCCAACACCAACATCCAGTGGAAGTCGCCACCCGAGTTGGAAGGTGAAAAATCGGGCGATGCTGGTCCTGCTTCCATGCTGGCATCCGGTAAGATTTTGATGGATCAATGGTTGATTCAAGGATCCGCGGTCCAGGCACTGGGGAACGCACGATTCCGATCCAATCCAGTTCGACATTCCTTCCAAGCCGATGTCCGAGTTGCATTGCGATGGGAAGAAGGACGCTGGATCGCTCAAACCGATCTGCAGCTGAAGTCCAAACAACAACCTGACTTCCTCGACGTCGAAATCCCCACGCGTTGGTGTGACGCCCTGCAGATTTCTCCGCTGTGCGCGTCGACTCGACAACCGACGCTCAGCCCCGCCCGTCAGGTCATTCGCATTCGATTGGCTGACAAAGACATTCGATCGATTCGCCTCACCAGTCGTCTCGCGGCGGGTGACTTGGTGCGAGTGAGTGTCCCCAAAATTCGCGTCCTCCAGTCTCAACGTTCGCGAACCGACATCGTCGTACCCAACCAACTGACCAACGCTCCCATTCGCTGGGAAACCAACGGTGTCGAACCGATGCCGAAGCCAAGATGGAAATTGCTTTCGCATTCATCGACAAACGAAGACGACTCGGAAACGCAGGTTGAATCCACCAAGCCTGAGGCAGAAGAGCCCGCCTACTTCCGTGTCGCCAACGAAAACTGGTCGGTGGAACTTGAAAGGATGCGAAAGACCAACAACCTTGCTTCGATCACGCACGCGGACCATCAGCTATTCAACGACCGCTATCTTGTCAGTCGTTTTGACATCGTTCCTGGTGACGCTTCGCATCTCACGCTCACGCTGCCCGATCACACTCGCTTTGTTGCGGGTTGGACGAATGGGTTGCCAGCCGATGCACTTCCATTGGACGACAGACGCCTTCAGTTTTTGTTACCCTTGAGTCGCCTCAGCCAAGGCATTGAGATCCTGTTGGAGATGGATCCCCAGTTTGATCACTCCGACGCACCGATGTGGAACGAGATCCAAACGCCACTTCAATCCACCTTCACCCGCCTGCTATCTCGGCAGAGCGGTACCACGGATTCACTTTCGCTGTCACGCCAAAGCTCTGCTGCTCCCATGATGGCCCCCAAAAACGCCACTCCCAATCGAACCACGATGGACTGGACTCCGTGGCAATCGATCACCCCGGACGAACGCTGGCAAATCCTCGCCACGACCACGGTTCGCTCGATCGCGGCGGCATCAGACTCATTGGCTGATCGCCGTGATGAAGAAGTCGCGTCGTGGATGAAGGATTGGTTGCAACGATACACATCGATCAGTCTAGCGGCGGGAATTCCGTTTGATCCTGCCACCGCCTCGACCGAGGACTCTGTTTCGCTGGAACGCCTTTCAGCAGAGTTTGCAGACCGTCCACCCGAAGCTGTTTTCTCCTGGGAAGAAATGGAATCATTCCTCGCCATGCAGATTCAGCGCTACTCAACCGGCGCGTCGGATACCTGGTGGCAAGCCAGTGAGTCAAGCAAACTTCGCGATGGTCAGTGGGCTTTTGTTCTCACCAGTCAACAACCAGAACACTGGATCATCGACAGTCAGTATCAATCCAACAAACGCGAACTTCCTCCGCAGTGGTCGGCCACGTCTCGGTCTTCCACGGCAATGCAGTGGGCTCAACACGGAATGCGTTTTCTATTGCTGCTCACCAGTGCTTGCTTGCTGATCATCTTGCGACTTCACCCCAATCGAAATCGTTACAACGGTGAACGAGCCAATTGGGTTTCCAACGTTCAGGACTTAGTGGGCAATCCTGCAACCTGGATCTTCATGCTGGGCTGCATTGCGTTGGTGCTCGCCCCAATGCCGCTCGCGCTCGCTTTAATGGTCACCGCCGTGATGCTCAGTGGATTTGAAGCCTTCTGGAAACCACTTCGAAAACGTTTGCGAGTTTGGGCGTCGGCGTTGTTGGTCTTGGCCGTTTGTCTGCAACCATCCGGACAAGCCTTTGCCGAATCTTCCGCAAAATCAGTCGAGTCTCCCAGCCCAACGGACATCGCCAACGCGATGCGAATGCGGGATGGATGGAAGTTGCAACTCGTCGCCGCCGAACCGTTGGTTGTCGATCCCGTCTCTGCCGCCTTCGATCAGCAAGGTCGTTTATGGGTGGTGGAGATGCCCGACTACCCACAACCTGCCGATGGCGCAGAGCCGATCCTCGGACGCATCCGTATTCTCGTCGACTCGGATGGTGACGGCGCGATGGATCGGGCAACCACTTTCGCTGATGGACTGAATTTCGCGACCGGCGTGTTGCCTTGGCCGTCGAAAGTCCCGGGCGGGACAATCAAAGTCAGTGAAAAAATCAAAGGCAGCAAAACAGTTGAAACGGAGCAGAAGTCTTGGTTGGATGGAGCGATCGTCACAATGGCCGGCGAGATCGCTTGGCTGCGAGACACGGATGGCGACGGAGTTGCTGACGACCACCAAACATTGTTCCGTGGCTTCACGACGGGCAACGAACAACTGCGAGCGAACCATCCGATCCTCGGCCCTGATGGATTGGTCTACATCGCCAATGGATTGCGTGGCGGAAAGATTGAAGCCGTCGACTCGCGATTTGATTCCGAGCGAGGTCCACTGACGCTGTCAAAAAATGACTTCTGCTTTGATCCTCACGGTGGCTACTGGGGTCGCGTCTCCGGCAACAGCCAACATGGTTTGACGATTGATGATTTCGGTCGCCGCATCGGATGCAGCAACCGCAATCCCGCGATCCAGGCCGTGTTGGACGACAGCACAATCCAACGCGTTCACGAACTGGCTCCGGTGGATGCATTGTTGGACATCGCCATCGCCGGTGAACATTCGGAAGTCCACCCGATCAGCAACGCTTGGACGACCAGCCACCTGCACGCCGGACAATTCAGCGCCGCGTGCGGCGTCTTGGCGATGGATGACGAGTGGTTGTTCGTTTGTGAACCCACCGGTTCCTTGGTTCAACGCCAGCGAATGCGGTTCGATGGCGAGAACTGGCATGCAACACGAGAAGACACTGAAAGCGAATGGCTCGCGAATGAACACACTTGGTTTCGCCCGGTGGATTTGGTTCCGGATCAAAATGGTGCCGTGCTGGTCGTCGACATGGCTCGCGCAGTGATCGAACATCCCGATTGGGTCCCGGAAGAACTGAAGAACCGGCCGGACACTTGGCACGGCAACGACCTTGGCCGGATCTGGCGTTTGGTTCCACCGAACCCTGCCTCTGGCTTTCATCCGATTCACAGCGTCGAAGAAGCCATCGACGCATTGCGTTCCAACGATGCCGTTCGTCGATCCTTGGCGACCATGCATCTGACTCAGCAAATGGCTGATCCAGGCACCAAAACATTGGTCGTCAAGAAACTTTCCGAACTGCTGCAATCTTCCGAAACCAGTCCGCCCGGCATAGCTAGAGCGGCAGCGTTGTTGGCTCAGCTTGGAAGCCTGAACTCGAAACAGCAATCAAGACTCGCAACGGAGTCGGAACCACGGCTTCGAGCCATTGCCGCGAAACAAACAACAGGTTGGGACGCGAAAACATTCCGTACATTCGCCGGTGACAGCAGCGGGTTAGTACGCCGAGTCGCTTTGGAAAATTTCCTCGCGTCGGACGAGAGTCAACGAATCGCTGGTCTTCCGCAATCCGATGATTTCCGATCTGTTTTGGATTCGCTGCACAAGCTTGCGGTGGAACAAGCGGACTCGAAGCTGATTGCGAAATTGCTGCTCTCGGTACCGCAACCGATGCGACTTGAGCTCATTCACCGATTCATTGCTGAGGACAACCGGCAAGTCACGGCGAATGGTCGCTCCAATCTTCAGGAATGGATTCAGCGTTCCGCCGAGTCGGCTCCCGAGACCACACTCGCTCTGATTTCGAGCGTCAAAAACAACGCTGACTCACTGCGATTCGTCGCGAGCTGGATCGCTGGTGCTCGATCGACGGCGACGGTGAGAGAAGCAATCAACGGACCGAACGCGAACTTCTTCGCTCGGGTGACAGAGACCGCGAAGGCAGTGTTGATGGATTCGAATGAAGATCACGGTCTTCGGAAAGAGGCGGCGGAAGTGCTGCTTCGCATCGCGTCGGATTCACCCGAACTTCGTTCGCAATTGACTGATTCCACCGACGCCGAACTGCGCTCGCGAATTTTGGATGGATTGCTGAAGTCAGATCCCGAATGGACGCGTTCCATCTTGGTTTCACATCCGGATCCATGGCGTCCCGAAGAACGCGGCGTCGTTTGCCGCCACGCCCGATCCGACCTGGACACCGCGACGTGGTTGCTGGCGGCCGTGCGAGACGAAAGTTTGCCACGATCGTTCGTTGATGCCACCACGGCAAACGCACTACGAGCTCACCGAGATGGAACCATTCGCAGACTCGCCAATCAAACGTTTGCACCGCCGGAAGATCGAGCCAAAGTTTTGCAACAATACGCGGACGTCGCGAATCGTTTCTCGACCGCCAACGTCGACAGTGGTCGGCAACTGTTTGTGCAGCACTGCTCCAATTGTCACCGCATGGAAGATGTGGGCCACATGGTCGGTCCCGACATCAGTGACAGCCGAACCAAGACCGCGGAAGCGTTGTTGGTCGCGATTCTGAACCCTGATGCGGCCATTGACGCTTCGTTCACTCGCTATCAAATATTGACCATCGATGGCGAGGTTGTGTCTGGATTGCTTCACAACGAAAACTCGGAGTCCGTCACCTTGCTCGAAGCGGGCAATCAACAACGGCGAGTGTCCCGCGATGACATCGAAACCTTTCGTGCGGTGGACGCTTCGTTGATGCCCAGCGGGATGGAACAAACCTTGTCGGTCACTCAAATGTCGGATCTGATTGCTTATCTGAAACGTTGGCGGTACGCCGCTGAAGGTTTGTGATGCCATCGCCTCCCGCCGTTGACTCGACAGTGCCCGAATCCAAACATCGCATCTATCTGGATCACGCCGCGACGTCATGGCCGAAAGCGGATGGAGTCACCGATGCGATGGTCGAGTTCATGACCAACGTTGGGGCCTCCGCTTCACGAGGCAACCACGCGTCCGCAATGAAAGCAAGCGAACGGGTCCGTTCCTTGCGATCCAAACTGGCTCGCTTCGTGAATGCCGAATCGGCTGACTGCGTCAGCTTTCACTCGGGATGCACGTCAGCATTGAACGCGGTCGTCCACGGGCTGGTTGGTCCATCGCATGACATCGGTCGGGGATCGCATATCCTGACTTCCTCGGTCGAGCACAACGCTGTCTTGCGACCCATGTTGGTCGCGGCAAAGGCAGCCGACGCAAGGGTTGAAGAAGTCGCTTCGGATGCCAACGGTTCCCTTCAAGTAAACGAGGTCATCGGAAAGATCGACGACGCAACTCGCCTCGTGGCTCTATCGCATGTGTCCAATGTGACCGGAACCGTCCAACCGATCGCTGAAATCGGCGAGGCAATCGCTGAAATCAACCAATCAAGAAACGCGTCCAATCGAATTCTGTTTTTATGTGATGCGGCCCAGTCGCTTGGCTACGTGCCGATCGATATTCAAACGCTTGGCGTGCGTGCTTTGGCCGCTCCCGCTCACAAAGGATGTGGCGGTCCGCCAGGAATCGGAATGCTTTATCTGTCACCCGAGTGGCACGACCGAATCCAGCCATGGATGCAGGGCGGAACCGGGCACGATGGTCGATCCGATGCGATGCCCCAAACCATGCCAGGAAAACTGGAACCGGGGACAATGAATCTGCCCGCCATCGCAGGATGGACGGCGGCGATGAATTCAATGGCGGCGTTGGAGGATTCTGCGACCGAACTGGCTGCATTGTCGCAGCAACTTCATGTGGGCCTGAACGGGATCGATGGGATCCAGGTGTTCGGTCGCCCAGGGCCGCTTCCGATCGCTAGCCTCGATTTTGGGCCGGAGCTTCCACCGGATGATGCCGCCGCAATCTTGGATGCGGAGTTTGGAATCGAGGTTCGCTCGGGGCATCACTGTGCCGCTCGAATTCACCGTCACCTCGGGACAGATTCCGCCGGCACGCTCCGCATCAGCGGGGGACACGGCACGACTCCCGAAGAAATCGATGCCGTGATCGCTGCAGTCGCGGAAATCGCCGCTCAAATCACATCTCTGACTTGATCACGCCATTGTTTCGCGACGACTTAAGTCCCTTTGCGAGCTTGAGTTCCGGCCCACCGTCCTGATGCATTTCCGGGGCGTAAGGCACGGAAACACTCAGAACGGCAGGCATGGAAATAAAGGGGTGGATCGGTTTCAATAATGGTGTGTCGCCAAGCGATGCGTCGCCGATCCCCTTTGATTGAAATCCCCATGGTCGATTTGCCAACCACCACGCCTCCCGAACAACCCACGACCGGAAACGATGAGATGGATGCGCTGCATCCTTTGAAACCGTACCGATCGTTGGAAAACGAGGTCCTTCAGAAACGCATCGAAGCAGTTCGGAAAGAACTCGGCGAGGAACTGTTGATCCTGGGCCACCACTATCAACAAGACGAGGTGATCGAGCACACCGACTTGCGAGGCGACAGTTACCAGTTGTCCGAGATGGCTGCGAAAAGCCAAGCCTGCCGCACGATCGTTTTCTGCGGCGTTCACTTCATGGCAGAAACAGCGGACATCTTGGCCAACCGTCCGGATCGAATCGAAGCTCGCGACGGCCGACGAGTCGACGTTCTGCTGCCCGACATGGCGGCGGGTTGCTCGATGGCTGACATGGCCGCGATCGCTCAGGTCGAAGCGGCTTGGGCCGACATGTCCGAAGTGATCGATACCGAACAAGTCATTCCGGTCACGTACATCAACAGCGCTGCCAGCCTGAAAGCGTTCTGCGGTCGGCATGGCGGAATCGTCTGCACCAGCAGCAATGCAAAAGCGGTTTTGGAATGGGCGTTTGAACGCGGCCAGCGAGTGTTCTTCTTCCCCGATCAACACCTTGGTCGTAACACAGCCCTGACGATGGACATCACCGAAGACCAAATGCCGGTCTGGGATCCCTACGCATTGGAAATGGGCGGCAACACCGACGAACAAATCGAATCGAGCCGAGTGATCCTGTGGAAGGGTCACTGCAGCGTGCACCAAATGTTCCGCGCCGAACACGTTGATCGGTTCCGCAAAGAACACGAAGGCATCCAGATCCTGGTTCACCCCGAATGCCCCCGCGAAGTCAACGACATCGCCGACGTCAGCGGCAGCACGGGCAAGATCATTCAAACGGTCAAGAACTCACCGGCGGGGACCAAGTGGGCTATCGGGACAGAGTTGCACTTGGTCAATCGCTTGAAGGACGAGCACCCTGAGCAAGAGATTCACTTCCTAAGTCCAGTCGTCTGCATGTGCGCGACCATGTACCGAATCGACCTGACGCACCTTTGTTGGACCCTGGAAAACTTGCGAGACGGCCGGCTGGTCAATCAAATTCGTGTGGATGAAGAGACCACCAAGTGGAGCTTGATCGCGTTGGAACGAATGTTGGCGGTGAAATGACATCTGCCAAGCCGTATGAGGCGACCTCTCCATCAGAGCAAGTCACAACATTGACCGAGACGGAATCTCAATCGGGTCGAACTGGAATGATCGTGGCGGGGTTGGCCGGTGCGTCCGCAGTGGGAATCGGTGCCTTCGGTGCTCACGGGTTGCCGGGCTTTCTCGAGCAATCCGGATTGGATCCCGATACGATCGCTCGCCGAGTCGAGCAATTTGAAACGGGAGCCCGATACCACTTGGCTCACGCGATCGTGTTATTGGCCTTGGCGATTGCTCCTTTGCGGTGGTCCGGATGGCTGCGGGCGATCCGTGCTCTGATGGTGGCGGGTCTGGTTTTCTTTTCCGGCAGTTTGTATTTGCTGGTTTTGACCAACACGCCCGTGATGGGTGCGATCACCCCAATCGGCGGCGTTTGCTGGATTGTGGGATGGTTGATGTTTGTGGGCTGCCGTGACTCGTCGACAAGTCGATGATGCTTTAAACTCCCGGCCATGGACGCATCGCTCTCACCCGATCAATTGTCATTTCCGGCCGTTTGGCGGCATCCTCACCTATTGGATTTGGAACGGCTCACCGCAGCTGAGATCCTCGCGATCTTGCGCACCGCGGATGAGCTGAAGACGATGACCGAAGGTTGTCGTCGCAAGGTTCCGCTGCTGACCGGAAGAACGTGTGCCAATCTGTTCTTCGAGAACAGCACTCGCACGCGAAACAGTTTCTCATTGGCCGCGAAACGACTGGGTGCCGACACGGTCGAATTCAGCAGTAGTGGCAGCAGCGTCGCGAAAGGCGAGACGTTCGTCGACACGGCGAAGACCATCGAAGCGATGGGTGTCGACTGGGTTGTGACGCGTCACTCGACACCGGGAACGCCCCATTTGCTCGCCCGAGAACTGGGTTGCTGCGTGCTCAACGCGGGCGATGGACCGCACGAGCATCCCACGCAGGGTTTGCTGGACATGCTGACGATCCTCCAGCATCGCATTGGATCCGATTGGAAGTCCGAGTCCGCCGACCCGGAAAAAGTGTTCGCCGGAATGACGGTGGCTTTGGTTGGCGACATCGCCCACAGCCGCACTGCACGAAGCAACCTTTGGGGCCTCCGAAAGCTGGGGGCTCACGTCATCATTTGTGGCCCACCCACGCTGGTCAGCCATCGCTGGGAAGAACTTGGGTTCGAAGTCGCTCACCGGCTCGATGAAATCGTTCATCGCTGTGACGTTTTGAATCTGCTTCGCATCCAATTTGAACGTCAAAAAGCTCGTCCGTTCCCCAGCGTTTACGAATACGCCGCCCTGTATGCCATGAATGGCCAACGACTGCGGCATGCCAAACCAGACATCCTGATCATGGCTCCCGGCCCCATCAATCGCGGCGTCGAAATCACACCGGAAGTCGCCGACGGACCGCATTCCGTGATCCTCGAGCAAGTCACCAATGGGATTGCCGTCCGCATGGCCTCACTTTGGCTGCTCGCCAACGCGAAAGACAACGCCGACGCCTCCACGGAGACCCTCGCATGAATGATTCCACATGGGTTCTCGATGGCGGGCGATTGATCGATCCCGCTAATGGCATCGATCGGATTGCACGGTTGGTGTTGCACGATGGAAAGGTTCATTCGATCGACACGCCAAATGGCGATTTGCCACCGAACGCGAGCCGACTCGATGTCAGCGGAAAAATCGTGGCTCCCGGATTGGTCGATTTGGCGACGGAACTGCGTGAACCGGGCAGCGAAGAAGACGAGACGATTCAAACGGGCAGCGATGCCGCGTTGGCCGGCGGCTACACAACGGTGCTTTGCTGCAGCAGCACCAAACCATTGATGGATTCTGCCGCGTCCGTGCAATTGGTTCGCCAAATCGCGCAACGAGTCGATGGCGTTCGGGTGCTCCCGATCGCTTGCCTCAGCAAGGGCCGGCAAGCCGAACAGATGGCCGAATTGGGAATCTTGGCCGACGCCGGTGCGGCTGGGTTCAGCGACACGCCGCGACCGATGCCCAACGATGCATTGCTTAAACGGGCACTCGATTACTGCCGCATGTTTGACTTGCCGATTTTCGACCGACCCGAAGTGCCGGAATTGGCCGAAGGCGGTGTGATGCATGATGGTCGAATCGGATTGATCCTTGGACTGAAAGGTTTGCCGACCGAAGCGGAAGACCTAGCGGTTGCTCGTGACGTTCGCTTAGCGGAAGCAACCAAGGGCCGTTTGCACGTTGGCCCCGTCAGCACGATGGGTTCGATCGACATGATCGGCCGAGTGAAGTCGCGTGGCATCCGCATCTCCGCGTCAGTCTGCCCGCACAACTTGTTCGGAAGCGATGAAGCCCTGCGGTCGTACGACTCTCGCTACAAAGTGCACCCACCGATGAGAAGTCCGTCACATGTCGAGGCGTTGCGCAACGCGGTTGCCGAGGGTGTGATCGATGCGATTGAATCGGGACACATGCCGCGGGCTCAAGAAAAGAAAGCCAACGATCTCGACCTGGCTCCCTTCGGCGCGTCCGCGTTGGAAACGACTCTCGCCGCCATCGCAACGGATTTGGTCGAAACCAAAATATTGGATTGGTCACGAGCAATCGAATGCCTGTCGACTTCTCCCGCAAGAATCGCGGGAGTGAAAGGCGGAACGTTGTCCGTGGGTGCGAATGCCGACGTGACCGTGATCGATCCGAAGGGTGCCTGGTCGGTGGAGGCTAAAGAGTTTCGTTCGCGATGCCATTCCAGCCCCATGACTGGGCGCACGCTTTCCGCTCGCGTCACGCACACCTTGGTTGGCGGACGGATGAAGTTCGAGTTGCATCCCACCGTCAAGAACTCGACTTCCTGATGTCGCGGTCGTCGGAGAAACGACAGTTTGGTTTTCCGAAATCTTCGCGAGTCGTGCGGAGTGGTGACTTCACCACAGCACTCCGGCGAGGCGGAGTCGCAGCGAATGATTGCTTGGTCGTCTTCGCTTTGCCGCGTGACCAACCTTCTTCACAGACAGCTGAGGAAGGCGAGAGTCGGCTGGGAGTGACGATCCCCAAGAAGACCGGCAACGCGGTGGTTCGCAACCGATGGAAACGTTTGATTCGTGAAACGTTTCGGCTGCACCAAGCGGAACTGCCCAGCCAATTTGACTACGTCGTGCGACCGAAGAAAGACGTGGCGGCTGACTGGAGTCTGATCGAACGAGGGTTCGTTAAACTCGTCGCCCGAGCTGTGCGCCGCAGCCAATCGTCCGGCGAAAAATCAAGCCGCGGCCGCTGAAGATTGCATCCGCCGGGTAAAGTGATCCGCTGCGATCACGACGGCAGCAGCAATGATCGCGAGCACCAATAGTATCATCACACTGCCTTCGTAGTTGGTCGGTGAAACCCACTCGAACACTTGATACTTCAGCTCCAACTCGGCGGTCTCTGGGGTGACACGTTGCAGCGGCCAAAGCCGGCCGACGGAACCGATCATCAACCCAATCAACACGGCCATCGTTGCATTGCGAAAATGTTTCAGCAGGTAGTTCAGCAATCGACTGAACGCGAGCAAACCAAACAAGCACCCTGCGGCGAACACAGCCAGACGGCCCAAGATATCAATGTCGATCTGCCCTTTGACAACACCTTTGATCATACCGATCACGGGTTCGTAGACGCCCAACAATAGCAAGATGAAGGCGCCACTGATGCCAGGCAGAATCATGGCGCAAATCGCGATCGATGCACTGAAGAACAAAAAGACATGACTGGCGTCACCGGTCGTTGCCGGAATGCGAGAGATCCCGCAAGCCACCAGCACACCGACTCCCAGCAATGCCCATCGTGGTGCCGTCCATTGGTCAACGTTGCGACGCACCACCCAAACGCTGGCCAGTACCAAACCGAAAAACACGGCCATCGTTTCATTGACTCGGTGCTGCAGCAACCAGTGCATCAATCCGGCGAGTGAGCCGATCCCGACGACGATCCCAATCCCGAGTGCGATCAAGAACCGCAAGTCCATCCGCCGTGCGAGTTCCATCCATTTGCCTGATCGAAGCAAACCAAGCGAGTCCGTATCGACATGGCTGATCGCTTCAATCAATCGATCATAGTGTCCAAGAATTAAAGCGACCGTCCCGCCACTGACGCCGGGCACGGTGTCGGCGGCTCCCATGCAAAATCCCCGAAAGACATTCAGCATCATCATCCCAATTCCATCGGGACGCCGGGCATCGCTTGAAGGTCCAGATTCCCCGGCGTCAGAATCGATACCTTCGGAAGAAGTGTCGGAGCCGTTGGATGCGTTCACGGGAGTCATTCAGGCGGAGGAAAAGAAACGGAAATGAGACGACGGATGCCGAGATTGGCCTCGGCAAAGTAACCTAAGACATCATCTGTCCAGACGCACACCCCACACATTTTAGTTGAGACCTCGAATCGTGCAGGAACTCATTCGCGTCATCATTCTGGCTGTCGTGCAAGGGATCGCTGAATTCCTCCCCATCAGCTCGTCAGGGCACTTGGTAATCCTCGGTTCGATGCTGGGCGAACTCGGCGAATCGGTCACGCTCGAAATCATTCTGCACGCCGGAACCCTGGGCTCGATCCTGGTTGTGTTTTGGCAACGGATCTGGGCATTGCTACTCAAGGACCGTCGAGTCATCGGCCTGATGGTGATTGGCACACTTCCCGCCGTTGTGATCGGTCTGACGATCAAGACTCAGTTTCCTGAAATCCTCCGCAGTCCACTGCTCGCGGGAGCGATGCTGATTGTCACCGGTGCAATGTTGATCGTCCTCGGTCGACTCACCCCCAAATCGGGAAAATATGACCGGCTGGGATATGGTGCTGCTTTTCTTATTGGCTGCTTCCAAGCATTTGCCATCTTGCCGGGAATCAGCCGCAGTGGGTCGACCATTTTGGGTGGTCGATTGACGGGGCTGGACCGTGATGACTCCGTGACTTTCTCTTTCCTTCTGGCGATCCCCGCGATTTTGGGTGCGACGGTACTGGCCATCAAGGACCTTCTCGAAGACGGAACCTCCGGCGAAGCTTCGATTTCAACGCTCCTGATCGGAGCCGCGGTCGCATTCGCGGTCGGAATCGTGGCTCTGAAATGGCTGATCCGCTGGAGCCGCGAGGACCGACTGCATTGGTTCGCATACTGGTGCATCCCGGCTGGCTTGCTGGTCGTCCTGCTCCATCTTCGGTGATTGCTAGCGAGCCCTGGGGGGCGACGAGCTAGCGAGAGCGAGGCTAAAACAAGCTATCAACCGGCAACATTGCCAGTTCAGTTTTAGCTATGCTCCAGTACATCGTTTTGGCATTGCGTTGCTCTCTCGCTACCGTCCTTGGTCGAAACTGTTCTGACTAGACCGCCTAGAACCACCCTATGGGGCGGACAGGAGAAAATTCTGGCCCGATTCACTTGCGGATTCGCGCAATTCGGTACAGAGTTTCATTGACGTAGTCGATGTGAAAAACAGCAATAAATTGAACGTCATCAAAGTGATCCACATGCTAGGCTTGACTGGTAGTGATGGGATTATTTGTTTGCCCCCCCGCCCACCCCCACCTCGCTCCCCTAAATTCCATGGCCAAAGCTCAACTGACCGAGAGACAAAGAGAAGTCTATGAGCTTGTTCGGTCCCTGATTCGCGAGCGCGGCTACGGTCCGACGGTACGCGAGATCGGTGAACACTTTGGCATACGTAGTCCGAATGGTGTCATGTGTCACTTACGCGCACTGGAACGCAAAGGGCTGATCACGCGAAAGGCCAACAAGTCGCGAGCGATCGAATTGACGGGCGAAGACGCTCGTTCACCAACGGGACTGCCCATGGCAGGGATCGTTCGCAGCCAGCCGACCGACATCGATGTGAACGCAACTGATGTGGTTGATTTAGGCAAGATTCTCGCGAACGGCGATCGTTTTGTTGTTCAAATATCAGGCGACTCTTTGGCCGGCCGCGGAATTCACGACGGCGACTACATCGTCATCAACAAACAGGACGAGGTCCAAGCCGGCCAACTTGCCGCGATTGAAACCACGCCCGGAAACATCTCGCTGAGATACTGGCATCCAATCAACGGTCACGTCGAGTTACGAAACGGCGACCGGAACTCACCTCCGGTCACGGTCCTAAATCCCAAAGTCGTGGGCGTCGCGGTTGCCACCGTTCGCACCACGCTCTAGCTCACGCTTTGGAACGCGTTCTGCATTGCCATCTCAGGCAAACAAGAGCGAATCCAATCAGTGCGAGCTCATCACGATTTTTGGGTAAGCGGCTCACAAACACCAACGATCTGATTTGCCCGGATTGGCCCCCAAAATCGACTGTCCACCGACACAGGCACGTTGTCGCCCGCCACAAACCACTCGTCCGTCCCCAGCTCCCAACGCGACAACTGGGGTGCCCGCCACGCGATTGAACGCCAAAGACGAAGATCGCGTGCATTTGCGACTGAGCGAGGGTCGAGCCCGACCGCGATCGGTGATTTGGACGAAAGCTCGGGGATGCCTTCCGAATTCAGACCGCTCGCGTCTAGTTCGCTGCCTTTGCGAAATGATGTTGGACCAAATTCGATGAGCGAGCCTATTTCGCTGGGTTGTTCAGGGAGCGTTTGAGAAACAACTCGCGACCCCTGTTCCGTCCAAGAAATCACATGAACGCGTCGGTCGCTTCGTGACTGATTTTTCCCCACGTCAACACCAGCTTGTGGCTGGATCGAAATCGCCAGACCAATGTCATCGACGGGATGAAGCCGGCGATCGATTCCTAGGTTTGCGGGGCAGTCATCGAGCACCCGGCTGACCACGTTGCCGCGATAAACATTGCGGTGCTGGTAGACCAACCAAACGAGTCCGGACTTCGATTTGGTACCCAGCGAAGCCCCCGACCAAATCCCCTCTTGGTCTCGCTGCCAAACATCGTCGACGCAACTCCAACGACTCGGAATGTCCCCCGTCCGCTGCTCATCGATATCGATCGGCAAACGAGGCGAATCGGATAGTGCGACCGGGGCTGCATCTACAAGTAGTCGACCGCTCTCATCCGCGGTCACGACTTGCCCCGGACCGGCAAGGATCCGTTTGACGTGGATTCCATCTTCATGCTTCAGCAACACGAGTGGCTTGTCCCCCGTATCCAATCGCTGCTGAATCCGAGCCAACGATGGCGAAACAACCGTGACAACATCGGGTTCGATCCGCGTTGGCTGGGCGATTGAATCTCCATCGACCGGCGTTCCACAGTGCCAGCATCGAGGCGGAGAAGCACCGCGTTCTCGAACCGCAGCAACTCTTTGCCTGACAGTCTTCCAATGCTCCGCATCCACTCGGATGGGAACCTTGCACGCTGCGCAGATAAACTGAACAGATGGCCCCCAAAGCGTCGGTGCCATCGATGGACCAGCGACCTGGAACGCGGTCTTCGTTTCACGCTGGGTTTCACATCCAGCCGTCCCCACAGCGAACCATCCAGCGCCTGCCAGCATGCTCCGGCGAGAAATTCGCGATCGAAAAATCGCCGCAATGTCGGTCAGAGATGAAATGGACATGAAAACCGGGCACCGGAATGGATTGACCTTGCGATGAACGCCCTCCGAAAGCTAACAGCAAACGGGAACGCACGGACGCGTCCAAAAATGAACGTCATCGGAAACCTATCATGTCACATCATTTCATCGGCCAGGACAACGATCCACCTTTAGCCATTCTGGTGGAAACGCTCGCATCGCCCATGTTGATTGCCCATCCGGCACCCGTTTGCCTCGAGGTGGACATGGACGACACCCTCCGACTGCCCGTCGATCAGGCGTCTTTCTGCCAGTTGATGGAAAGCTTGATCCGCCAGGCCCTGATCGAAATGCCCGAAGGCGGCGAGCTGACAATCACCGGATGCCAGACCAACACCGGCATCGAGATTGAACTCGCCGACACCGGTGCTGAGGTCGAACAACGAGCCTGCAAGTTGCCCATGATTGCGGCAGCATTGTCAGCCGAACTGAACTGGCAAGATTGCCCCCAAGGCGGCAGTGCGGTGACGGTTAAATTCCCCCATTACCAAGCCGCTAAACGTCGAGCTGCTTGAAAATGTTCAATCCAGTCGCTTCGACAACCATCGGTGCACTCGAACAGACGCTGGCGTTCACAGAACGACGCCACGAGCTGTTGGCTGGCAACATTGCCAACCTGAGCACGCCCGATTACCGCAGTCGCGACCTGGATCAAGCACAATTTCAAACCGCATTGGCGGAGTCAATCCGCGATCGCGGAAAGGGCCCATCACCGGCACCGTCCATCACCCAACCGGACTTGAGCGAAGGCCACATCCCACCTTGGGTTCACGATCCGTTCGGCACCGCCATCCGAGGCGGTTCAGTTGGAATGCCCAACCCTTCCAGTGACGAGATGAGTCCGCAGCAGTTGTCTGCACTCAGCCCCTCGCGCACTGCGGAAACCGTCACTCGCGACGACCAATTCAGTGGACCACGCGCCGCAATGGAACAAGTCGTCTTCCACGACAACAGTGACGTTTCTCTGGAACAACAAGTCACTGAAATTGCCAAGAACCAACACATGCACGACCTCGCCGTGACGACGCTCCGCAGCCAGTTTGAACTGTTGCGTGCCGCGATCACTGAACGTGCCTGATACGCCACCCGTTTTCGATTCACCTTCCTCATTGCTTGGAGATCGCCATGATCAGTGCACTCGACATCAGCACCTCCGCGTTGGTCGCTCAACGCACGCGGCTGAATGCAATCTCAGGAAACATCGCCAACATTTCCTCGTTGGTCGACGAGAACGGAAACCCAAGCCCCTACCAAGCTCGGCAAGTCGTTTTTCAAACCGACGAAACGGCCAGTCCCGGTGACGCGGCCGGAGTGAAAGTCTCCGAAGTCATGCTGGATGAATCGGAACCGCTCTACCGCTACCAACCCGATCACCCGTTGGCGATCAACGAAGGCAAGTGGGAAGGCTATGTCGCTCACCCAAACATCGACCTGACAACGCAAATGGTCGACGCACTGGAAAGCACGCGTGCTTACGAAGCCAACGTTGGTGTGATCGAAATCAGCAAGAGCATGAGTCGTCAACGACTCGCGATTTTGGCCTGATCGCACCGGCCTCAACCTGATCGCTCGCGACACGTTCATCCTTCCTTTTTTCCTCGCACCCAACCTTCATGCGTCCCGTTGCTTCCTTCCGACCTCCGCCAACGTTCAGTGCGTTGCAGGGCGGCGCGTCTTCGCAGGCGACCAAGGCAGCAGGCGTCGAACAAAAGGCATCCAACCAAGCGTTTTCGCTGCTTGACCCCAACTCAACTCAGCCCACGTCGAACGATTCGTCGTTCGGTGAAATGGGCAACTTGTTGATGAATCAAGTCAAGGGCGTCAACTCCATGCAAAACCAAGCCGACTCCATGGTTCACTCCATGTTGACCGGCGGCGACGTCAACGAGGCCGAAGTTTTGACCTCGGTTCAAAAAGCTGACTTGGCCTTCCGAATGCTGATGCAGATCCGCAACAAGCTGATGGACGCCTACCGAGAAATCCAACAAGTTCAGATCTGACTAATTCTCTATGCTTCAAACCGCTCTCGATCAATTTCGAAGCATCTATTCCACGATGCCCGTTCCCTCGCGAATCATCGCGGGGTTGTTGCTGACTGCAATCATCGTGGCGATGGGTTTCTTGGTGCGTGGCAGCTCAACGCCCTCCTCGGAGTACTTGCTGGGTGGTCGCAGCTTCAGTGAACGAGACCTCGATGCAGCCGAAGTAGCGTTTGGCAACGCGGACCTTCGAGGATGGACCCGGGAAGGTCGTCGGATCAAGATTCCAATCGAATCACGCAGTGAATTCTTGAAAGCATTGGAAAGCTCCGCTTCGCTGCCTTTGTCATTGCGAACCAGCGTGCAAGCGGCGATCGAAAAAGCCAGCCCGTTTGAATCCAACGAACAACGCGTGGCTCGGGAACGAAACGCCAAGCTACTCGACATCGCTCGTAGCATCATGATGTTCCACGAAGTGCGCACCGCGAGAGTGGAATACGACTTGGGTGAGCGAATGGGACTTTCGCGTGCCCGGCCTCAATCCGCCAGCGTCACCGTTGAACCCGAAGGCATCGCCCCTTTGTCACGGGACCGAGTGATGCAAATCAAAGAGCTCGTCCGAGCTGCGTTTGCTGGTATGTCAACGGATGATGTCGTCGTGACTGACACCAACGGATCGTCGTCGTTCGATTTGGCCGATGACGACGACCCGCTTTCGCGAAAACGCCGCGAAGAGGAAGAGCGGTTCGAGATGAAGATCCGCAACCACCTGATGGGTTACGGAAAAATTCACGTGGCGACGCACGTTGAAATTGATCCGACGATGAGCACGGAAACTGCGAGCCTCAGCTACGAAGACCAACCCACCACGCTGAACGAAACATCTCGAAAACGCGAAACCGAATCATCACGCCCGATGCCTGGTGGCGTCCCCGGTGCTCAAACCAATGCACTGAGCAGCAACCGCCCAGTCAAACTGGATGCGACCGCGCAGACATCCAAAACCAAGGAAGACGAGCGGACTAGCAACCGAGTCGCCGGACAGGAGTACTCAACCACTCGCATGGCAGGACTGCCGGTCAAACGAGTAAAGGTCTCCATCGGCTTGCCACGAAGCTATTACAAAAAGGTTTGGACCAAACAGCAGCTCGAAACGAACCCAGACCAAACCGTGGACGACATCAAGCAGATGGAAACAACGGACTTGGTCACGTTGAAAGAACAAACCGAGACGGAGATTCAGCAAGCCGTCACAGCCTTGCTTCCCGATGTTGCCGCTGGAGAAGACCGGTTCCCGTTGGTTCAGGTTTGGGACTACATCGACTTGCCCGAGCCCGCATTGGATTCGCCCGCCACCACCGCGATTGCATTGTCTTGGCTATCGGACTCCTGGCAAACCTTGGCCATGCTTGGCCTGGCTGCTGCGGCACTGCTGATCGCTCGAAGCAGCGTGAAGTCACTGAGCGGCAATGCCGATCCAACGGACTTCAAAGAAGGATTCGGTTTGGAGCTCCCCGCTCCTCCGGTTGCCGTGGAAGAACAATCCGAAAAAGTCGAGGCGATGGAGATCACCGGCGGCTCATTGCAAGATGAGCTGGTTGCCTTGGTCGAAGACAACCCCGAAGTCGCCGCCAACGTGATTCGAAGCTGGGTCGGCGAAGCAGCCTAAGCCAGCCTGACTTCGTATCAATTGTTCGGCACTCGGTCCTCGGCATTCAGTGCCCACAGCTGGAGCAACCGCCGGCAGCTGGCGAAGCGGTTCCGCAGTTACCCGATTGGCAGCCACCGGTTTGGCATCCCATGCAATCGCAAGTTCCCAGCACGTGAGGACTCTTGTTGCGGCAGCGATTGCGAGTTTCCTCAGCGTACCCGGCCCAGATTCCTGAGTAAGAAGGTCGGCTGCGGAAGTACTCCAGCATCGAGCTTGGTGGTGGCAACGCGGGTGCTCGGTGTGGTCGACACTCACTCAGGCCAACGTTGCAACCGGCTTCGCAACCTTCAACGATCTCGCCGCAGGTGTTGCAGCCCTTCGAGCCGAGGCCTTTGAGCTTGCCGCCCAGTCCGCACGAAGTACATGCCTGGCAAGATGGATCCACGAGTTCACCGCACGAGTTGCATCCACCGCCGAGTCGTTTGGCCCATTTGAATTTCGGTCCGCACGTTTTGCAGGCTGGTTTCTGACAAGGGCCAGCCGAATCACATCCGCCGCCGCAATCAATCGTCCCCGGCGTGACCACGTAGGGGTTCACCGTGGCGACAGGCTGATTCGGAAACGCGGTGGCAGGTGCATGCATGTGTTGAACTTGCACGGGCTGCTCGGTCGCATGGTTCAGGACCAACGACTCGTCCGCCGCGTGTTCTGCCGAGGCTGCTTCCGTCCAACTTCCCAACAGCGAATCTAGGTCCGCGTGAACATTGGTGGTGACCATGGAACAGGTCATCACACATAAGAAAGTGAAAAGCGAACGTGACATGGAAGATCCCTTGGACTTGGTAACCAATCAAACCGGATGGCTTCGGTGTGATCGACATACTCACCCACCGCACATCGAACGTTTCTTTCGATCACGCGCAGCCCTCACATTCGTTTCAAACTGATTAGGATCATCTGTGACAAGAACGGGCGGAAATTTTCGCCCGATTGCTCGTTGACGGTCCGCTCCAGTTTCGCAAAGCTTGGTAAAATCCGTCCAAGGTCTCTATCTCACCCTTCTTCAAAAAACCGAATGACCGCACTGGATAAACAGCGTCGCAAGAAGCTTCAAGCTGTCGTGGACAAGGACTATTCCTATCGTTCGTACTACGACGATGACATTGAGGTCAAAAGCACCGGTCGATGTGGCTTCGGCGTCTACGCAGCTCGGCAATTCCAACCGGGTGAACTGGTCTTTGAAGTCACCGGTCAATTGATCAACAAAAAACACTACGAAGGTAGTGAATATGTGATGGACCTGGACGAAGAATGGTACCTCGAACCCAGCACTCCTGGTGCGTTCATGAACCACTCGTGCAGCCCCAACTGTGAATTGGTTCAGCTGACCGATTTCTCGCTGGGCGTTGTCGCGATTTGTAACATTGAAGCCGAGACCGAGATTTCGTTCGACTATTCCTGGGAAGCATTTGACTGGAATCCCAAGTGCCAGTGCGGTGCCCGCAACTGTCGTGGATGGGTTGTCTCGGAAGACGAAGTCAAAAAGATGAAGCGTTTGGCCAAAGGGCGTAAGAAAAAGCCTCGTTGAGCTGAGCCAAGGTGAAGCGACCTGCCACAGCCTTTCTGCCCCACGGTGAGAATCGCTGTGTTGCCGCCTAGATTCACAGGGCAAAGGGGTTAATCTGGGGAACCCGCTTCCTTTGCTTTGCCACCTCAGTCTCTTTCGCCGTGTCGCTGATTTACCTCGATTTCAATCGCACAACACCGATGGCTCCTTCGGTGATCGAGGCAATGAAACCCTATTGGTCGACGCACTTCATGCTGCCGACCCAATCGCACGTTCACGCCTCAGCGGTCAGTGAAGCGATTGAAGGCGCCCGCGAATCGGTCGCGTTTCTGATTGGATGCGAACCCTTCGAGTTGGTCTTCACCAGCGGTGGAACGGAAGCTAACAACCTTGGGATTCTCGGCGCAGCGGACTTCGACAACACGATGGACCCGCTCGATGGCCCTCCTCATGTGTTGATCAGCAACATCGAACATGACGCAGTCATGCAGGCTGGACTGCAACTTGGACGCCTCGGCTGGGACGTTGAATTGGTGCCCTGTGATTCCAATGGCGTTGTGAGCGCAGACGAGTTTGAAAAGCGTTTTCGCGAATCGACGCAAATGGTCTGCCTGCAGTTGGCCAACCATGTGCTCGGCACCATGCAGCCCATCCGGGAATTGGCGGATCGTTGCCACAACCGGGGCATCCGCGTCCACTGCGACGCAACGACGTCGGTCGGCAAAATCCCCGTCGAAGTCACTCAGCTTCGCGTCGATTCGCTGGCGTTGAGCGCACACAAAATGTACGGTCCCAAAGGCAACGGCGCCCTCTTCGTTCGCCGCGGTTTGGAACTGAAACCCATTTTGTTTGGTGAGAGCCGAGAAATGGGGCTGCGAGCAGGCAGTGAAAACGTGCCCGGCATCGTCGGGTTCGGCTCGGCCGCTTCAATGGCTGGAAAATGCGTCGACGAAGCCTATGAAACTCTCGCGGAACTTCGCCAGCGACTGATTGACGGCTTGAGAAGCAACTTGGATGACCGAGTCACTATCCTGGCTGAGCATGTAGACGGATTGCCCAACACAGTCACCGTGCAAATGCCTGCGGAAGCCAAACGCATTCAAAAGGCTGCTCGGCACCTGGTCGTCGGACTGGCCCAATCCGAATCGCCACCCGATGAGATGACTCGGATACTGCGAGCGATTGGTTGCAGCGAGAAAGAAGTCGGTCGTGCGATTCGCGTGTCAGTCGGATGGACGACCAGCCGTGAACAGATCGACCGGGCCGTGAACCTGTTGGCTGAAGCCGCGGACTATCCGTCGCCGTAGTCGCCCCACTCACGCAGCCACTAGGCGACGCGAAGAATCGCAGTCAGCCCCGACCGATCAATCAGCAGCGTGACAATTCTCTGCCTGTTGCGGCCGGTGTTGCAACGCATCAATCGGTCATCGAGGTTGGGTATCTTGGACCACCAAGCCCGACAACGGTCGTTCACATCGGCGGGCTCAGTGGCACGTCGCACTGGAATGCTCCCCAAAACCTGATCCAGGGGTTATGAAAGTCTAGAGCCAATTCCGGCCGAGGATTTTCCATGAGCAAGAAACGACGACATTCACCTGAACAGATCATCAAGAAGCTACGTGATGCGGATGCCATGCTGGCGGCCGACAAGAGCGTTGGCGAAGTCCTGCAA